>JBBQNO010000171.1:0-4614 GCA_038330045.1 Actinomycetales bacterium | reverse complement strand
GCGAGGATGAATCCTGCGACTTGGACGGGGTTGAGGAGTTGACCGAGGAAGAGGATCCCCAGGGCGGCTGCCGTGAGGGGGGAAAGCAGTCCGAGCAGGGCGGTCGCGGTGACGGGGAGTCGGCGGATGCCAGCGAACCAGAGCGTGTAGGCGAGGAGGCCGCCGACCAAGCCGAGCCATAGGTAGCCGCCCACAGCTGGTGCGTCGATCTGTTGGGGGCTTCCTTCGATCGCCAGGGTTGGGATCAGGAGAACGATGCCGCCAGCGGTGAGTTGCCATCCGGCTAGTGCGATCGCGCTCACACCTTCGGGACGGCCCCACCGCTTAGTGAGCGTGATCCCAAGCGCCATGGACGCCGCCCCGGCAAGTCCTGCTAGGACGCCAACGGCGTCGAGGCTCGCGCCCGGGCCAAGGACGACCAGGCCGATACCGGCGACCCCGACCACGCCCCAACCCAACCGCCACCGGGAGAGCCGTTCCCCGAGGATCGCGACCGCCAGGAATGCCACGATGATCGGCTGGATTGCGCCCAACGTTGCGGCCACACCACCGGGTAGCCTCTGCGCGGTGAGGAACAGCAACGGGAAGAACAGGCCGATGTTGAGCGTGCCCAGGACCAGCGCCTTCCACCACCAGTGACCTCGAGGCAGGGTTCGTGAAAGCAACAAAGCGAGTATGCCTGCGGGTAGGGCCCGCATCAGCGCCGCGAACATCGGATGCCCAGCGGGTAGAAACTCGGTAGTGACGATGTAGGTCGTGCCCCACACGACGGGTGTGAGCGCGGTCAGCATCGTCACACCGGCGAGATCGGACACGGTGACGGGCGTCTGGGTTGCTGTAGTGGTGCTCATACATCCAGGGTGCGGGCGCGAGTATCGATGAGTCCAACGCATGCTTGTCATCTCACCTATCTACAGACAAGATAGGTGGGTGGAGTTGCAGCAGATGCGGTACGTGGTCGCCGTCGCGGAAGAAGCAAGCTTCACCCGTGCCGCTGCGCGGTGTTTCGTGGTGCAGTCCGCGCTCAGTCACCAGGTCAAAGCACTAGAGAAAGAACTCGGCGTCAAATTGTTCGCGCGCACCAGCCGGCGCGTGGAGCTCACCGCCGCTGGCAGCGCGTTCCTTCCCGCCGCGAGGACCAGTTTGGAGGCTGCCGAACGGGCCGCGGTCGACGCGGCGGCAGCCGAGGGGCAGATACGGGGACAACTCAGGGTCGGAGTGATTCCTACGGTGACCGCCATCGACGTGCCGGCAATGCTCAAACGCTTTCACGTGGCACATCGCGAGGTCAGGATCGCGCTCATCAGCGCTGGCAGCGACGAACTCGAAAGGGCGATCACGCGAGGCGATCTCGATGTTGGGCTGCTGGGTTTGCCGCGGGACCGCGAGCCTCGAGGGGTGGCCTGGCGATTGCTGACCACCGACCGGCTTGTGGCCGTCACGAGTCGAGAGCATCGTCTGGCAGACCGGGCGGAGGTCTCACTCAGCGATCTCGCGCAGGACGTCTTTACCGACTTTCCGGCAGGCACCGCTGGACGTTCTCAAGGCGATCTTGCCTTCGCCGCGGCTGGCGTCCACAGAGAAGTCGCGTTCGAAGTGACCGCAACTGACCTCATGCTCGGCCTCGTCAAGCAGAACCTCGCGATCACACTCCTGCCAGCCCGCCACGTCCAGACCGATCCACAACTTCACGTCATACCCATCACTGACGGCCCCACCCGCGCCGAGTACCTCGCCTGGAGCAACTTCAATCCCAGCCCAGCCGCCCAAGCCCTCCTGGCCACCATCGAAGCGGTTACCCACGACTATTTTCAAGGCCTCAGAGTGTCCCCGAAGAATGACCAGAAGCCTGAACCTGGCCCCGCCCGCTGAGGGATCCACTACCGGACACCGCAAGGCGTCTAATTTCTATGGCTCGCCTGGCCCACACGTTTTCCGGTTCAATCGTGAGTCGCGGTGTCCAACGATGGTCAGTCACGGCTGGATGCTCGCTACTGTCATCGATATGCCTGTGGAGTCAACGACCCGCCTGATGCTCCGGGTGCGCGACACGATGGATCGTCGCTATGCCGAGGAACTAGACCTCGAGAAATTGGCGGGGGTGGTGAATCTTTCGACCTCTCACGTGGTGCGGCGCTTCAAAGCGACATTTGGTGAAACCCCCCACCAGTACTTGTACCGGCGCCGTATTGAACGCGCCCAATGGCTCCTGCGCATCACCGATCGTGGCGTGGCTGACATTGCGATCGAGGTTGGCTACGACAGCGTCGGCACGTTCACCCGCGTCTTCCGCCGACTAGTAAACGAGACACCAACACAACATCGCGCACGGGGACCAGTCACGCCTGCACCATCGTGCGTCATCCGCGCCTGGACCCGACCTGTCGAACAGGGCGATTTCGGAGAAGACCCGCGCTAGTAGTGGCACCTAGCCTTGGCCCCATGTTCACCGATATAGCAATCACACCGATGTACGTCACTGACCAGGACACCGCCCTGAAGTTCTACGTCGACCTGCTCGGCTTCGAATTGGACACCGACGTTGACCTCGGACACATGCGCTGGCTGACCGTACGTCTGCCCGGCACGACCCGCCGGGTCCTCCTGCAGGCCATCGGCGACGAGACAGCCACTGCAACTGCGGACAAAGAGAGCGCAGCGATGCTGCGTGAGTTAACCGAGCGAGGGACCACCAGTTGGATGATCCTAGAAACAGACGACTGCCAACGCGTGTTCCAGACCTTGCAGCAACGCGGCGCCGAGATCATTCAGGAGCCAACGGCGCGACCCTACGGAACCGACATGGCGATCCGTGACCCCTTCGGCAACCAGATCCGGATCACCCAACCATCCAATACGTGAACCGAAGCGGCGCACTCCTAGAACAGTCCCCGTCTCAGGCTTTATGGCGCTAGGAGATGCGCTATCGACAGCCGTCCAACCGGACTGAGCCGTAGATTCGGCCTGTGGCTGCGCCCCGGAGCACAAGCGAGCGGATCACCGACACCATTGGTCGGTTGGAGAATGACATCGATGCGTGGGTGACGTCCACCAATACTGAGCGGCCCTGGCTGGCCCCGCTCTCCTTTATGTGGCTTGACAGGCAACTTCACTTCGCCACCGACGCCACCTCGCCAACCGTCAAGAGCGTACGAAACATCCCGGCAGTGCGCGTCGCGCTCGGCCACACCAGAGACGTCGTGATCGTCCAAGGCCATGCGGTCCTTTCCAACTCCGCGGACCTCACAGAGGAACAGGTCGCGGCCTACCTGGCCAAGCACGGCTCAGACCCCCGGACCTGGGCAGACACTGTCATCCACCTCCAACCCACAAGAATCCTGGCATGGCGAGAAGAAAACGAGCTTCCGGGACGCATCCTGATGACAGACGGCACATGGCTCGGATAACCGAACGCTCACCCGGCACACGTCCAGACGCTGACCCCCATCCGTCGATCATGTTTCACAGAGGGATCGTGCTGCGGACCGGGCTCAGGTAGGTGCTGTGATCACGGTCTTGGTGATGACGGCGGCCAGCGTCGCATGGGCATCAGCGGCGGTGATGTGCTTGGAGGCGAGTAGTGCGAGACACAGGCCGTCGACGAGGGCGAGCATCACGGTGACGTGAAGTGCCGGGTTGGCGGGTTGAAGGGCTCCCTCGGCGTCTAGGGTGTCCAGCCATGCGGTTACGCGATCGCGGGCGTGAGCGGTGAGACTGTCAAGGAGTCGAGCGCCTTGGTCGGTATGGGAGGGGCCGAAGGCGTCGGCATATAGCGCGATCCACCCTTCGAGCATCCGGACCTGATCATCGTCGGCGGGAAGGAACTGGGCCACACAGGCGATAAGGCGCTCGTCGGCGGGCACGGCCGTGTCGTGGATGTCGAGGTTGGCGAGGTTGGCGTGAAAGGACCGCCCCACCACCTCGTGAAACAGTTCGTCTTGGGTCGGGAAGTAGTGCCGCATGGTGCTGGACCCGATACCGGCGCGCGCGGCCACGGCGCGCACACTCATGGCGCGGACGCCTCGCTCGGCGGCGATGGCAGTAGCTGCCTGAACGATCTCCTCACGGCGCGAGTTCATCTGCTCCATCCCGCCTTGGTACGGCGTACTAGTACGCCGTGCTAATGTGGCTGTCCTTACCTAGTACAGCGTACCGGGTGCGAGCGAGACGGCGCGGTCCTTAACCACGCCACGAGATCCTCTGAAGAGGAAGGGTGGCCCCAAGCGTGGGTGATGTGATGATCCAGGCCCAGCAGCTCAAGTGCTCCTACGGAGTGTTCGAGGCGGTCCGCGGTGTCGACCTGAAGATCGAGCAGGGCAGCCTGTACGCCTTACTGGGGACCAACGGTGCAGGTAAGACGACCATGTTGGAGATGCTGGAAGGGCACCGTCAGCCATCGGCAGGGCGAGTCCGAGTTCTTGGGGGGCACCCCAGGTCGGCACCCGTGAGACGGAGAATGGGCATCATGTTGCAGGAGTCCGGATTCGCGGGCGACCTGACGGTCGACGAAACGCTGCAGCTCTGGGGGCCGGTTGCTGGCCGCGTTGACGACCACGACCGTCTGCTGGAGCGGGTGGACCTCGCCCGTCGCCGCACGGTGAGAGTGGCGCAACT
>JBBQNO010000170.1:0-4656 GCA_038330045.1 Actinomycetales bacterium | reverse complement strand
GAGGTGCGCGAGGGGCCGTTATCGCGACCGCGGCTACGCGTCCCTAGACGACGTCTCAGCGGTCGGTATGCCGGGTCAGGCGCTCGGTGCGACCGCATCACCGACGGTGATCGTGCCGAAGCCTAGGGGGACGAGGCGAATACCGAACCAGGTGGCTCCGTCCCATCGGCGATATTTCGCGAGGGTTCGGATCGGTTCTTTGCCACGATCAAGCGTGACCGGGTCGAGCGTGGTCATGACGCAGCGGCCGCACAGTTCGGTGGTTCGGAAATCGACCAAACCGATCCGCACGTGGCCCCAGGTGTCCTCGACGAAGGGTTCGTCTCCGTCCACGACGACGTTCGGGCGAAAGCGCAGCATGTCGAGTGGGTCTGTGTCCTTCTCCTTGGAACCAATCCAGTCGCTTAACTGGGACAACGAAGACTCCGTGGTGAGCAGCAGAGGTCCCGCATCTGCCATGGAGACGACATCGCCCGGTCGCCCTCCGTCTTCGATAGCAATGGCACGCGAAGCGGGGTCGCCTTGCCACACCAATCGAAGCGGACGTCCCACTCGTTCGCTGATCCAGGCACCAGCCTCGGGGCCGGCGGGGGAGGCTGAGGTCAGCTGAGACATCGAGATCGGCACTGTCTGCCCGGCCTCCGGAGTCTGGACGCGAATACTCTCCCCGTCGGCACGGTCGGTGACCTCAAGACAGTGATCGTCGATCATCTTGGCCGTGAGTCGCAGCAAGTTGTGACACTCACGCGCGGTGACGACCTCCGCGTCCTCGTCGACGAGACACCAGCGCCGGTCGCCGACCAAGCCCTGGGGCTCGACCGACGCCTGCTCGACTGGCTTACCGCCGAGCGACTTGACGGGGTAGGTGTGTAAACCAGTGACCTTCATGGTCAAAATCCTGCCATCCAAGTGATCACTGTGTGCGTGTAGGGGCCTGCGCATGCCGTGTGAATGCGCCGACTGGCTCTAGGCGGTGAGAACCCGCCGCGTCGTGCGCGTCGGCATACCTGGCAGGATCAGAGCGTGAGGTTCAACATCATTTGCGCGGGCGGCGGCGGCGCTGCGACGGCGGTGCTGCACGCCCTCGCGGACCTCGACCTCGCTGGAGGATTAGCTGACGAGGTGTCCGTCCTGGTGGTGGACCCGGTGCCGCTCGGCGACACGGAAACACGGCACCGCACCTGGAGCTTCTGGGCTGAGGGCACTCCCAGTGTGGGGCCGGCCATCTCGGCATCGTGGCGGTACCTTCGTGTCGCCGGGAATGACTTCGACGAACTGTTGGATCTGGACCCGATGCGTTACCACTTGGTCCGCTCCACCGACTTCGCCGATTTCGTGGCGGACCAGACCGTGCAGGCTCCGCACGTGGTGGTCACTCAGGTCGAGGCGCGCGTCGAGTCGGTGACGCAACAGGGTATGACGACCACCGTCACCTGGGATGGTGGTCAGGCTTCTGCCGATGTGGTGTTGGACTCTCGGCCGTGTGCTCCGGCCCGCGCGCCGAGGGTGTGGTGGTGGCAGCACTTCCGCGGGTGGCTCCTCCCGGCCGAGGCCGCAGACGGCATCCCCGCGAGCCTGATGGACTTTCGCACGCCGCAACCCCCGGCAGGGTTGTCGTTCGGCTACCTGCTGCCCCTGCCCGACGGGCGTGCCCTCGCCGAATATACGGAGTTCTCTCCGGATCGACTCGACGAATCGGCATACGACACACGCGTACGCTCCTACCTCGACTTGTTGGGTATTGACCCCGACATCGAACCGGAGCACGTCGAGACCGGCGCGATCCCCATGACGAACGCCGTCTTCACGCGCCGCCCGTTTACTCGTGTGCTTCGCATCGGGACCGCGGGGGGCGCGACTCGCGGCTCGACCGGGTACACCTTCACCGCGATGCTGCGCGACGGACACGCGGTCGCGCGGTGGGTTACTGGTGGGGGACTCGCCGGTGACGATCCGATCGACATTCCTGCGCCCTACCCGGCGCGGCACCGGTGGTTGGACTCGGTTCAACTTCAGGCCTTGGCCGGTGGGTGGGTCGACGGACCTGACTTTTTCACCGGTCTTTTTGCCGCCCAGCCAGCCCCGCGCGTGCTTCGTTTTCTCGACGGAGTCAGCACGTTGGCCGAGGACGTAGCCGTGATCTCTTCGGCCCCGGTCGTGCCGATGATGATGGCCGCCGTGGATGACACGGCCGCCCGCCTGCGGTCAGCCGCTCGTGGACTGTCCAGCCGCCAACCCAACCCCGAGTACGTCGTCCCGGCACCGCCTACCCCGGGGCGCGGCGCCCACCCCTGAATGGCGCCGGGCGCGCACAAGTGCGGTCCTCCGACGGGGGTCAAGTGCGTACTGGGGCGGCGGTGGCGACGTCGTCGACGACGTCGATGATGATCTGTAAGTTAGCGATCAGCGCGCCGTACAGGGGCCACAACAACCCGGACAGGTCCTCGGTCGATAGATCGTGAGCTAAACCTTGCAGGTCCGTGCGTAGGTCGGCTACGTTGCCGTCGGGGTCCGCGATCCGGTGGCCCACGCCCGCTAGCAAGGTGATGTACCGGTCACGGAAGCGCACGTCCCATTCCTGGGCTTCCCGGCTGGATTCTCGTAAGTGACGGGCGATGCTGCGTGTCTGGGACACCCCTTCTTCCAAGCGCCGCAGGACGTGTGGGTAACCCTGGAGTTGGGCGTCGGGGTGGCGCCGCCGGCGAGGGTTCCAGGACCTGCTCTCCTGAGCGGTGCGTACCAGCGACCAGGCGCGGTCGAGGTCCGTGTCGATCGACCGGGTCCGCTCGATCCAGTCGTCCTCTTCCTGAGACTCCTGAGGTTCGCGTAATTGGTAGGCCATATCGACCAACAATGCCCCCAACCGGCGGTCAATGTTGTCAATCTGCTGGCAGGCGCTGCGGTCGTTCAAGGGAGCCAACACCAGCAGGTTCACCGCCACGGCCACAACCACTCCGATACTCGTGGCCAGCAATCGGTCGGGCAACAGGTCGATCGCCCGCTGATCCGAGAGGTGGTAGCCGGTCGTGATGACGAACAACGCGGTGGTGGCGATGGTGATGTCTTCGTCGTGCAGCACCTTGACCCGCGCCAGCACCAGTCCGGCCAGCAAAGCCAACCCTAAAGACCACGCGTTAGCCTCAAATGCCTCGACAACCACCAGCGACAGCAGAATCCCGACCGAAACCGCGAGCACCGTCTGCGCGCCGCGCCACACCGTGCGGTACACGGTGGCGTGCACCGTGAGCAAAGCGACCCAGGGCGCTAGGAACGCTTGATCTAGACCTAAAACCACCTCGGCCAAGACCCACGCGGCCACCGCCGCCAACACCGCCTTGGCCATCTGAAGCACATCAGTGTGGGCTACCGGCGAGCACAACCACACCCTGATCCGCTCGGATGATCTGACCCTTTTCACAGCGCCCACCCTGGTAGTACATCCCAACCGTCACCACCGCGCACGGCCAGTCGCTGAACCCGTCACTTTCCACGGGCATTTGTATCGCATGAACTCGGTCCATCGGACTCATGAGCGCTGTTGCTCATACTCCAGCGCCGCCATCGGTACTAGACCCCCCCGCTAATGACTATGAGGTGCTCAACCGGCTCCCGGGGTGGCCTTCGGGTCGCCCACGGGAGCCGGTTGTAGAGCTCACTGCACTACGAGTTGCTTACTTGGTGGCGTCGTGCCAGGTGTCTTTGACCTTTTCGCCGGTCTGTTTGGCGTCGGCCTTGCCCTGGTCGGTTTTGCCTTCGGCTTGCATCTGCTCGTTGTCCGTCGCGTCGCCGGTGGCCTCTTTGGCGTTGCCCTTGGCGTCCTCGGCGGCGTTGCTGATCTTGTCTCCGATACCCATCAACTTCTCCTTCGTCGGTTCTGGCTGAACTTTCTCACTGTGCGCCCAGAGGGCCGCCTCAGCAACCTGAAGAGTGAACTGCGCGATCACTTTCCTAGAGGAAACACCGGGTGGCAAACGATCCGACGGCAGAAAAACGCCGCGCATTGAGTCATGAGCGATCGTCTCGAGGTGCGAGGGCCTGACCGCCGCTGGCGTTCTGGGGTAGAGGCGCTTGTGGGGGTAGTTCCGCTGGCTGCTACTGAGCTAGGGCTTGCTCGCTCACGGGCTGACGCAGGATGGTCTTGAGACGAGCGGGCTCGACCCGCCGGGGATCGGAGAGGTAAATCTCGTGGTGGCGTCTGGTTGCAACGAGCCCACGTTGCGGCAGAAATTCGTCATGGAGTCGGGCCAGGGTGGGAGCTTCGTCATCGTAGGAACCGACGTGCAGGATCTGGGCGCTCAGACCTTCGGCATACTCCTCGAGCCGGACGAGGTCCACCGCGGCTAGCCCTTTCTCGTGCGCAGCCCTTGCGGCTTCGTCGGATATTTCTGACGTGATCCAGTCGGGTTGCGCGATCATCATCGTCCAGTCCCAGGCGTCCTTCTTGCGGGCCGCAAAGTCGCCATAGTCGGCCGCCGACCACAACCCCTCCAGGGGTGCCACCGTGTGAACGTGGCCCAGCGTTTTCTTGGCGATTGCGCGGGCGGCATACGACACGGTGAAGAGCGCCTGGACCGCCTCGAGGTAAGCTGGCGCCGTGTTGGGATCGCCGCGCCCATCGACCATCACAAACGTCATAGGCGGCACCTCTACCAGCGT
>JBBQNO010000169.1:0-4670 GCA_038330045.1 Actinomycetales bacterium | reverse complement strand
CGCGGTGGGGTCAGCCATTCCCACATCTTCGCTGGCGCTGATCACGATGCGGCGCGCGATGAACCTCGGGTCTTCGCCGGCCTCGAGCTGGCGCGCCAAGTAGTGCAGCGCAGCGTCGACGTCACTGCCGCGCATCGACTTGATGAACGCACTGGTGACGTCGTAGTGCTGATCGCCGGTGCGGTCGTAGCGCACTGCGGCATAGTCCACGGCCTGCTCGGCGTGCTCCAGGGTGATCTCGGCCGGGGTGTCGGTCTGGTCCGGCCCGCCAGCATCGAGCGGTCTTGCGTCAAGGGCCACTCCCGCGCACGCCTCTAACGTGGTCAGTGCACGCCGCGCGTCGCCGCCCGAGATGGCGATGATGTGGTCCCGCGCAGCGTCAGCCAACGAGAATGCCTCGGCGAGCCCCCGCTGCGCGGTCAAAGCATCGTCGAGCAACGCGCCTACATCGCCATCACCCAGCGATTCCAAGCGGACCAGCATCGAACGGGACAGCAACGGCGCAATGACGCTGAACGACGGATTCTCGGTGGTCGCGGCGACCAAGACGATCAGGCGGTTCTCCACCCCCGGGAGCAGCGCGTCCTGCTGGGCCTTGCTGAAGCGGTGGATCTCGTCGAGGAACAGCACGCTTTGGCGTCCGTAGAGCGAACGAGCAGTGGTGGCCTGCTCGAGAACCGCCCGCACGTCTTTGACACCGGCGCTGACCGCCGATAGCTCGACAAACGAACGATCTGCTGCGGTGGCGACGAGGTGGGCCAGAGTGGTTTTGCCGGTGCCCGGTGGCCCCCACAGGATGGCCGACAGCGGGCCAGCCGCCCCGTCGTGCCCCTCGACCAGTCGGCGTAGCGGGCTACCGGGGCGCAGTACTTGTCCTTGCCCGCGCACTTCATCGAGCGTGCGGGGCCTCATCCTGGCGGCCAACGGCAGATGAGAGGCCCGCTCGGGGCCATCGGTCCCGTCTGAGAAGAGGTCGATGTCGGAATGATCGGGCACATTTGGCAGGCTAGCCCGGTGACCCCGACTGTGGCGAAGCACCGCCGCCCGCCCATTCCCGTCCTCGTGCGGTTGGGCCGCAGCACCTCACGGCACCCCTGGCGGTATATCGCAACGTGGGCGGTGTTGATTCTGCTCAGCTTTGCAGCCAGCTTGGGCGTGTTGACGGGGCAGTCGGTGTTTGATCGTCTGACCTCAGGCACGACGGAGGCGCCGGGGGAAGCCCAGGACGCCTACGACCTGCTGGCGGCTTCCAACGAGGAGTCGGCGACGGTGCTGGTCTCGGTCACCGGCGCCGACGTGCTAGCCCCCGAGACGGCGACGACCGTCACACAAGTGGTCTCGGATCTGGCCTCCACCGACGACGTCAGCGACGTCCAATCCCCCATGACCACGCCGGGCTGGCCGCAGACACCGGCAGCCTACGCCTTCGTGGCCCAGCAAGATCCCGAGTCCGGCGGCTTCATCATCGCCGTCAATATGTCGGCAGGCCTCTCGCAGGCGGACCAGGGCGCTGTCGCCGAGGCGGTTCAGGAGGTGGCCACTCCGGCCTTGGCTGACGTCTCCGACGAGGTCACCGTGGGAGGGATCACCCAACTCATCGACGACATCAACGAGCAGGTGGCCACCGACCTCGCCAAGGGCGAAGGCATCGCGCTACCAGCATCCATGCTGGTCATGGTCGTGGTGTTCGGGGGCTTCGTTGCGGCGGGTATGCCGATCATCGGTGCCATCGCATCCATTGGCGGCGGCCTCGGCATACTCCTGGGGTTTTCCTACCTGGTGGAACTCGATGCCACCGTGGTCAACATCGTCACGGTGATGGGTTTGGCACTGTGTATCGACTACGGCCTATTGATGGTGAGCCGATTCCGCGAGGAAGTGGTCAGCGTGGCGCCGGGGGTCTCGCACAAGGAACTGACCGACCACCAGATTGAGGCGGCCGTCGTGGGGGCGGTTTCCACCGCTGGTCGGACCGTGCTGTTCTCGGCCCTCATCGTCGGTATCTCTCTGTCCGGCTTGACCCTCTTTAGTGCCCCCATCATGCAAGCCATCGGCGCTGCCGGCGTGGCCGTCGTGATCGTCGCGCTCGTGGTCGCCCTGACGCTGATTCCCTCGCTGTGTGCCATTGGTGCGCGTCGACTGGGCCGTCGCCGCGGGGCCGAGATTTCGGGAGACCAGGGAGTCTTCAGCGCACTTGCCGTCCGGGTGCAGCGGCGCCCCGCGTTAACCGTGCTGGTATCGGTGGCCGTCTTGTTGGCCCTGGCCTCGCCTGTGTTGGGTCTGAGGCTGACGTCGTCTGGGGTGGAGTTGTTGCCGCAGGGCGCCGAGCAGCGCGTCTTCTTCGAAACGCTCGACACGGACTATCCGGCCCTGGCCGGTGCCGATGTCACCGTGGTGGCCAAGGCACCTGCCGACACGGTGCAAGCCTGGGCCGACGACAGCGTCTCTGTCTTGGCAGGCATCGACGCGATCGAGCCTTTGCAAGCCGAGGGTGACTTGTCTGTCGTCCGGATCGCGACTCAAGGTGGCCCGTCCGAAGACGCTGCCCGCGACGTCGTCGATACTCTGCGTGGGGACCGTCCGGACTTCGAAATCCTGGTCACCGGTCAAGCAGCCGGTTTGGCAGACTTTGTCGACTCGATGATTGATCGGGCGCCCTACGCCATTGCTTGGATCGCCGGAGCCACGTTCATCTTGCTGTTCTTGCTCACCGGGTCGGTCGTCATACCGGCCAAGGCATTAATCCTGAACGTGGTCTCTCTAGGGGCCAGTTTGGGACTGACCACCTGGGTCTTCCAGGACGGAAACCTCGAAGGACTGCTCGGCTTCACCTCCACCGGCGCCGTCGAGTCGATCATTCCGCTACTGGTGTTGGCCTTCGGGTTTGGCCTCTCGATGGACTATGAGGTGTTCTTGCTGGCGCGGATCATCGAGTTGCATGAGGCCGGGCACACTGACAACGAAGCCGTGCGCCTCGGATTGCAGCGCTCGGGACGCATCATCACCTCGGCCGCGCTGATCATGGTCATCGTGTTCTCGGGTTTTGTGTTCGGCGAGATGTTGGTGATCAAGCAAACCGGCTTCGCGCTCGCCACGGCGATCTTCATCGACGCGACGCTGGTGCGGATGGTGCTGGTGCCAGCCACGATGACGCTGTTGGGCCGCTGGAACTGGTGGGCACCGGGCTTCATGAAGCCATTGCACGACCGCTTCGGCGTGACCGAGCACGCCAGCAGCAACGCGGCGACGCCCACCCGCGAACCGGTCAGCATCGCCTACTCACTGGAGCCGGTGCGGCGTTCTGTGCGGGTGACTTCTTTAGTCGGCGTCCATCCTCGTGACGCTGCGCCCGGCCGCTCACGCCAGGCCACCCGACGTCTGCGCATACCGACCAGCGTGCACGTCTCCCAGCACGAACCGTTCCAGGCAATATCGCAACCTGCTGGGCGCACGACCTCCTTGTCGCACAGGGGATCCCCGAACGGGCACCGATGAACGCGACTTTGGAGAGCCGATGCAATTGCGTCCCAAACGTGCCAGTTGGGCGGCGTAGTGGTGTTGGCGAAATCTAGTTCGCCAACACCGCTGCCACCGTCCAAGCAAAGCCAACTGCCAGTGGTTGGTTAGGGGCCGTGGCGAACTACTGGACGCAGAATTCGTTGCCTCAGGATCGTGCATGACCGCTCTGTAGTCTGAGTTCGCATCGACCAGGGTGGCAACCCACGCGCCAACTTCGATCAGTCGGTTGATTTCTTTGTCAATGGCGGCGTCGACCGTCCGGCGATGTCTCGGCAGCGGCCGCGTTGATGTCGATGTGGAGGCGATTCTTGACCTCTTTGTCCTCCGGGACAGGTTGGAAGAACACCCGCGGCCGCTGGCCCTCGGGATCGACAGCCGAGTCGGTCCACGCCTCACGACGGATGCTGTTTCGTGAGGCGAAGTCGTGCCAATCGTCATATCCCGGTGGCGCTGGTTCACGTTCATAGTCGAGGACAGTCCGCCAGAATTCAGCGACCAGCTGTGGGTCGTGGGCGTCGCGGTCTCAGGTGAAGCCGCGATTTCGGCGCTCCCGCCAAGTATTTTGATCAGAAGCTAAAGCCAGCGTCCCGAGACTCGATCTTCATGAGTCGCTGAATCGCCGACTGAATGGCCTCGTTCTTCGGCGGGACAGCCTAGAACGGGTCGACCCTCGCGAATGCCTGCCGAAAATCTCCGCTCGGCGCGGCCCATCGAGTCACGCACGCAGAATCAGCCCTAGGACACAACGCGAGACCGCGCTTTGCCTGGCTGACCTCTGTGGGCTCAAGGGCGCAGCTTCGTCGCTGCACTTGGGGCCAACACCTTAGCCGGCGAGCGGCGCCAAACCCGGTGGGTCGTCCTAGCGGACCCGAGGGGAATGAACCAATGCCTCTCGATAGCGGCGCGGGCACTACGCCACGAGGCATGTGGACGTCCGATTGAGGAACGCCAAAGGGTTTTGAGGACGTCATCGGGCAGAAGTGGCGCCAGCGTCCCGCTGAGGTGTCGGATGCGGGACAACCGGCGCCGGGTGGTGCATTCGTGTCAGCGCGCAGGTGTCGCCTCGGTGAGGCCGGCCTTGGCCTCGACCTGTTGCCTGTCGATGGCGCGGTAGACGGTGGATCGGCCGACGCCGAAGAGTTCGGCTACCT
>JBBQNO010000168.1:0-4708 GCA_038330045.1 Actinomycetales bacterium | reverse complement strand
TGGCCGTCGGTTGTGATCTTCGGCGTCTTCGGGGTGGGTGTCGCCCAGGTCGCGTTCTACCAAGCGGTGCAACACATCCCGGTTGCGATCGCCTTGATGCTCGAATACCTAGGCATCTTGCTGGTCGTCCTCTGGCTGTGGCTGCGTCACGGGCAACGCCCCCGCACGCTCACCATCGTGGGGGTCTTCCTCGCCGTGGTTGGTCTGGCCCTCGTGCTCGACGTGTTCGGGGCCGGCTCGATCAGCCTGGTCGGTGTGCTCTGGGGACTCTTCGCGGCGACCGGGCTTGCGGCATACTTCATCGTTTCGGGCGATGACAGCCACGACACCCCGCCGCTGGCCATTGCCACGGGCGGCCTGATGATGGGCACCGTCGTGCTCTTCGGCGCGGGTGCCCTGGGTCTCGTCGACTGGCGCTGGAACGCCTCCTCCGTGGTGCTCGCTGGCGACGTCACGCCATTCTGGGTGAGCCTGCTCGGTATGGGCGTGGCTGCCGCTGCTATCGCGTATGGCCTCGGCGTGATCGCCACCCGCGCCATCGGATCGAAGATGGCCTCCTTCTTCGGCCTCACCGAGGTGCTGTTCGCGGTCCTGTTTGCCTGGCTGCTGCTGGGTCAACTGCCCGGCCTCATCCAGCTCCTGGGTGGCGCGATCATCCTCAGCGGTGTCGTCGCGGTGAAGCTCGATGAGGAGCCCGCGGCTGCGTCGGTCGACGTCGCGGATTCGAGCGACGTGAGCGACCTCACGGAATACGGACCCCCGCGCGTGGCATTCCCAACAGAGTGACTTTGCGTGAACCCCTGACCCAACCGCTGGCCGCACAGCTCGCACCCGTCGACGGCGCGGCGCCTCCCACCACCGGGGGTGCCGGGCCATCGGCCACTACCGCCAGCGACGGCCCGTCGATGATCTCGCGTCTGCTGCTCTTCGGCGCGCTCGTGGCCATCGGCCCGTTGACGATTGACATGTACCTGGCGGCGTTCCCGGCCGTGGTCAGCGACTTGGGCACCACCGAAGCCACCGTGCAGTTGACCTTGACGGCCACGCTGGTCGGTCTGGGTCTGGGGCAGTTGACGATCGGCGCGGTGTCGGACAACATCGGCCGCCGGATCCCCTTGATAACCGCACTGAGTGTGTATGTCGTGGCCTCGGTGGCCATCGCGCTCACCAGCACCATCGAAACCCTGTTGCTCCTGCGGTTCCTTCAAGGGTTCACCGCTGCCGCCGGAATGGTGCTCAGCCAGGCGATGGTCCGCGACCTCTACAGCGGATCGCACATGGCGACCTTCATCTCTCGGCTGTTCTTGATCGTCGGCGTTGCTCCCATTTTGGCCCCCACCCTGGGCGCCCAGTTCTTGCACTTCTGGGAGTGGCGAAGCATCTTCTGGGGCCTCGCCGCCTTTGGCTTCGCGCTAGTGATCCTGTCGGTCTTCCGGGTCAAAGAGACACTGCCGGCCCATCGCCGCACCGCGGCTGGTCCCCGCCCGGCCTTCGCGTCATACGGCGTGCTCCTGCGTGACCGCCGTTATGTCGGCCTCGTCCTGACCGCCTGCACCGCGATGGGGTCCTTGTTCGCCTACATATCGAGCGCCACATTCATCTTTCAAGACCTCTACGGCATGAGCGTGCAGCAGTATGCGCTGGTGTTCGCCGCAGGTGCCGGGTCGTTGACCGTGACGAGTCAGATCAACGGCTCGCTGGTCAAGCGGATCCACCCAGCCCGGATCATGATGATCGCGTTGCCGGTCATGGTCGTGCTGACAACGTCGTTGCTGGTGGTGTCCCTGCTGGACTTCGGTGTGTGGCCGATCGTCGCTGGCGTGGTCATGGTGATGGGCGTCGTCGGCTTTGTCATGCCTAACTCCCCGGTGATCGCGCTGAGTGATCACGGCATGAGAGCCGGTGCTGCCGCTGCGGTGTTGGGTGCGAGCAACTTCACCTTCGGCGCGATCATCTCCCCTATCTCGGGTGCCTTCAACGCCGCGAGCGCGGTGCCGATGGCTACGATCATGGTGACGTGCTCGATTGCCTCGCTGACCTTCTTCTATACCATGGCCCGCCCACGCGAGATCATCGCCGCCATGCCCTGGGGCGACGACGTTTAAAGGACCTCAATGTTGACAGGACCGAACGTCTAGAAGTCCTCGCGTTTAGGCACGATGATCCAGGCCGCGATGTAGGCCAGGAACTGTGGGCCGGGCAGGATGCACGAGACCACGGCGAGGACGCGCACCAGGGTGGGGCTGACTCCGAAGCGCTCGGCCAGACCTGCGCATACACCTGCGATGATCTTGTTGTGTTGCGGACGCGATAGTGAGGTTGCCATACCGATCACCGTATGCCGAAAGTTGCGTTGGCGGTATCAGGGTTAGCCCTGGCTCCTCCCTGGACCGCCGCTAGGCACACCGTGCATCGGCGAGCACATCGGTCATTGGCCACCGAGATCTAGGGTGCGCCGCGTCGGATGCACAGGTGCGTCCACGTTTTCGGGCTGCTCGTCGGACATCTGCGATAGGCGGGCACCCAACCGGCTGGCCCACGGGCTGGCGCTCACACCGTGCGCATAGACGCTGGCGAGCACCGTCCACATCGCTACGGTGAAGATCAGCTCGGCGCCGGTGCCCTGCACTTCTTGAACCACCAATAGGGCAAAGAGGATAGAGGCGAGCCCGCGCGGGCCAAACCATCCGATAAAGAGTTTGGTCTGCAGCAAGGTGCCTGAGCCGACCAACGCCAGCACGACGGGCATCATACGGACGACGGTCAGGCTCAGCACGACATACCCGACGACCGGCCACGTCACCTCACCCATCAACGGACCGGCGATCACCGCGCCGAACAGCATGAAGGTGATGGCGGTCAGCAGGTCGCCCTCGTCTTGGGTGAAGTCCTGAACGTCGCTCGACTGCTTCGCGGCCACCACCCCGAAAGTCATGCCAGCGGTGAAAGCGGCCACGAATCCGTTGCCGCCCACTGCATCGGCGCTGGCGTAGGCCATGGCTGCGATTGCCAACGTCGCGAGTTGGCGGTAGACGCCTTCGATGCGCCCCGCCGAGGCGAAACGGTCCAGGAGGGTGCCGCCGAGTGCTCCGGCGAGCACTCCGCATGCGAGGCCGAAACCGATCTGTTCGGCCGCAAAGGCACCCCAGTGGCGCGAGCCGCCCTCGTCGGCGGCCGCGAGCGCAATCGCCACCGTGACGATCGGTACCATGAGGCCGTCGTTGAGTCCGCTCTCCACGTTGAGGCTCTGGCGGACTCTGACCGGTAGTCGGGTATCGCTGACCACGGCTTGGCCCAGGGCCGCATCGGTCGGCGTGAGCACCGCCGCCAGGAGCAGAGCCTCCGCCCACGAGAGGCCGGGGAAGATCAGCGCCGCAGCCACAGTCCCCGCCAGTAACGTGAGCGGCAGGCCGATGCCTAGCAGCCGGATCGGGATCGCCACGTCTTTGCGCAACGAGCCTAGATTGATCCGCACCGCGTCGGTGAAGAGCACGAGGACCAGGGTGACCTCGACGATGATCGACAACGCCTCGCCGTCCAGGCTCAACCCGAACCAGCCGAGCCCGGCACCGCCCACGATCAGGCCCACCGTGGTGAAGACCATCGGCGCGGTGATCGGTGACATCGCCAACGACCTAGACACCAGGGCAAAGCCGAAGATCGCGGTGGCAATGATGAGGATCTCGGTCATGACCGCATCCTCCCAGGCCGCTCGGGTTCAACGGCTCTACTTTTTGACGCGAGCGATTCGGGCGTATTTCAGTGCCGACGGCGCGCTGACTATGCGAGCCACTTCGCCGGGCCGGCGCTGCCTGCGGGGTAGGTGTCGAGGGCAACCTCGCCGTTGCGCCAGGACGACAACACCGGAGTCATGATGCGCCAGCACTCTTCGGCCACGTCGCCGCGGATCGACAGCAACGGGTCACCGTCGAAGATGCCGGCCAACACTTCGCCGTACGGCAACATCCGGGCCTTGCCAAGCTCAGCCGTCAGCTCCTTCTGCTCCAGATGGAAGGGGTCGCCCTCGGCGTTCATCGAGAACTGGAGGGTCACGGCGCCTGGCTTGAGGTCGAGGATCAACCGGTCAGGTTCCGACACGTCGCGAAGCCCCGTGGGCACGTGGGCCGGCGGCTTGAAGTTCACGACGATCCGCTTGGACAGGTCGCCCAAGGCTTTGCCACTGCGCAAAGTGAAGGGCACCCCAGACCAGCGCGCGTTCGCCACCGCGAGTCGCACCTCGGCCAACGTTTCGGTCTCCAGGGCCGGGTCGACGCCGTCTTCGGAGGCGTAATCCGGCACCGTGCGCCCATCGACCTGGCCTTCGGCATACCTCGCGCGCCGTGTTGCCGTCGTGGGGTCGTCCTGCCACACCGTCGTCGCCCGCAGCACCTGAGCCTTCAGCGCCTGCACCTCGACGCTGGTCAAGGCCGACGGCGCCTCCATCGCAAACAACGCCAGGATCTGCAGCAAGTGCGACTGCAGCATGTCCACCAGCGCCCCGGCCTTGTCGTAGTAACCGGCGCGGCCCTCCAAAGCCAGCTTCTCGTCATACGTGATCTGGACGGAGTCGATGTGATCAGCGGACCAGATCGGCTGCAACAAACGGTTGGCAAAACGTATGCCGATCAGGTTCAGCACCGTGTTGACGCCGAGGAAGTGGTCGACCCGGTGAATCTGCTCCTCGGGCACCACCCGCAGCAACTGGGCG
>JBBQNO010000167.1:0-4781 GCA_038330045.1 Actinomycetales bacterium | reverse complement strand
CCGCGCCGACTCCACGCTGGGCTGCCCCGGGCTGCTCAACGCCGCCCGCTCGGGCAACGTGACGATCGCCAATGCCGTCGGCAACGGGGTGGTCGACGACAAGCTGATCTACACCTACATGCCCGACATCATTCGGTATTTCCTGAACGAAGAGCCGATCCTGCCCAACGTCGACACCTGGCGTTTGGAGGACCCGGTGCATCGCGAAGAGGTCATGGACCGCCTCGACGAACTCGTAGTCAAGCCGGTCGATGGTGCTGGCGGTAAGGGCATCGTGATCGGCCCACAGGCGACGACCGCCGAGCTGGACACTCTGCGCACAACCGTTTTGGCCGACCCGCGCGGTTGGATCGCGCAGCCCGTCGTGCAACTTTCGACGGTGCCGACGATGATCGGCGACAAGATGCGCCCCCGCCACGTCGACCTGCGGCCCTTCGCGATCAACGACGGCAACAAGGTATGGGTGCTGCCCGGCGGCCTCACGCGTGTCGCCTTGGGCGAGGGCGAGCTGATCGTGAATTCCAGTCGTGGCGGCGGGTCGAAGGACACGTGGGTGCTCGCCGGTGATGGCCAACGACAGCGCTTGGCGCCGAAACCACGGCATATCGAGCAGGTCTCTGAGCCGCAGGTGCGCCTGCAGGAGTCGGCCGCCTCCAACAACCAAAGCGAGCAAGAGCAGCAACAACAGCAACCCGTGCAGCCGAACAAGAAGGAGCCGACGTGCTGAGCCGGATCGCCGAATCGCTGTTTTGGATCGGCCGCTATCTCGAGCGCGCTGAGGACACGTCGCGCCTGCTCGACGTGCACGTGCAGTTGCTCCTCGAAGACCCCGTCGTCGACGAAGAAACCGCCTCGCGCGCGCTACTCGCGGTCATGGGTGTAGATGGCGTCGGCCAGTCTGACCAGGCCTCGGTGATGCGACTGCTCGCCTGGGACCCCGACTCGCCCGCCTCGATGGTTTCCACCTTCTGGGGTGCTCGTGAGAGCGCCCGCCGCTCCCGCGAGATCGTGTCCACCGAGATGTGGGAGGCCATCAACACCACCTGGAACATCTTTCAACGCGGCCACCTGCAGCGGGCTCGCCCCGCGCAGGCCTGCCAGACGGTGCGTGAACGCTGTGCCGTCATTTCCGGGATCGCCGACTCCACGATGAGCCATGACCAGGGCTGGCAGTTCCTCGTCCTCGGTCGCAGCCTGGAGCGGATCGACATGACCGCTCGGATGATCGAGGCCGCGGCATACAACGCGGATTCCCCTCAGGCGTGGCTCACGACGTTGCGGGCCTGTGGCGCGCACCACGCCTTCGTGCGGACTTACCGCGGTGCCGACTCGGACCGCGACTCAGCCGAGTTCCTCCTTCTTGACCGTCTCTTTCCGCGGTCCCTACTGTTTTCGCTGAACCGTGCCGAAGCGGCCCTGGTCAACCTCGACGTGGGCGAGCGCCGTGCGGGATTCACCGGTGACGCCATGCGGCTGATCGGTCGCGCTCGAGCCGAATTGGAGTATCAGCCGTTGTCCGAGATTCTCAGCGATCTGCCCGGGCGGATGACCGCCCTGCAGCGCACCTGCAGCGAAGCCAACGACGCGGTGGCCCAGCGCTACTTCGACGGCGCCAACTCGGTGACCTGGCACTCGGGGGTGAGGTGATCACATGATGCTTCGAATCGTGCACAAGACCGGCTACGAGTACGCCGGAGCCGCCAGTGCCTCCTACAACGAGGCCCGGATGACCCCCCGATCGACGCTGCACCAGCAGGTGTTGCACACCCGGATGGACATCAGCCCGTCGGCGTGGACGCACACCTACAACGACTACTGGGGCACAACGGTGACGGCCTTCGAGGTGCACGACCGCCACGAGTCGTTGACCGTCACCTCATCGGCCACCATCGACGTGCAGCGCCCCGACATCGAGGGCGAGGGCTGGTCGTGGGAGCAGATGCGCAGCCCCGAGGTCGCCGCCGATCACAGCGAGTATTTACAGATCGGTGACCAGGTGCGCCCGCCAGAAGATTTGCTGGCCCGCGTGCAGGAGATCGCCGAGGCCAGCGCTACCCCCGCCGAGTGCGCCGAAGCCGTTATCGACCTCATCCACACCGAGATCAACTACGTCTCAGGCTCCACCGGCGTTCGCACCGCGGCGGCTCAAGCGTGGGAAGGCCGCCAGGGGGTGTGCCAGGACATGTCCAACCTCACGATCGGTTGTTTGCGTGCGGTCGGCATCCCCACCTGCTACGTCTCCGGCTATCTGATGCCCCCCAAAGAGCCAGAGGTCGGCACCACCTACCGGGGCGAATCGCACGCCTGGATCCGCTACTGGGACGGACTCTGGGTCGGCGCCGACCCGACCAACGCCATCGCCCCGGGCAACCGTCACGTCGAGGTGGCCCAGGGTCGCCAATACGGTGACGTGCCGCCGTTGCGTGGGATCTTCACCGGCTCCGGCACCTCAAAGATGTTTGTTGAGGTCGAGCTCACCCGGATGGCTTAGCCGATCTGGACGAGCCCTTGATGGTCGTCCTGCGGGAGGGGGCCATCGGTGGTGGCGCTGACGTTAAGCTTGCCGAAGCGCATGGTGCCGCTGTGAGTGGTCATGAAGGCTGTTTCGGCGGCGTCGGTGCCGGTCGCAATGCGCACCAACGACTGGCGGGGGGCCAGGCGAGTGGGGTCGACCACGTGCCAAGCACCAGCGACGTACGCCTCAACCACCGCATGGAAGTCCATCGGTTGCAGGCCAGGAGCGAAGGCGCTGACCATTCTGGCCGGCACGCCTCTGGCCCGTAGCAACGCGATGGTCAGGTGAGCGAAGTCTCGGCACACCCCCGCTTGAGCCACATACGTGTCGCTGGCTCCGTCGGTCACCCTGGAGGACCCGATGATGTATGCCGTGTGCTCGGCCACGTAGGTCGTCACCGCATGCAGCAGCGCCACATCGTCTCCGTCTGCGCCCTCGCCCTTCACCTCCGCAAATAACGACCGCGCGGTGGCCCCCAAACGGTCGACGTCGGCATACCGACTGGGCCGCAGGTAACTGATCCGCTCACCGGGGCTCAGCTCCTGGGCCGCCCCGCCGGACGCCAGGGTCGCGTCATAGGTCAGCGCGAACTCGCCCACCGGGACTGCTTCGATGAAGTGCCACCGCGCACCACCGGAGCCGGCCACCTCGGTGACGTCCAACTCGCTCCCGTTGACCGTAATCGACAGGTGCTCGGTCGTCGGGTCAGCGCTGGTGGCGGCGATCACGCTCAACGCCAACTCTGACGTGGACTTGATGGTGGCGGTGATGTGTGCGGTCACGGTTCGCTGCATGGAGCAATGCTGTCACCTCTTTCGCCCGCGTGGTTCCGCTATCGCGACGGCACATCCCCCGCTAGCGTGAGCACGACTTCAACGAAAGGACCATCGTGGATGTGCTCTGGGGTATCGGCGGCATGGCCGTCCTGCTGTTTTTGGCGTTTTTGCTATCCACCAACCGGCGGGCCATCAAACTCCGCACCGTCGCCGCGGCCTTTGCGCTGCAACTCGGTTTCGGCGTGCTCGTTCTCTACTGGTCCACGGGGCAGTACGCCCTGGAGAAGACGTCCGAAGGCGTGCAGGCCGTCATCAACTCCTCGAGCTCGGGCATCGGATTTGTTTTTGGGCCAGCGCTGCCTGAAGACGGCCTCGTCTTCGCGTTTCAAGTGCTGCCGGTCATCATCTTCTTCGCTTCGCTGACCGCCGTGCTCTATCACTGGGGCATCTTGCAGAAGGTCGTCGAAGGACTCGGGGGCGCGCTGCAAAAACTGCTAGGGACCGGTCGCGCCGAGTCGGTCAACGCAGCAGCCAACATCTTCGTGGGCCAGACCGAGGCACCACTGGTGATCCGCCCCTACATCAAAGGGCTGACCCGATCAGGGCTTTTTGCGGTTATGGTCGGCGGGCTTTCGACCGTGGCGGGGTCGGTGCTGGTGGGATATTCGTTGCTCGGAGCACCACTGGAGTATCTGATCGCGGCGAGTTTCATGGCTGCCCCAGGGGCCCTGCTTATGGCCAAAATCATCATGCCCGAGAGTCCCGAGACCGATGAGGCACGGGTCAAGGAACCTGCTCTGGTGGGTGCGGCCCTGGACGACACCAAGCGTGGTGGCGGCGGCAAGGTCGGCGCTGAGAAAGCGAGCCGCGGCAAGAAGACGGGTGATGGCGACGGTGGTGGAGGTGAGAACGGCGATGGTGAGGATGCCGACCCTGAGGAGGGGTACCGCAACGTGATCGACGCCGCCGCCTCCGGAGCGGCGGACGGCCTGAAGTTAGCACTCAACATTGGCGCGATGCTGCTGGCCTTCATCTCCTTGATCGCGCTGGTCAACCTCTTTATCGGGACCGTGGGCGGCTGGTTCGGCTACGACACCCTCACGTTCGAGCAGATCTTGGGTTACGTGTTTGCGCCGCTGATGTTCGTCATCGGGGTCGATTGGGGCGAAGCCATCCGAGCCGGGAGCTTTGTCGGTCAAAAGGTCGTGGTCAACGAGTTCGTGGCCTTCGCCGATTTCGCGCCGCGCATCGAGGAGTTCAGCCCCAAGACGGCGGCCATCATCACCTTCGCGCTGACCGGCTTCGCCAACCTTGGCTCGCTCGGCATCCTGCTTGGCGGCCTCGGTGGGATTGCGCCGGGACGCCGCCGTGACATCGCCGAGTTGGGGCTGCGGGCTATTGCCGCAGCCACGTTGGCCAACCTGATGAGCGCAGCGATTGCCGGGATCCTGATCGGCTAGTGCCGACGACACGCGCGACATTTCCGGCTC
>JBBQNO010000166.1:0-4801 GCA_038330045.1 Actinomycetales bacterium | reverse complement strand
ACAGCTTGAGCGTCTGCAACCTCGTCGACGAGTTCGCCGTCCCGGAACACCCGATAGAGCGGCACGTCGCGGCGGATGTCCGAGGCAGGATCGCTCAGCACGGAGCCACCCGGGTCGGCTCGCACCGCCTTGGCGTCGATGACCTCCAACACGGGGCACGGCTTGGGGTTGCGCTGGGCGAAGACCATCATGTTGAAGGCCAGCTCGCGGGGCAGCGCAATGATGTTGGCCTGCGCGAAGCCGCGGCTCCAGCCCGACGTCGGCACGGTGAGCCCAGCGGCGAAACGGGCTCGGGCCGCGACGGGGCTGAGGGCACCGACGTCCTCGGTTGTCCCCGTCTCAAGAGTCATTGAGCCCACCGCAGCTGGACCTGCTGGCCTGGTCGCACCTGAGCGGCAAGGTCCATATCGGCCGAGGTCACCACCGCAACGACCGGATATCCGCCGGTCACCGGGTGGTCGTTGCCGAACAACACCGGCTGACCATCGGGAGGCACCTGGATCGCCCCACGCACCATGCCCTCACTCGGCAACTCTTTCTCGCGGTATGCAGGCGCGCGGGTCAACGCCTCGCCTTGGAGCCGGATACCGATCCGGTTGCTGCGATCGGAGACGTCCCACACCTGGTCACTTAGCCCAGCCGCCCCGTCGAACCAGTCGGCGCGTGGCCCGGGCAGGACCCGCAACCGGACGAGGTCGGCGGTAGGCAGCGGCACCGGGGCGACGTCGACGTTGGGGTAGTCGCCTTGGTACTCGCCGACGCTCAGGATGGACCCGGCGCTCACCGGCTCGGGGCCGAGCCCCGACAGTGTGTCGAAGGACCGGGAGCCGAGCACCGGCGGCACATCCCAACCACCGCGCGCGGAGAGGTAGGTCCGCAACCCGGCGGTCGGCATACCCAGGCGAAGTTCTTGCCCGTCGTGCAGATCGAACAGCGCGGCGTGAGCGACGGGCTGACCGTCGACCCTTGCCCGGGCATCGGCGCCAGTCAGGACCACCGTCATCGATCCGTGTACCCGAGCTATCAGACCGCCGAGGGCGATCTCGAGGCACGCCAGTCCGGGCCCGTGGGCCACTAATCGCGACCCCAACTCATACGCCCCCTGGTCGGCGGCCCCACATCGCCCGACCCCGATCGAGGCCCAACCGGGCCGTCCCGCGTCCTGCAGCAGGGCCTGCGGGCCGGCGTCCAGAATTTCGAGGGCGCTCATGCCGGGTCCGCCTTCACAAAACGCACTACCGCACCGGGTTGCAGCAGCGATGGTGGGTCGGCGGTCTCGTCCCACATCGTTGCGTCGGTGCGTCCGATGAGTTGCCACCCCCCGGGCGATGAGCGCGGATAGATGGCGCTGAACTCCCCGGCCAGGCCCACTGAGCCAGTGGGTACGGAGGTGCGGGGCTCCGAACGCCGCGCCACCTGCAGGCGCGGATCACCGCCGCTGAGGTAGGCGAAGCCGGGCGCGAACCCGAAGAAGGCCACCCGCCACGTGCTGGCCTGGTGCGCCTCGATGACCTCGTCCTCGCTCATACCGGTCGCCTCGGCCACGTCGGCCAGGTCATCGCCGTCGTAGGTCACCGGGATCTCGACACAGCCTGCGTCTGTGCCGCCCGCGTCGGCGAGGCTCGCGGGCGCCGGCAGCGAAGCCGCTAATTCAACCGCCGCGCGGCCCAACTGCGCGAGGTCGGAATGGGGTCGGGTATGGAGCAACACGGTCCGCGCCGCCGGCACCAGGTCAAGGACGTAGGCAAATGGGTCGCTGGCTTCCGGGTCATCGTCAGTTTTCTGATCGAGGCGCTCACGCAACGCTTGATGCACCGCGAGAACACAGGCGCTACCGGCGACCTCGAGTAGCACCGCGCGCTCACCCATCGGCAGGACGGTCGCGGTGATCATGTGCTGCTCACAAACGCTTCGATGGTGACCCCGGCGCTGCGCAGGCTCCCCGCCACGGCGGTGGCCATTTCGACCGCGCCCGGGGAGTCTCCGTGGGTGCAGATGGACTGAGCATCGACGGTGATGTCGGTGCCGTCTTCGCAGGTCACGAAGCCCTCAGTCGCTAGACGCACCATGCGCGCCGCCACCTCCTCGGGGTCGTCGAGCAACGCACCGGGTCGGCCGCGCGGGATCAGCCGACCCGTAGCGGTGTACCCCCGGTCGGCGAACGCTTCAGTCACGGTCGGCATACCCGCAGCGCGGGCCAGTCGCAGCGAAACCGCGCCCGCTAGGCCCATCAGCGGCAACGTCGAGTCGTATGCCGACACGGCCTCGACCAGCGCCCTCGCCTGATCTTCGTCGTCGGTAACCGCGTGATATAGCGCGCCGTGGGGTTTGACGTACTGAACCCGCGTCCCGGCCACGCGGCACATCGCCTCGAGTGCACCCAGTTGATAGAGCACATCAGCGGTGAGCTCGGCAGGGTCCATCGCCATGAAGCGCCGACCGAAGCCAGCCAGGTCTCGATAGCTGACTTGAGCCCCGATCACGACACCGCGCTCGGCAGCGGCCGCACAGGTGCGCTGCAGCGTCAGCGCGTCCCCGGCGTGGAAGCCGCAGGCCACGTTGGCGCTAGTGATGATGTCGAGCATGGCTTCGTCGTCGCCAAGTCGCCATGTGCCGAAGGACTCGCCGAGATCAGCGTTCAGATCCATGCTGCCCTGTCCCGTCATCGCCCTACTCTCTCAGGTGGGGCCCGCAGGCTTACGCCAGGTCGCGCGACAAGTTCTGGGCTGCGGCCTGCAACAACGGCACCGCTTTGGCGACGACGTCATCGCCCATGCGTGTGGCTGGCCCGGACACGGAGAGCGCGAGACGGGTCGGCACGTCCAAGACCTGCACTGCCACGCACCGAACTCCCAACTCCTGCTCTCCCTCATCGACGGCATAGCCGGTCTTCGCGGACTCGCGTAACGCGGTCAAGAAGTCCTGGGCGGTGGTGATGGTGGTGTCGGTGTGCGATGGCATACCGGTCCGCTTCAGCAGATCGAGGACGTCCGCCTCGGGCATGGTCGACATGATCGCCTTGCCGACGGCTGTGCTGTGCGGCAGCACGCGGCGGCCCACCTCGGTAAACATGCGCATAGAGCGTCGGGACTGGGCTTGGGCTACGTAGACGATTTGGTCGCCTTCGAGCATGGCCAGGTTGGCAGACTCACCTAGGTCGTCGACCAATTTCTGCAAGTAGGGCCTGGCCCAGACGGTCAACGTGGCCGCCGCACTCTCGCCCAGACGGGTCAGGGCCGGGCCGAGGACATACTGGCGGTTCGCGTCCTGACGGACGTAGCCCAACTCGACCAGCGTGCGCACCAGTCGGTGAATAGTGGGCAGCGGCAACTCAGAGCTCTCGGCCATAGCTGACAAACCCATGGTGCCGCCGTGGTCAGCGATCGTCTCCAGAAGGATAAAAGCGCGTTGGATCGACTGCACATTGCCAGGTCGAGTGGCAATGGGTGTGACGGGTGCTGGCTGCGACATGATGCTCCAAAGGTTGGCAATGTCCTATTTTCGCATATTGGATGAATGCGTTTACTCAGCGGAACCTCTAAGATCTACTAGACTCTCCGCTTGGTAGATAGTAATATCCACATGTCGGAATCTACGGAAGAGAGACAATGGTCAATACTAGCCCCGGATACGCCATCACGGTCCGAGTCGAGGCACCCTCAACATCGGGTGCCACCAGCGGTCTTGTCGCTGCAGTGAGCGGGGCGGGGGGGTCACTCACCGCCCTAGACGTCGTAGAGTCCCACGCCGACCGAGTTGTGGTCGATGTCACCTGCGACGCCACCGATGCCGACCATGCCCAGCAGATCAACGACGCGTTGGCACGCGTCGAAGGGGTCACCGTCCGCAAGGTCAGTGACCGCACGTTCTTGCTTCACCTGGGCGGCAAACTCGAAGTCCACCCTAAGGTCCCGCTGAAGAATCGCGATGACCTCTCCCGCGCCTACACCCCGGGTGTGGCTCGTGTGTGCATGGCAATCTACGAAAACCCCGAAGACGCGCGGCGCCTGACCATCAAGCGCAACACCGTGGCTGTCGTCACCGACGGCTCTGCCGTGCTGGGCCTGGGCAACATCGGCCCCGCCGCTGCTCTTCCGGTCATGGAGGGCAAGGCTGCGCTGTTTAAGCAGTTCGCCGGCGTCGACGCCTGGCCGTTCTGCCTCGACACCCAAGACACCGAAGAGATCATCATGATCGTCAAGGCGCTCGCTCCGGCATACGGCGGCGTAAATCTTGAAGACATCAGCGCGCCGAGGTGTTTCGAGATCGAGCGCCGCTTGCGGGCCGAGCTGGACATCCCCGTCTTCCACGACGACCAACACGGCACCGCCATCGTGGTGCTTGCCGCGCTGGTCAACGCCCTGCGCGTGGTCGACAAGAAGATCGGGGACATCTCGGTCGTTGTCAGTGGCGTCGGTGCCGCCGGTAACGCAATCATCCAGTTGATCCGCGCTCAAGGCGTGCAGGACATCGTGGCGTGCGGGCGCAACGGGGCGGTCTACAAGGGCCAGGAAGGCCTCGACCAAGACCGTCAGTGGATCGCCGACAACACCAACGCGCAAGGCAGGACCGGGACGCTCAAAGAGGTTCTCGTCGGCGCCGACGTTTTCATCGGGGTTTCTGCTCCGAACCTCCTCGACGGTGACGACATTGCCGGGATGGCCGACGACGCCATCGTCTTCGCGATGTCCAACCCCGACCCCGAGGTCGACCCGATCGCGGCCCGGGAGCACGCAGCGATCGTGGCTACCGGTCGCAGCGACTTCCCCAACCAGATCAACAACGTGCTGGCCTTCCCGGG
>JBBQNO010000165.1:0-4908 GCA_038330045.1 Actinomycetales bacterium | reverse complement strand
GCCGGTGGGCACTGGCCCGTTCAAACTGACCGAGTTCAAGACCGATCAGTTCGCGCAACTTCAAGCCTTCGACGACTATTACGACGGGGCGCCCGGGCTCGATGAGGTGACCATCACCTACGTGCCGGATGCCACCGCACGCCAAGTGCAGCTCACCAATGGCGAGGTGGATGCGGCATACGTCGATCCGCAGCAAGCCAAGGCGATCCAGGATGACGACTCGTTGACCCTGTCGGCCTTCCCGACAGCCGACTACCGTGCCCTGCTGCTCAATATGGAGCGACCCGCTTTCGACGACCCCGCGCTTCGCCAAGCCCTCAACTACGCCGTGGATCGAGATGCGCTGGTCGAGGCGGTCCTGTTGGGCTACGGAAAGCCGGCCACGAGCCCCATGGGGATGAGCGAGTTGGAGGACCCAGCGCTTGCTCCCTACACCTTCGACCCCGAGAAGGTCACCGGGTTGATGACCTCGGCCGGTTACAGCCGCACCGCAGACAGTCCATGGACCAAAGGCGACAAGCCGGTGGCTTTCACCATCACCACGTTTGCCGAGGACTCGCTCCGGGTGGCCCTGATGGAGGTGGTGAGCACTCAGTTACGAGAGCAAGGTTTCGACGTCACGGCTGAGCCACTCCCGCGAGACGCCGTGAAGTGGGAAGACCTCGACGCCTTCGTCATCGGCTGGGGTACGCCTTATCACCCGAACACGTCACTGTTTGCCCCGTTTCATTCCTCGCAGGCCCTCGCCAAGGGTGGAGAGAATCTGGGCACGTACAGCAACCCGGACGTGGACGCCGCGTTGATGGACGGTCGGCGCGGGAACAACGATGCGTATGTCGCATTCCAAGAAGCCATCGCTGAAGACCCGCCGTACGTCTGGATGACGTATCTGCAGGCGCTCAACGCGTTCCGGCTGACTTCTCCGGTCCGACGGAGCGCACTTTGGAGCACCACGGCTTTGGCTTGTTCTGGGACGTCGAGACGTGGCATTGGCAGTGAGCACCACCGCGTACCTCGCCCGTCTTTCGCTCAGTTCGTTGATCGTGTTGATTGCCGTCTCGATGTTGTGTTTTGCGCTGTTGGAGCGGGCGCCGGGTGACCCCGCGCGGTCGGTGTTGGAGGCTCGAAGCGGCGGCCGCGTTGTCTCCGAGACCGCCATCGAGGCGCAGCGGGTCTCGATGGGGCTAGACGCGCCGCTGGCGGAGCGGTATTGGTCGTGGGCCCAGTCCGCGATCCGTGGAGATCTCGGCACGTCCTACATCACCGGCCGGCCGGTGGTCGATGAGTTGGGTAGCGCCGTCGGGTGGACGTTGGTCCTGGCCACAGTGGCCACGGTGTTTAGCGTCGTCGGTGCCCTGGTCGTGGGATTGCTGGCGGCCGTGACCCGTTCGCCCTGGTTGCGTCGGGGCATCGAAATGGTCATGTTCACCCTGGCTGGCATGCCCGGTTTTGTCACCGCCCTGCTGCTGCTCTACGTCTTCGCTGCTCGCCTGCAGGTGCTTCCCTCTGGAGGACTCGGGCCGCCAGGAGAGCCGGTTACGCTGGCGATGATCGCTACCCACGTGGCCCTGCCCGCAGCTGCGCTCGCCTTCGGGCACCACTTCGGCGTCTACGTGCGCCTGGTCCAAGGTGGAGTCGCGTCGATGGTGTCGGCTGCGCACACCGAAAGCGCACGCGCCCGCGGCGTCCGCACCGCAACTATCGTCCGGCGCCACCTGCTGCGCCCTGGACTGACACCGTTCGTCACCCGACTCGGGGTCGGCACCGGCGCGTTGTTGGCTGGGGCTTACGCGATCGAGGTGGTCTTCTCTTGGCCCGGGATGGGTCGAATGGCCATCGAGGCAGCGCAAGCCGAGGACTACCCCATGCTCACTGCCGCGGTGTTAGTCACCGCCGCTTGTGTGCTCCTGGCCAACCTCGTCGGAGAGCTCGCCGCTATCCGCCTTGATCCTCGGGTGCGACTCGCCGGGACCACCGCGGGTACCTCGCATGCGCACTGACGACGTGCGAACCGATTCCCCGCAGACCCGAGGTCCGCGCATCCGCGCAAGGGCCCGCTCGACGGCACCGGGGCTGTATGCGGTCCGGGTGCCCCGCACTGGGACGCTGGCCGTGTGGGGGGCGGCCGGCGTCCTGGTGCTCATCGCGGCATTGTGTGTAAGCGCGCCGCTGATCACGGATCTCGACCCGTTGGCCACCGACACGACCGCTCGCAACCTTCCGCCAGGGTCGCCCGGTCACCCCTTAGGCACCGACCCCCTCGGACATGACCTGTGGACCAGGTTGCTCTACGGCGGACGCACCTCGCTGTTGGTGGGTGTGAGCGCAGCCGGGGTGACCGTGCTCATCGGGGTTGTTCTTGGCGTGCTTGCGGCGCAAGGGCCACGGTGGCTCGATGGGCTCGTCACTCGGGTGGCGGACACCATGCTCGCCCTGCCCCTGTTGATTGTGGTCCTAGCCCTGTCGGCCGTCTTCGGCGGCTCGCTGATCGTGGTCGTCGTCGCTATCGCCGTGACGTCGTGGATGCCGGTCGCGTTGATCGCCCGTGCCGAGTTGCGGTCCCAGCAGCAACGTCGCTATGTGCGGGCGGCCACCTCGCTTGGCCTCTCCCCTGTGCAAGTGCTCATGCGTCATACCCTCCCGGGGGCGCTGCCGCCAGTGGCCTCCATCGCCGCGTTCGAAGTGGGCCATGCCATCCTGACCGAATCGACACTGAGTTTCCTCGGCCTCGGGGTGCCCGCCAACCGCCCGGCCTGGGGAACGCTGCTCAACAACGCACAGTCACACCTACTCACGGGACAGTGGTACACCGTAGCGCTCCCGGCTGCCGCGATCATCGTGACAATCCTGTCGGTCAATGTCATCGCCTCCGGACTGTCCCCCGTGCGGAGCCGAGCATGGTGAGGGAGGGCGTGTTGCGGGCAGCAGGCCTCAGCGTGCTGTCGGCGACGGGCCAGTCGCTAACGCACGGTGTCCACCTTGAGCTAAAGGCTGGAAGCACGACCGCTCTCGTGGGCCCGAGCGGCGCCGGAAAGAGCCTGACCCTGCGGGCCATGGCGGGGTTGCTACCTGTGGGCCTCACCGCCGAGGGCCACGTCTGGATCAGCGAGAGCAGCGACGTACGTGCGATGTCGCGTCAGCGACTACGCAGCATACGAGGCACGACCCTCGGCTGGATCGGTCAGGACGCGACCGCGAGCTTGAATCCGACCGTCACCGTGGGCCGTCATTTCACGGAGTCGATGCGAGCCCACGCGGAATCAGGCCAATCGCGGTCTGCGGAGCGTGACCGAGGGTTGGCCGCTCTGCTGAGGGTTGGCCTGGACTCCCCTGCGCAGGTGTGGGCGTCCTATCCCTTCGAACTCTCGGGAGGGCAGGCCCAACGGGTTGCCATCGCGCTCGCCACCCTTTGGGACCCCCAGGTCGTGCTAGCGGATGAGGTCACGTCCGAACTCGACCCCCGTAGCCGGGCCGAGGTGCTGCGGCTCCTTCGTGACCACGCCGACTCTGGCGGCGCGGTGCTCACGGTCACCCACGACCTGGCCGCGGCTGCTCAGTATGCCGACGAGACCGTTGTCATGCAGGAAGGTCGGGTCGTCCAGCAGAGCCCCTCAGCAGGGATGCTCGACGAAGCGACTGCGCCGCTGACTCGCGCTTGGGCCCGATCGCTGGCCCGACCTTTCGAACTCCGCCGGCCTGACCCTGCAGTCTCGTTGGCCAGCCAGGTCGCGCTGCGATGCTCCGGGGTGCGGCGAGAACTGCACGGTCAGGGACGACATACTCTCGCCCTGGACGCGATCGACCTAGACATTCACGCTGGTGAAGCGATAGCCATCGTCGGGCCTAGTGGCTCGGGGAAGTCGACGCTGGTGGGCGTGCTGGGGGCGCTGGATCGGCCCGATGCCGGAGAGGTGAGCGTCAACGGGAGCGACGTATGGGCTCAGTCACCCTCCCGGATTCGAAGACTGCGGCGCGGTGTCGGTTTGCTCTTCCAAGATGCCCTCTCGTCCTTCGACCCGAGATATACCGTGCGTCAGGTCATCGCCGAGGGCCTGGCCAAGGACAGCACCACCACCGAAGAAAACCTGCTGAACACGGTCGGTCTGGACGCGGATCTGCTGAGCCGACGACCCGTGACGCTATCCGGCGGGCAGTGTCAGCGTGTCGCTTTGGCGCGAGCCTTAGCCGCAGAGCCGACAATCCTGCTGGCGGACGAGCCGACGAGTGGGCTGGATGTGCTCGCTCAAGACCAACTCGCGGACGTGATCAACCAGGCTCGACGTGGGCGGGGCATGACGGTCGTGTTGGTCACCCATGATCTGCGCCTGGCCCGGATGGTGGCCGATCGGGTCGTGGTCCTCGACCAGGGCCGAATCGTTGAGGACATGGACACCCTCGATCTCGACCACGCGCGCCACCCGACGACCCAGGGCCTGCTCCACGCCAGCGCACCGCCGGTGCTCGATGGAGTCACAGCCCAGCGGTGACTGCGGCCTACGGCCACACTTTATACAGCAGCCAACGCAGTAGAACCGCCGAATATGACAGCGACCGCCAGCGCCAGCAACGGCCAAAGAGCCCACTCGGGAGCCATAGGGCATTGGACGGAAAACACCGGGTCCCGCTAGCAGATGCGGCAACGCTATCGCAATCGGCCCGAACCACAACACCATGATCGGCCCAAAACTACGGCCGGCGCGTTCGGTCCCCCCCTGCTGAGCGACGAAAACGCGCCCAGAATCACGAGAGCCAGCGGCACCACCAAATGCATCAGCGCAGGCTGGATCACTGCCAAGCCTTCCACTGCGGGGAGCGCCGAGATGGCCGGGGCGGTCAGCGCAGATTGAAAGGCGTAGAGCGGGCTCGTACCGATGTCACCGAAGACGACCCCTAAGGCACCAAGGCTAG
>JBBQNO010000164.1:0-4968 GCA_038330045.1 Actinomycetales bacterium | reverse complement strand
CGCACTCCCCGGCACCCCACCGTGACCGTGGTCTCGACAGGAGGGACCACCCGGGGAATGGGCTCGCCCGACCAGTAGTTTCGACCCCATGCCATCCAGCTCCGCGGGATCGAACTCGGTGGGTCACACCGAGACCCGTCGAGCGGTGCTGGCCACCGCCGAGGACCCGCTGCCGCTGCGCGGGGGAGGGCAACTCGAGCACGTCGAGGTCGTCTTCGAGACCTACGGCGAACTCACCGCAGAGCGCGACAACGCAGTCTTCGTCTGCCACGCCCTGACCGGGGACGCCCACGCCGCCGGTCTGCGCGAGGGGGAGACCAAGCCGGGCTGGTGGGACAACCTGATCGGGCCGGGCAAGCCGCTGGACACCGACCGGTTCTTCGTGATCTCGGCGAACCTGTTGGGCGGCTGCTCGGGGACGACCGGGCCGCAGTCGGTCAACCCGGCCACGGGGGCGCCGTACTTCCTAGACTTCCCGATCCTGCACATGGCCGACCTCGTCGCAGCCCACCGACGCCTGCTCGACCACCTGGGGATCGAACGTCTCTACGCCGCGGTCGGCGGCTCGCTCGGGGGGATGCAGGTCCTGCAGTGGGTGATCGACGCCCCCGACCAGATCGACCGGGCCGTCCTGATCGGCGCCTCCTCAAGGATCTCGACGGAGAACATCGCCTTCTCCTCGGTGGCCCGCGAGGCGATCCTGGCCGACCCGGACTTCCACGGCGGCCGGTACGTCGAGCACGGGGTCGTCCCCCGCCACGGCCAGAAGGTCGCCCGGATGATGGCCCACATCACCTACGTCAGCGCGCAGTCGCTGGAGGCGAAGTTCGACCACGAACGGGACTCGACCGGCCAGGACTGGCGGCTGGGCCCGGACTTCGCGGTCGAGCACTACCTCCAGCACCAGGGGGAGACCTTCCTGGGCCGCTTCGATGCCCTGTCCTACCTCTACCTGACCCGGCTGATGGACTACTTCGACCCGTTCGGGGAGCCCGAGACCGAAGGCCGGCTGGCCGAGTCACCCACCCGTTTCCAGATCACGTCCTTCGACTCCGACTGGCGCTTCGACACCACCCAGTCCCAACGGATGGCCGCGGAACTCGCCCGCTGCGGCAGCGAGGTCGACGTCGCGGAGATTTCCTCTCCGCACGGCCACGACTCGTTCCTGCTGATCCCTCCGGGCTACCACGAGCGGGTCGCGGCCTTCCTCCGCTGATGGAGTTGTCCAGATCTCTAGCCCACCCCTTGTCCGATATCCCAGATGAGCGCATATTGGCTCGGGGACGCAATCGCTTCAGGGGGAGTAGATGAGCACGCACCGAGGAAAGCACCACCATCACCACAGCCGTCAGCACCACGAGAACGTCGTGGATGACCACCGCCGCATCATGGTCGCGCAGTGGATCGGACTCCCACTGCTGACCCTCGTCACGATCTTCCTGGTCTGGCAGGCCATGCACAAAGTCTGACCGCGCTGGTGGCGCCTGGTTGAGGGAGAGTGGCGCTGGTTGAGGTGTGACGAGCGCCAGCGAGGAGCCTCGAAACCAAGCCCCCCACCCCGAGCAAACGGCGCTGGTTGAGGTGTGAAGGCCGCCAGGCCTGAGCTCAGGACGGCGCTGGTTGAGGTGTGAAGGCCGCCAGGCCTGAGCCTCGAAACCAAGCCCCCAAAACCCAAGACCACTCTTAAACAACCCAAGTGGTCTAGCCATCCCCACGTGTGACGCGGATCTTACTGGTCGCCCCTTGTCCGAATAATCCTTTGGCCGCATTCTGTGCCCGGGACTACATGAAAAGAAGGGTGACATGAGCACGCGTCGAAGGAAGCGGACTGTGTACGGAAGTCCGGTGGCACAACACCGACGATTGATGATCATGCAGTGGGTGGGACTACCAATCCTCGCCATGATCACGGTGTTCTTGATGTGGGGAGCCCTGAATAAGGGGTGAAGTGAAGCGAACAGTCAGGTGCAGGGGGGAGGCCCCTCCACCTGACTGTTCAGCCGGGTCCGGCGATCGAGCCGTCGAGACAGCTCCGACCAGAGATGGTCGGCTCAGGAGTGGGGGAGACACCCGGGTCGATGGGATGAGCCACCGCGCCGATGGGATGAGCCACCGCGCCGACCCCCAGCCTCACCTGTGTCGCGCTCCCGCGGGCTGGTTTCACACGATTGGCACACGCCGCAACGCCGCCGCTGCCGATGGTTGAGGAAGGACGAAGTCCTGTCTCGAAACCCGGCGACCACCAGCACAACCCACCGGTCAAGACCACCCCCCCAAACCCCAACTACCCTTCACCCCATGCCCCGACCCCTCCGCCTCGCCCTGGGCGGGGTGTTCGTCGTCTACCTCGGGGTGGTCGCCCAACTTGTCCTGAGCCCCAGCCCAGCCCTGGGCGACCGGGCCATCGTCAAACTGGTCTCCATGGCGGAGCGGTTTGGCGTGCTTGTGTCTGTCTCGACCGCCGAGTTCGCGCTCAACGTGCTGTTGGTGGTGCCGCTCGGCCTCCTGGGAGGCCTGCTCTTCACGCAGATCAGACCGACCGCGTGGGTAGCGGGGGTCTTCATCACCAGCCTGATCGTGGAGCTCACCCAGGTCGTGGGCCTCTCGGCCCGCACGGGTTCCAGCCAGGACGTGGTCGCCAACACCCTGGGGGCCTTCGTCGGAGCACTGCTGTTGGCGATGGTCCGGGAGATCATCGCCGGCATCAACCTCGATCCGCCTGCGCCCCGCACCACCGACCCGCGATGGACGGGTCTGTCGGAACCACCCTGGCGCAACCTGCTGATCGGCGCGTACATCGTCTACCTGTCTGCGGTCGTCTACCTGGTCTGGGCCCCCAACCCGTCCGTCCCGGGCCGCAGCGTCTTGAGCTTGGTGGACGTGGCCGCCTGGTTCGGGGTCGTCATCAGCAGTTCGGCGGCCGAGCGTGCCCTAAACGTCCTGATGCTGGTGCCGCTGAGCCTGCTCGGTGGACTCCTCCTCCGCCGGCTCACGTTCTCCGACTGGGTGGTCGCCGGGTTCGCGCTCAGCGCCACCGTGGAGATCGTGCAACGCATCGTCCTGCCGACCCGCAGTGGGTCGGCCCGCGACATTGTGGCCAACACCTTGGGTTCCCTGATCGGGGCCCTGATCCTGACCGCCGCCTGGGCCCTGTGGACTCAACGTATTCAGCCTCATCCGCGTGGTGAAGCCACGCCGGTCACCGGCGCTGGCACCATGCGCAGGTGAGCACCTCCACCAACCAACCCCTCCTCATCACAGTGGCTCCCACGGGGGCCGAGACCACCAAGGCCGACGTGCCGCATCTGCCGACCACGACCGAGGAGATCGTCGCCACCGCGGTGGAGTGCGAAGCCGCGGGTGCCGCGATGATTCACGTCCACATCCGCGACGACGACCACCGACCGACCCTGGAACCGGCCCGACTCCAAGAGACAGTCGACGCCCTCAGAGAGAGCACCGACCTGGTGGTCCAACTCTCCACCGGGGGATCGGTCCACGACCCGTACGACGCCCGCCTCGCCGTCCTCGACGCCACCCCGGACTCGTGCAGCCTGACCATGGGCACCACCAACTTCGGTGACGACGTCTTCGCCAACCCCTGGCCCTTCGTCTGCGAGCTCTACCAGGGAGCCCAGGAGCGGGGGATCGCCCCGGAGTTCGAGTTGTTCGACCTCGGCCATGTCGCCTCGCTGGCCCGGCTGCTGGATCAATACGGGCTACCGGTGGGCGACAAGGTGCACTGCGATTTCGTGATGGGGGTTCCAGGGGGAATGCCCGGCACCGCCCCCGCCCTAGTCGCTGCGGTCACAGCGCTGCCAGCGGCGGTGACGTCCTGGTCAGCCACGGGCATCGGCCGCACGAGCCTCCCGGTGATGTTCGCTGCGTTGAGTCTCGGAGGGCATTTGCGGGTCGGCATGGAGGACGTGGTCACTCTGGGCCGCGGGGTCCCCGTGGAGAGCAACGCCCAGTTGGTGCGTCGGGGTGTGGACCTTGGGACCCTCGCGCAACGGTCGATCGGTACCCCGGAGCAAGCCCGACATCTGCTGGGCTTGAACAGGGCAGTGGCCTAGTTCTGTGGGCTGCCAGAAAAATCCGGGATCCGATGCACACATTGAGCCGAAAGTGTGATTATCTAGTGCGGACATCAATTCCGAGGCATCTACTTGCCGCTAGGAGAAACACACCATGAAGAAGCTCCTCGCAGTGATCATCACTGTGTTCATGATGGCCAGCGGCCTGGTTGCTTTCACCGGCTCCTCCGCTTCGGCCGCCGACTGCCCGTACACCGGGTGCATCAAGACGACGACCACCGCGAGCGGACCCAGCCAGATCAAGAAGGGCGCGTTCGCCCGGATCAAGGTCCGCACCCAGGCCGCCGGCAACGCCAAGCCCACCGGCAAATACAAGATCGTGGTTCGCAAGCGCGGCAAGGGCAAGATTCGCACCAAGAGCACCCGTGCCCGCAGTGGCGTGCAGACGGTCACCAGCGGCAAGCTCCGCTCGACCGGCAAGTACAAGGTCATCATCAAGTACATCCCCGGCCCGAACGACCCGTACAAGCGTTCGCGCGGCGTCAAGCTGATCAGGGTTACCAACTGATTAACTGCACCTAATCAATGCAGAACGTCCCCCAGCCGAGGCTGAGGGACGTTCTGCATTTCGACGACCCTCAAAAGGCATCTCGGTCCGCGAGAGACGACCCGCGCTGGTTCAGATACAAGGGGAGCGAGCCTCGAATCCCCGTGAATGGTCACCACCATGAGCGACCGTCTCGCCTCCCTCGACGCAACTACATAATCCCGCAAACGCATGGCACAATACGTCGGTGCTCTCCCGTGGAAGAATCCTGCTCGTCGTAGGAGTCTTGACTCTTCTGGCGATCGCTTTCACCGGTTGGCAGGCCTACACGGTCCAACGCGATCTCAAGACCGCCGAGACCAGCGTGAACACCATCCAAACCGCTCT
>JBBQNO010000163.1:0-5156 GCA_038330045.1 Actinomycetales bacterium | reverse complement strand
GAGGCCCCCGACGCCATCAGTGCCTTAGCCATCGAGCACTCTCACCCCCTCTGGGTGGTGCGCGCCCTACGAACGGCCCTGCTGATTGACGGGGTCAGCACGCCCGAGACCATCAATAATGACCTCGCAGCCTTGCTGCGCGCGCACAACACACCTGGCCTGTTGACGCTCGTCGCTCGGCCGGGTCTAGCGAGCGCCGACGACCTGCCCGACGCGACGCCGTCCCCCGCAGCGCCCACGGCCTGGGCGTTGCGCCACGGCGACCCCGGTGACCTCACCGCAATTCGGGACGGCTCAGCTGCCGTCCAAGACGCTGGTTCACAGCTGGTGGCCTTGGCCTTGCTCGGTGCAAAGGTAGAAAACGACGCCGGCCAGTGGCTCGACCTCTGCGCAGGTCCCGGCGGCAAGGCGGGTCTTCTGGCCGCCGGTGCTCTGCAACGCGGCGCCCACCTACGCGCCAATGAAGTCAGCGAGCACCGGGCTGAACTCGTGCGCCATACCCTTCGAGCGGCGGTGGCTGCCGGAGCCGACGTGGACGTCACGGTCGGCGACGGCACCGAGATCGGCGAGGCGCTGCCCGATCACTTTGATCGTGTCCTCGTGGATGCGCCATGCACCGGGCTGGGCGCACTGAGGCGTCGACCCGAGGCACGCTGGCGCCGCCAGCCGAGCGACCTCACCGGTCTCGCGCCGCTGCAACGAGGCTTATTGAACTCTGCTTTGCAGGCCACCCGACCTGGGGGAGTCGTGGTCTATGCGACGTGCTCACCGCATGTCGCCGAGACCACCGTCGTCATTGAGGACGTGGCCAAAACCTTCAGGCACGTCCAGATCGAAGATATCCGCCCCCTGGTTCGCGCCCGTGACGGCAGCCCGTATGCCGACCTGGGCCCGGGCCCGGGCGCTCAGTTGTGGCCACACCTGCACGACACCGATGGCATGTACATGGCGCTGCTGCGCCGCACCTGAGCAATCGTTGGGCAGTGTCGGCGACTAGGCTGCAGAGCGTGGTTATGCAGATCAGTCCCAGCATCCTGTCCGCCGACTTTGCCAACCTGCAGCAGGAGTTGGGGCGCATCGACGCCGCCGACTGGGCGCACGTCGACGTCATGGACGGGCATTTCGTGCCCAACCTCACGCTCGGGCTCCCCGTCGTGGAGGCGTTAGCCAAGGTCAGCCCGATCCCCCTTGACGCCCACCTCATGATCGAGGACCCGGACCGCTGGGCCCCGCAGTATGCCGAAGCCGGGGCGTCCTCGGTGACCTTCCACATCGAGGCCGCCAAGGACCCGGTAGCAACCGCACGGGCCATCCGGGCCGGTGGTGCCAGAGCCGCTTTCGCCCTGAAACCAGGCACCCCGTTTGCCGCCTACGCCGACCTGCTGCCCGAGGTCGACATGGTGCTGGTCATGACGGTGGAGCCAGGCTTCGGTGGGCAATCCTTCATGGCCGATCAAATGTCGAAGGTCGCGGAGGTCGCTAGTGCTGCCCAGCGGCTCGGGTCGCAGGTCTGGGTCCAGGTCGACGGAGGGATCTCCGCCGAAACCATCGAGCAGTGTGCCGCCGCTGGTGCCGACGTGTTCGTGGCGGGATCAGCCGTCTACGGCGCCGACAACCCGGGTTTGGCGATCGAGAAGCTGCGCGGCCTCGCACAACAGCACGCCCCACAGCACGCTGACCAGCACTGACGTTGATGGCACCCCCGCACTCCGCCCGCACTGGCGGGACGGCCTACGCACCGTTCAAACCGCGTCGCGGCGCGTGGATGGCGCGGGTGTGCGCCTTGGCCTGCGTGGTGGCGTTTACCTTCCTGGCGTTGACGACTCCCGGGACCGGGGAGGTCGGTTGGAGCGTGCCGGACCGCGTCATGACAATTGTCTTCGGCTGCGCGCTGGCGGCGCTGCTGCTGCGGTTCGCATCGCTGCGAGCGGTGCCGACCCAGACAGGACTGCGGATCGTCAATTTGGTCCGATCCACCGACCTGGAGTGGGCCAGCATCGTCAACGTCGGATTCTCCGGGGGCGCGCCGTGGGTTGTCTTGGAGCTCAGCGACACCGAAGAAGTGGCGGTGATGGCGATTCAACGCTCCGACGGTGCCTTCGCCGCTCAAGAAGCCTCCCGGCTCGCAGCCCTGGTCGCGCACCATACCGCGGCGCCGCCGCACGGCTAGCAGAACACAGCGCCTCGTCTACGACGTGCTGCTCTCGCGCGGACCTGGGTCCAAATCGGTGCGGGTCGTCGGCACGCGCGCGACCGCCTCGGCAGCCGACAAGCCCGTGAGTCGAAGCAAATCGACCACAGTGGACCGCACCTGCGCACGCATCACTTCCGCTGACACCCCAGCCTTGCGCACGGCCCAGGTGGAACGTCGCGCCAGATTGACCAGGTCCTCCCGAGCCTGCACCGCATCTCTGCCTTCCGCCAACTCGTCGGAGATGTATGCCGCAGCCAGCGCCAGCTCGTCGACGAGGTCGATGTAGGAGTCCGGCATGTGCTCACCCTCGATGACACACACCTCGGCGCGCCGAATGAGCACCCGGACGTTACGGATCGCCAGGTCGAGGGGAAAAAGCAGGTCGTCGATAATGTGCACACTGGTGCGCTGCCTGCGACGCAGTGGTGCCATGCGGGCCAAGGCGAGCCCCTCGGCGGCGGCTTCCTCGAGATCCACCATTTCGGGCTGCAGATCGCGGGCTGCATCCAAGGCCGAAGCTACCGTGTCGGCATCGCGCTCGCGCAGCCCGATGGCGCACTGCCCTAGCGCCATCGCGAAGTGCTGCACCACGGCTGCAGCCTTCTCCCTCGGTCTGCGCAGAGGTGATCCAGACGGGGCCGCGACCGTGATGATGATCGCCACCAGCCCGCCGACCACCGCGTCGATCCAGCGCCCAAAGGCTTGCCCGTCACCGGTGATCAACGTCGCCACGATCACACCCTGCGTGCCTGCTTGCAACATCAGCAGTTGTCCGGCGCCCGCTAGCACCGCCAGCGACATCGCAACGATGCACACCGCGGCGATCTGCCAGATTCCCACCCCGAAGGACTGCACGAATACGTCGCCTACCAGCACCCCGATGGCTACGCCCACGGTCAGCTCGATGGCGCGACGGACACGGTTTCCGTAGGTCAATCCCAGGCAGATCATGGCGGTCACGGGCGCAAAGAAGGGGATGGGGTGGTCTAGCAGGTCGTGGGCCACAAACCACGCCGCGCCAGCACCGAAGGCTGCCTGCAGGATGATCGGCAGGCGAAAGCGCAGGCGTTCACCGCGCCGCAACCATGCCGTCCGGGACACTCGCATCCCAAGCGTCTGCCCCAGCGCGGAGGCCGAAGCGCGTAGGTTGTGCCTCACCCGCTCGCCTCGACGGGTGCAGTCGTGTCGTAGACGAGGTCATACCCACGTGGTGCAACCGGATAGGTGTCCGATCCGAAGAGGGCGTCTTCCTGCGCGGCCCAGCGCGCCGCGTGGGGAGCGTAGTCACCCTGACCGCCGCGTGCGCAGGCGCGATCTAGCCGCTGGCGTGCGGGAGCCTGGACCCACACGGTGATGGAGAAGTCACACCGGTGGGCGTGTGCCGTGGAGCCGACGCCTTCGATAATTACCACGTCAGCGTCGGGCACATTAACAAGGGCCCCCGGCTGCTCAGCATTCCAATCCCAGCGTCGGTATGCCGCTATGCTCCCGGAGATCAACGGTTCCAGAATGTCGCACGGCAGGATCTGGACCGATTGCTCCAAGCCGTCCCAGCCCGGATAGATTTCGTCCATCGAGATGATGCAGACCGAGGTGCCGCCTGCCCTGAGCTTTTCGGCCACTGAGGCGGCGAGCTGGGTCTTCCCGCCACCACTGCGGCCATCAACGCCCACCAAGATGGGCCTGCGGCCGCTGAATGACAACACCCGTTCAGCGATGTGATCGCCTGGGGTGGCTCTATCAGCGATGGGGGTGCCTCATCCTGATGCAAATGCGGCGGTGAATACATCCACATCCCTCGTATCGCCGAGCACCTGCACGGCGCAGTGGCCTCGACGGCCAAAGGCGTGCAACAGCAACTCGACCGGCTCTCCGCTCACGATGATGCTGCCGTGGTTTCGGGGTGGCCGGCGCAAGGCCGCACGGCCGGTGCCGTGGGCTACGGCGACGACCCCTACCGGTGACGTCCGGTAGAACAGTCGTCCTCCTCGGCGCAGCAACGACCAAGCGGCGTCTGACGTGTCCGGGGAGTAAGGGGTTGTAATGCCCCCTGAAGCGTCACTAGCCCGCGCGATGTCCTCGCGGTGGATGAGGAACTCGGCCACGTTCATGGCCCTGTCGACCGCCGATACCGAGGCCGGGGACCACCGCGGCGGGCCCGATCGCACGCGTCCCACCAGATCAGCAAACGGGAAAGCTTCCAACTTTGATCGGACGTGTTCAGCGTGCGTAGCCAGGGGCGGCACCACCATCGCCAGAGCCGCATCGGGGCGTGAGTCTCGCACCACCAGGTGCACGAGCAGGTCGCGGACGGTCCACCCCTCGCACAAGGTCGGGGCGTCGGGGCCCGCACTGAGCGCAGCGTCACACAGGGCTTGGCGGTGCTGTTGAGCCAAAGTCATGGTGACATCCAAACACCTCACCGCTTAGAACTCCTGGGCGCACACTACGACGGCTCGTCTAATGCCTGTCCGAGGCCCGTGCGACCATGAGAGTCCTGTGCGCCAGTATGCCGTCTGCGGCGTCGCGCTCCACGCCGAACCGAAGGCCACGCATCACGATGAGTACGGGCTCGACCGCGGCGCCGCCCGCCCCGCCGCGTGCCAGTGGCGCGGTGCTACGACAGGGCTTTTCAATCATCTGGACGGGGGCCAAGCAACAGCCCTGGTGGCTCTCCGGTGCGGTCGTCGGCGCGGTGTTGTGGGCCGGTGCGACGGTGGCCACGGCCTGGGCCCTGGGCTACCTGACCGACATCGTGATAGCTCCGGCCATCGAGGCGCGGACAGTCGACGTCGGCGGATTGTGGACGATCTTCTGGGTGTTGAGCGTCATCTTGTTCGTGAACGTGCTCGGTGTGATCCTGCGCCGAGTCCTGGCCGGGGTTGCCGGGTTTAACCTGCAGGCGTTGTATCGCCAACGCGTCACCCGCCAGTACCTCCGGCTACCGCTGACGTGGCATCAC
>JBBQNO010000162.1:0-5157 GCA_038330045.1 Actinomycetales bacterium | reverse complement strand
CCCGACGACTCATGTCAAGATGCGCGCGTAATGGGTTTCGTTGACTCATGACCGGATGCGCGCGTGAGGGCGGGTTTGGTTGTTGCTGCTGACTTGCTGGTGGTCAGGGTCAGTAGTTGTGCGGTGAGTGCTTGGATCTGTCGTTGAATCGCGGCCGGGTTGAGTTCGGTGTAGGTGTCGGTGAGGATCGTTTTATCGTGCATGCTGACGGTGTCGTGTCGTTCGGCGCGTCGGTGTGGGGTGGTGGCCTTGTCGTATTTCTTGGTCACTTTCGCGCCGTCGCGGACCTTGGAGATGAGTTTCTGTTGGGGCAGGAAGTAGTTCGTCATCTGGCTCTGCAGGCCCCAAATCTCGTTCAGCAGGGCCAATTCGGCAGGGGTGTCGTAGCGGTGGTAGCCGACCACGGTCCGCACCACGGCCCAGTTCTTTTGCTCCACGTGCGCGCCGTCGTTGCAGTTACCGGGCCGGGAGCGCGTGAACGTGATCGAGCGCCGCTGGCACCAGTCGAGCAGGTGGTGGTTGATGAACTCGCTGCCGTTGTCGGAGTCGACCCCGAGGATCGGGAACGGCATGATCTGGGCGATCTCTGCCAGGGCTGCGATGACCCATTTACGGGCCTTGTTGCGCACGCTGCGGTTCTCGGTCCATCCAGTGGCAATGTCGGTGACGGTCAGGGTGTAGCAGTGCTCACCAACCGCGTTGCCACCCTCGTGGCCGACCAGATCGATCTCGAGGAACCCGGGGACCGCGTCGTCCCATTGAGCCCAGGTACGGATCGGGATCTGATCCTTCAGCAGCGACCCGGGCTTGGTATGCGAACGGCCCTTCAAGACCATCTTCGCTCGATCTGCGGCCAACCGCCGATCCATGGTCGCCGGCGACATCGCGACCAATGCGGTCGCCACCTCATCGGTGACATCGAGCTCAGCGAACCGGCGCAACGTGGGCACCAACTCGGACATCATCGGAGCGAGCCGTTTGCCGGTCGGCGCACCCAGCACCGCCCAGCAGAACCCCAATGCCACCACGGTGTTCGTGTCGTACAACGGGGCCCGTGCCTTTCGTGCCGGGACCACGATCTTCGGTTTCAACGCTGCGGCCAACGCCTTACGGGCGTGGTTGCGGTGCCACCCCGTGGTGGCGCACAACTCATCGAGGATCACCCCTTTGCCCGCCTTGTCGCCACGCTTGTACCGCGTCGCGATCGCCTTGGTCACTGCTCGCCGTTGGCTCATCGTCAGTCCCATGTTCGGGGCCTACCGGCTCACCCCATCAGGGCCCGGCAGGCGCGCTCTACGCGCGCATTCCTACATGAGTCAACGCGCCTGCGATCAGAAGCGGATTATGCGCGCCAGGAGCGCCCGAGCGCCGACCGTGTCGGCCATACAATCAATCCGCGCTGTGTCGGACTTCTCGACGCCTGCCTGTGTCTTCAGCGGAGAACGATGGTGCGCGCCTGGCCGGCGCTCAGGAGGTTCGTGACATCAAGACTCCGCCGATGTGCGGATGGCTGCGACCGAGCTCGTTGTGGGCGTCGCTTCGCCCATAAGGACGCGGGCACCACAGCTCGCACATTCGCCGGTGGGCCAGCCTGGCGTGGATAGTGGTACTCGTTCTCAGACAGCATGTTCAACGGTCAACCAGCTCTGCCCTTCGGACGAGCCTGCGCCGGTCGTCGGCGGTCGCAGGTAGGGTCAAGGTGCCAAAAGGAGAAGAACGGAGAAGCAGTGCCTAACTATCCGTACAGTTCCGGTCAGACCGCGGTCGTGCAGGCCGTCGCGCAGTTGCGCAAGGGCTTCCCCAGCAAGGTTGACGCCGGGTACCTCCAGCGGTTCAATATCGCGCCCGCCAACGAGTCGTACATAATCTCGATCTTGCGGTTCCTCGGCCTCATCGACGAGGACGGTAGCCGGGTCGAGGACATCACGGCCCACTTTTTCGGCAACGACGACACGTTCAAGCCCGGCTTGGAGGCGGCGCTGCGGGACAAGTACGCGCTTCTGTTCAACGAGATGGGCGACTCCGCCCTGACCGCTAGCAAGGACGACCTCACCCACTGGTTCCGCCACGCCGACAAGACGTCGGAACTGGTCGGGCAGCGGCAGGCCGCCACCTTCCTGACGCTGGCCGCGCTGGCCGGGCACGGCGAGGTGCCTGCGGTCCGGGGCACCGGATCACGGAAGGTGACCGCAGCCTCGGGCGAGACGGCCAAGAAGGTTACCAGCCAAGAAGGTCCCAGCGAAGAAGGCCGCGGAGACAGCCGCCGACGGCGGCGGTGCTGGCGGCGGCGGGGCTAGCGGCAACGTCAAAGTCCAGAACGGGCAGGACGTAGGCCTCACGGTGCGCATCGAGGTCAACTTGCCACCCGGGGGCGACGCCGACACGTACGACGCCATCTTCGCGAGCATCAAGAAGCACCTGATGTCGTGAGCGGACCGCTGGACCGCTTCGAGCGGATCACGCGGTCCGTCGGTGGCGCGTGGGCCCTGCGCGCCACCGAGACCAGCAACGTCGCCACGGTCACGGACTCGGCCGTCGTCGAGGTCGTCGCTGAGGCCGAGGAGCCGCACCCGTTCGAGTCGCGGAACATCCACCCGGATCTGCCTAAGAAGGTGCGCAGGCTATTCGACGACGGGCACTGGGAGGAATCCGTCTTCCAGGCCTTCAAGTTCATCGAGACCGAGGTCAAGCGCATCAGCTCGGAGCGCGGGACTGGCTACAAACTGATGATGAGCGTCTTTAACGAGGACAACCCCAAGGTGCGGCTGAACGCCCTCACGACTGAGTCCGAGGTCGACGAGCAGAAGGGCTTCAAGTTCATCTTTGCCGGGGCCGCGACCGGCATCCGCAACCCGCGCGGCCACGAGGTTGAGGTCGGCGACACCCCGGACGAGGCCCTGGACTACCTCGCTCTTGCCTCCCTCCTGCTGCGGCGGCTCGATGTCGCAGGCCTCCGCTGAGCCCGAAGTGCTGCCACGCCCCGCCATCGGCAGACGGGTTAGGCTTCATCGGGCCCGCCGACGCAAGGAGTTGCGCGTTCCGTCGCGACTGACGCCAGCCACGGTGGCTACGCACCGCCGGGAACCTGGCAGGCCGAACGTCCGCAACTGCCGCATGTGGTTGAGCAGGGCCTTGGTCCTCAGTTGCTTATGAGGGATCGAACGTAGGAGCCGAAGCCGGGGACGGTGAACGCGAGCATCCCGTGCGCCGGTGCGTCCAGGATGCCTTTGTCAAGCAGTGACTGTCGCGCCATGGACAGGGCGGTCGTCTCCACACGTAGTTGTTCGGCGATGGCGCGGCGTGCAACGGGACCTTCTGGGTGGTCGGCCATGGCGGTGAGGATGTCGCGTTCGCGTGCTGTGGCTTTGGCCCAACGGGTGCGGTACAGCTCGGTCAGGTCGACGTCGACACGTTCCTGGGCGGCGTTGACATCACCGAGGGTGAGCTGTGCACCGGCGTCGGTGTTGCCGGCGGCGTGCCAGATCTCGTCGCCGTAGACCTGGACGAAGTATGGGTATCCCTGGGCGCGTTCGAGGACCGCTGTCAGGGCGTCGGTGGCCCAGGAGACGCCCAGGGCCGCGCTCGGAGCGGTCAGGGCCTCGCGGGTCTCGTGCGGCTCGAGATCGCGCATCGGGCGGTACTGGAAGCGCTCGGCGTGGGTGACGGCTGCGGTGACGACGTCAGGCGTGTGGGACAGCCCAGCGGCCAGGAGTGCGGCCGGGACGGGGCTGTTGGAGGCTTGCAGTTCCTGCCAGGCGTAGGCGATCGTGCGCAGGGAGTCTTCGTCGGCTGCCTGGAGCTCGTCGATGAGCAGGACCAGTCCTTTGTGGTCGGCGTCCTGTGCCGCAGCCTGGGCGGTGTGGGCGATGAGCTCGCGGAATGCGCGCGTGGCCTCGGGGGTCGGTGGTTGGGTGCCGGTGAGTTCGAGGTGGCCGAATCCCGGGACCCCGGCTGACACCTTCACCTGGCTGACCCGCTCGGCGAGCAGGTCCCCGTGTCCCCAGGCGCGAGTGAGCTGGTGCACCTCATCGGCGATCACCGCGGTCAGGGTGCCGTTGCCGGCAGTGACGAACACCGACGCCAGGCCGAGGTCGTGCGCGGTGCGTTGCGCACGTCGCAGCAGGCTGGTCTTTCCCACCCCGCGTGGGCCGACGTCAGCGCGCACGCGGCCGGCGAAGCACCCCTCTAGGGCGACCCTGGCCAGCAGGCCTGTAATGTCGGTGAGCTGGGTCTCGCGGCCGGGGATCTCGCGAGCGGTCTCCCCGGGTGTGTAGGGGCTCGCCTGCACGGAGGTCCTTTCTCGGGCGCTCGGGGGATAGGTCTTTATAGATTCCCCCAACTATAAGCCGCGATCAGGTTTACCGTCGAGACCGACAACACGCTCACCCCGGTTCTTGCCGTGGTCGCCCCGGCCACCTGGGTCCAGCGACCCGGCGGCCCAGTCCGCGGGGACGAGCGGCGCTCGAAAGTCCGTAGGTCGTAGCCCTTGACGATGCGCTGGCCTGCACACATCCAAACCCGGGCTCCGCTTGGCCGCCCAAATGCGGCGTCAGGCCGGCCCACGGGCCGTGCGTTCTGAGCGAGCAGCGGGTCGGATCGAGGCGAAACGCCCATCCTGACCTGCGAAGACATGCAGTGGGCCCCGTGGGACTCGAACCCACAACCTACGGATTAAAAGGCCGTCCTAGTGTTGACTGGCAAGGCCCGTTAACGTCTTGACCAGCGCAAACGTGATTATTAGGCGCAAGTGAAACGTCTGGTCGCGACGCTGTGACGGCCTGCTGACGGCCTGTGTAGCCGGGCCCCTCGCGCGGTTAAGGCATCTTCTCGTGCCGCCATGTATCCTTGTTGACGGAAGTTTCCCGTCTCGTGCTGTGCTCAAGGAGGTCGCTATGGCGGTACGTGACCGGATGACGTCCCGTCGGGAGCGCGAGCGGGTCCTGTGTTCTCGCGATCGCTTCTGGCGGCCTGAGGACCTGGCCACCTCGGGCTCGACGACCCATCACCTGATGGCCGGGCTGGTGGACGAGGGTGAGCTGCGACGGGTCCGCCGTGGTCTGTACTGGCGCGGGACCAGGTCTCCGCTGGGCATGGCCCCGCCTCCCACCGACTCCCTGATCAACGAACTGGCACCGGGGGCTGGGGTGGGTCCTGCGG
>JBBQNO010000161.1:0-5204 GCA_038330045.1 Actinomycetales bacterium | reverse complement strand
CGCGAGCGCGATGACGCCGTAGCGAGACACCGAGCCGTACGTGGGCTTCGATCCAACCGTGCCGGTGACCGACGCTGGCTGACGGATCGAGCCGCCGGTGTCGGAGCCAATCGCCCACGGCGCGAGGTATGCCGCCACGGCTGCAGCGCTTCCGCCGCCCGAGCCACCGGGGATGCGGTCGGTGTCCCACGGGTTGCGGGTCACCCCGTATGCCGAGTGCTCCGTGGAGGAGCCCATCGCGAATTCGTCCATGTTGGTTTTCCCGAGGATCGGCAACCGAGCCTCGCGGATGCGGGCCACGATGGTGGCGTCGTACGGCGACACCCAGCCCTCGAGCATCTTCGAACCGGCAGTGGTCGGCATACCCATCGTGCAAGCGATGTCCTTGATCGCGATCGGGACGCCAGCCATCGGGGGTAGCGGTTCGTCGGCAGCCCGCGCTCGGTCGACCTCACGCGCCGTGGCCAGCGCGCCGTCAGCGTCGACGTGGAGGTAGGCGTGAAGCGTGCCATCCAGCGCCTCGATCCGATCAAGGTGGGCCTGGGTCAACTCTTCGGCGGTGAACTCCCCCGCCACCAGGGAGTTGGCCATCTGGGCTGCGGACAATCGGCATACGCTCACGTGCTCGGTCATGCGGGCGCTCACTCTTCGTCCAAGATGCGGGGGACGCTGAACCGTTGTTCGTCGACCTCGGGAGCGCCGGAAAGCGCCTGGGTTGCGGTCAACGATGGACGCACCTCGTCTACCCTGGTGACGTTGACCAGCGGCAGAGGATGCGACATCGGGGGGACGTCCGCCGCCGCGATTTCATTGATCGCAGAGACCCACCCGACGATCTCGTCGAGCTGACCGGCGAAGCGGTCCAACTCCTCGTCGGAGAGCTCGATTCGGGCGAGCATGGCCACGTGCGCGACGTCGTCGCGGGACAGTGCAGGCATGGGGGTAAGTCTAAGTGCATCTGCGGGCGCGCCCGGCGTTTAGGCAGTGAGGCGACTCATCACAATCTCAGGGTCGGGGTTCGTCACCGTCCTGCCGTCCATGACCACTGTCGGCACCGTCTCATTGCCGTCGACTCGACACTCGTTGGCTGGCAGCGCCACGACCTCGGCCCGAGTGAGACTTTTTCCGCGCCGCCAAGGGCTTACCCAGCACACGAGCAAGAGGTTGAGCACACCAAACGTCACCGCAAGGACAAACTGCCCCTGCACGGCGAAGCGGTAGACCACCGACACCCCCACAAAAGCGACGAGGACCCACAGGTATCGCTGTCTGACCGTCCTTACGCCGCGAGCGTGGCTTTGACCAGCGAGGGGTCAGGGTTGGTCAGGGCGATGCCGTCGAGGATGACGGTCGGGACCGTTTCGTTGCCGTTGTTGGCTTCGCGCACGACGGCCGCCGCATCCTTGTCTTCCCAGATGTTGATCCAGGTGGCCTTCTCGGCGTCGCCGCCGAGGGCCGAGCGAAGCCGAGAGCAGAAGCCGCATCCGGGGCGCCAATAGATCACAACGTCGTTGGGCGTGGGTGTGGTCGTCATGTGAGGGCAACAGCCTTGGACCTCCCTGAGATTCCCGACTCGTTCCTGTCGGTGATTCAGCGACCTACGGACGTTGCGCCAGAGCGCCGTGAACGTATGCCGACGATCCGGCGTTGGAGCCTGTAGGCGAGACTGCTCGAGTGTCCGTTGCTGCGATGACCCGAACCCGCCGCGTCGGCATTTCCGTGGGCGTCGCCCTGCTGGTGGCCTTGACCATCGTCGGGGTGTGGGCGTTTCAACGGTCGAACGCTGAGGCGGAGCCTGCCGCGCAGCCGCTGCCGCTGCCGCTGGTGGTGTTGGTCTCTGGATACGGAGGTGATGGTCGAGACACCGAGCCTCTCGCCGTCGCGCTACGTGCTGATGGCCGTGAAGTCGCGGTCTTGCCTCCGATCGGCGACAACACTGGTGATCTGGAGGAGCAAGCCCGCCTCTTGGGCGAGTTCGTTGACGCCGAGCGCGGGGCATCGCACGAGGTCGACGTGATTGGATTCTCCGCGGGCGGAGTCGTGGCCCGAATCTGGGCCAGCGATTTTCAAGGTGCCACCGCGGCCCGACGTATCCTGACGATCGCCGCGCCGCATCACGGCACCCGACTTGCGGGATTGGCCGACCTGGGCGGCTTCTGCGATGAGGCCTGCGCGCAACTCGTCCCGGGCAACGACCTCTTGAGGCGTCTTAACCAGGGCGACGAAACACCGGCTGGCCCCCAATGGATCACCATCTGGAGCGAAAGCGACCGGACTATCACGCCCGTACGAACCGCTAGCCTTGAGGGCTCGCTTGGGTTTGCTGTGCAGTCCGTTTGTCGCGATGCCCGAACCGGCCATCTGCAACTCCCCGACTCCCCCGTGGTCCTGGCCGCTCTGCATACCACTCTCGGTCCTGGCGAGCCCACACCACCCAACCCCGCTGACGTCGACTGCCAGAACTAATCGCTAGGCCACCTTTGGGGGTGGGTTTGCGGGGGTTCGGCACCCGTGCCGAAGGCGGAGGTACGGTCCCGTGTGACCGTACCTCCGCCCAGTTCGGGGAAACCTCGATGCTTCTCAGCCGGTGAAGGTCGGCTCCGCTTCAACGGGCGCCGCCGGAGCGGCTGGCGTCATTCCACCTTCGCCGCCATTGCCTGCGCGCTCGCCGTCATCCTTTAACTCGCCGGCTTCGACAGAGCCACTATCGGCAGCATCGCCCATGGGCCGGTCGGCACCGCGCTGGTCCATGTCCACCATGAGTTCGTCGAGCCCCGCGTCAATGGCCGGGCTCCCGCTCTTCGGGGAGTGGGTCAACGTGGGCCCACCATTGGCGGCCAGGACACCTAACTTGGGGTCAGACACGTCCCCTACGTCGCCGCTGTTCGTGGTGATGGAGGATCCGACCACGTTTCCGCCGATGCTGCTGACGTCTTTCGCCCCGTCGTCACCCTCGTTGGCGGCAATGATCGAGTTGCGGATCTCGACGGCACCCATCAGCCCATCGCTGTTCAACGTCACCGTTGTATGCAGCAGCTTCACGTCACCGGAGTCGGAGAAGACGCCGCCACCCTCTTTTGCCGTGTTTGCGCTCAGGGTGCTGTTGACCACGTCCATGGAGCCGCCGTCGTTGTAGAGCCCCCCGCCTTCGCCGTCGGTCGTGTTTTCACTAAGCGTGGTCGAGTCCACACTCATCGTGCCCGCGCCTGAGTTCCAGAAGGCGCCTCCTTGGTTGGCAGCCGAGTTACCCGAGACCATCGAGAATTCGACGAGCACTTCTCCGGCACCGGTGAGGTGCAGGCCTCCGCCGTTGCCGGGCTCTGCGCCCGTGGAGTTGTTCGCTAACAGGACTCCACTGAGCCTCGTGGCGCTGCCATCCGTGGTGGCTTCGATGCCACCTCCAGCGCGCTGCGAGGTGTTGTCCAAGATGTCGCTTGCGGCGATCTCGAGCAGGCCGCCGTTGTTCAGGAATCCGCCACCGGAGCCAGCCGCACCGTCAGCGGTGTTCTCGCTGATGGTGCTTCCGTCGATGCCCACCTCGCCGCCATCGTTGTAAAGGCCGCCGCCGCCTTGGTCGGCTTCAGGGCCCCATGCCTTGTTCGAGCTGATCGTGGCGTTGGTCACGGTCATTGTGCCGCCCACCGAGTTCCACAGCCCGCCGCCTTCGGCCTCAGCGCGATTGTCCGCGATGACGGTGCCGTCGATATCGACAGTTCCCTGGCCGGTCAGATGCAGGCCGCCTCCGTTGCCCGGCGAGCCTCCGGTGCTGTTCTGCCAGATGGTGCCACCGTCGATAGTGCTTTTGCTGCCGTCGGTGGCTTCGATTCCTCCTCCAGCGCGAACGCTGTCGTTGCCGTCGACCTTGGTGTCGCTCAGCGACATAGTGCCACCTAGGTTGAGAATCCCCCCGCCGGATCCAGCCGCTCCGTCAGTCGAGTTGCCCGTGACGGATGCTCCGGTGATGTTCAGCGTGCCGCCGTTGTTGAAGACACCACCACCTCCGTCGTCGGCCTCGGCCCCGGATGCGAAGTTGTCGCTGATCTCGCCCCCGGAGATGGTCATGGTGCCGGAGCCGTTCCACAGCCCGCCGCCCTCGAGGGCTGCCCTGTTGCCGCCGACGGTGGTGTCGGTGATGGTGGCATCGCCCGCGCCAGTGATGTGCAAACCACCGCCGTTGCCGGGTGCCTCACCTGCGGAGTTCGACGACAATTCGCTGTCGTTGAGGGTGGTCATCGATCCTTCGGAGCCCTCGACGGCTCCACCAGCCCGCGTGGCGCTATTGCCCGACATGGTGACGCCTTCGGCGCTCAGGCTGCCTGCATTCAAGACAGCCCCTCCGCTACCGCCGCCCTCACCAGACGGCTCGTCGTCGGCGGTGCCGCCGGTGATCGTCACGTCGACCAGCGTCACGTTTCCTGACGCCAGCACGTGGAACGCACGGTCGCCCAGCGCCGAGGCGTCGATGGTGGCCCCGTTGCCTTCAATGGTGACCTCACCAGTGACGTCAAGGTCGCCGGTGACCCCAGCGTCTTCGCCGGCACCCGTGACGTCGAGTGAGTAGGTCGACCCGGCCTCAAGGGCGATCGTGTCCGCTCCGTCGGAGCCGTTGGCTTCGATAATGGCCGCTCGTAGACTGCCGGCTTCGATGCTGTCGACCGTAGAGGTCACATCGAGGCTGGCCGCTTTGCTCGCGATGGGCGCACTGACCATAACGCCGCAAGCAAGGGCGGTGGCCCCAAGGGTTGGAATCCATCTACGCATGTCCTGCTCCTCAAAACGGGGATGCCGGGTATTCAGGGCCCTGCACGAGATTCGCCACAGATGAATCACTGCCCACACCGGCGCGGGCACTTCGTATGGCATTCGTCACCAGGGGCCCCTTGGATTGGTGCGGTTAAGGTCAGCCCATGCTTCGCCGACATGCCACCCCTCGCCGCTCGATCCTGCGCCTAGCGTTGGTGGGTGCCACGAGCGGTGTCCTCGCTGCCTGCTCTGGCGAGGAGAGTTCACCGGAGGGCACCAGAGGCACGGCTAATGAAGCGGCGGACATGACGAGCTCTCCCGGCTACGCGGGCCAAACTGTCACGCCTGAGCCCGGCGACGACGACGCTGCGATTGATTCAGAAGCCAGTACCAGCACGGGATCCGCTGCACCGCGGACCATCGTGGCGAGTTCCGTGGTCAACAAGCTGAAGATCTATCCG
>JBBQNO010000160.1:0-5260 GCA_038330045.1 Actinomycetales bacterium | reverse complement strand
GGGTGGGCCGCTACCGTGCGGGCACTACATCGCCGAAGAGGCCCCTGCAGAACTCCTCCGAGCGGTCCTTCCGTTCTTCGAACACGAGCAATAACTCACTGTCCTCTTTTTGCGGAGACCTTGACACCTTGCGACAACGGGTGGCACACCCGTCGTGCCACCTCGGATGGGCAGGTCAAGTGGACGCTGGCTGCCATGGGGTGCGTCTATTTCGTATGCGCATCCATGACATCTAAGTTCCAGAAAGTGGCCTGGTTCTGCTGCACAAACGCATCTCCTTTACATGCGCACAGCCACACTCACCGGCACGGCTGGACTCAAGGGGTGGACAGGTTCTTCGCGGTCTGCAGGCTCGGGGTCGGGGGCTGGCAGCTTCTCAGTGCCTGACAATGAACTTTCATGACACCGAATAACAGAGTCGGCGCTCGATCCGTCTACTTTCGTATGACCGGTGAGGGATCCGCGTGCGGGACGTTGGCAGGTTCGCTCGTGATCGGTAGTTAGCGAAGACTTGCCGGTTGGCGCCGACGACGGTGACTTCGCCCCCGTAGGGCAGGATCCACTGTGGGCGGGTGCGCCCGAAGGGCACCCCGACGCAGACGACCGCCTCGGGGTTGTAGCGACCTACCAGTTCGATCGCGATATCCCGCTGCTCGGCACGCCAGGATCGGCCGGGCAGCCCCCGGCCATGAGAATCTGCTGGATCACCTCGATGCAGCCACCCCACGTTCGACCGGTGACGGTCCGGGCGGGTCCGGCCCAGGTCCACGGCTCCGTGGGTTCCTTCTCGCCGGAGTTGGTCAACGCGGCCGGATCGTTCCAGTCCACCCCGCAGTTCCTCGGACTCGCCGGTGTCAGTGATGGTATGCCGTCACGGACAAGTCAAGCCTACGGCCAGGGTGTGTGGCTCGGCACAACCACTGCGGTGCCGCTCGGCTAGCCGAGGATCAGGTTCAGGATGACCAGGAGCGGGATGGATCCTGCCCACACCGCGGTCGTGATTCCGGACCAGCCCTTCAGCGCCGCGGTGCCTTCCAAGCCGGTGAAGCGTGTGACAACCCAGAAGTAGGAGTCGTTGAAGTAGCTGAAGACCATCGACCCCGACGTGCATGCGATTACCGCGACCACGGGGTCGATGCCCAGGCTGCCGACCAGAGGAGCCGTCACGGACGCGGCCGTGACCATGGCGACCGTGCCTGAGCCTTGAGCGACCCGCACGAACGTGGCGATGACGAAGGGCACGAGGAACCCGGGAAGGGAGGTGCTGGCGACGGCTTCGGCCAGTGCGTCGCCCACCCCGGAGTCGCGCAGCACCTGGCCCAGGGCGCCACCGGCACCGGTGATGAGCAAAATCAGACCTGCGGAGGCGGCGGCGTCGGCGAACCAGCCCTGGACCTTGGTGCGCGGGGTCCACTTGGGCAGCAGCAGGTAAACGGCCAGCAGGACGCCGATGACCAGCGCGACGACGGGGTTGCCGAGGAACTGCAACGGCACGGCCCACCCGGAGGGCTCGTAGTCCTCAGCCTGCACGCCCTGACGACTTTGGTCGATGGCCCCACTGACGGTGTTCATCACGATGAGCAACAGGGGCACGAGCAACGGCAAGGACCCGACGAGGGCGCTGACCGAATGCCTCGGGGCCCCTTTGGGCCGTTCACCCAGGATGCTGTCGTCAGCCGGGGCGTTGGCGCTCGACCCTGAGGTCGGGCCGTCGTCCGAAGCTCCGTGAGAGTCGGAGTCGGAGCCACCGCTCGAGCCCGATCTGGCGTTGACCGCTACGTCGGCATACACGGCCTCTCGCACGTCGGCTCGTACGTCGTCCTCGAGCTTGGGACCCATCCAGCGCGCGTAGGCGACGACCACCGGCAGGAGACACACGGTGAAGGCCAAACCGACCAGGATGACCAGGCCCAGGTCGGCGCCGAGGATGCCGGTCACGGCCAGCGGCCCGGGGGTGGGCGGCACGAGGTGGTGGGTCAGCGTCATGCCGCAGCCCAAGGCGAGAGCCAGCGTGACGTAGGCGCCCTTCTTGACCCGTGCGATGGAGCGCGCCAGCGGGTTCATAATCACGTAGCCCGAGTCGCAGAAGACCGGGATGGACACCAGGGCTCCAACGCTGCCCATCGCCCAGGGTTCACGTCCCTTGCCGAACACCGACAGGAACGCGTTGGCAATGGAGTTGGCGGCTCCGGAGACCTCGAGGATCTTGCCGATCGCCACGCCGAGGCCGATGACGATGCCGATGGAGGCCAAAGTATTGCCGAAGCCGGTGGTGATCGAGTTGACGATGTCCAACACGGGTTGCCCGGCGATGAGCCCCGTGACCAGGGCCGCGATGAGCAGCGCGACGAAAGCGTCCAGACGGGTCCGCAGGACCAGGACGACGATGGTCCCGATCCCGATGACCAGCGCCAATAAGAGCTGAAGGTCCATTGACACATCTCCTTAAAATCACGACACCGGCCGACGTTGGCCATTAACCTCATAGTGGGTTGCTTCGGGGCAGTCGTCAACAGATGCCGGTCACGCGCTCCGGTGGACGTGTCATGTCGTCGACTCGATACTGAGAGTCCGGTCCCAGGTCGCACATGGAGGTGAGCGTGCCGAGCACGATCCAAGAGATGCTGGTGGGTTATCGCAGCGAGGTCGAGATCAGTGCCGCGCAGGTGGCGAAGGCTCGACGGGCCTCACCTCGGGTGCTGATCGTGCTCGACGACGATCCGACCGGCACCCAGTCCGTGGCCGACCTACCCGTGCTGACGGACTGGGATGTTCAGGACTTCGGGTGGGCCTTCCTGCACCGCATTGACGGTATGCCGGCGCCCGCGGTCTACGTGCTGACGAACAGTCGTAGCCTGGACCCCGCTGAGGCACGGACGCGCACCCGGGAGTGTGTGGCCAACGCCCACATCGCGGCCGAGGAGATCGGCGTGGACATCACCTTCGTCAGTCGCAGCGACTCGACCCTGCGCGGTCATTATCCGCTGGAGACGGACGTCATCGCCGAGACTTTGTCCGAGCACGGCGGGCCGGCTACGGATGGGGTCGTGCTGGTCCCGGCCTTCCCCGACGCAGGCCGGGTCACGATCGGCGGGGTGCACTACGTGCAGCAGGAAGAGTCCTTGGTGCCCGCGGCGGACACGGAGTTCGCCGACGACGCCACCTTCGGCTATCAGCACTCGGCCCTGGCGGACTGGGTGCAGGAGAAGACCGGGGGACGAGTCGATGTGGGCGAGGTGATCGTGCTCGACCTGGACGTGGTCCGCGGCGGCGCCGACGGCATCGCCGCCGCCGTGCGTGAGGCCCATGACGCGACCCCGATCGTGGTCGACATCGTCACCGAGCAGGACCTGCGGGCGCTCGCGTTGGGCTTGATCGAGGCCGATCGGCAAGGCATGCACCTGCTCTACCGGGTCGGGCCGCCCTTCGTGCGAGCGATGATCGGCCAGGAGGTTCGGGCTCCGATGCGTGCCGAAGAGATCCAGGACCATGACGAGGACACACGCGGTGGGCTGGTCGTCGTGGGCTCGCACGTGGCCTTGACCACCCGGCAGCTCGACGCGTTGACAGGTGGTCATCCGCAGGCGCGGGTCGTCGAACTGTCCGTTGAGGCTCTGACCAAGAACCGGGACGCCCATCTCGAGCAGATCGCGGACACAGTCCGCCACGCCCTGGGCGAGGGCGACGTCATTTTGCATACCAGCCGGCAGCTGAAGCGGACCGAGGATCCGGACGAGAGTCTGCGCATCGCGCGCGCAGTGTCCGAGGCGGTCGTGGAGGTGGTCGCTCGGACGCTCGCCTCGATCCCGCCGCGTTTTGTGGTGGCCAAGGGGGGCATCACCTCATCCGACGTCGCTGCCCACGGCATGCGGATCCGGCACGCGGTGGTCCGGGGTTCGATGCTGCCGGGTCTGGTGTCGCTGTGGGAGGCCGTGGACGGGCCAGCCCGAGGCATTCCGTACGTCGTCTTCGCCGGCAACGTAGGTGACGACGACTCGCTGCTCGACGTAGTCCGCACCTTGAGCGCACACCTATGAAAGACCGATCAAAGGAGACTGAAGAGATGACGGAAGCACCGACCTGGCCGACCAAGCGCACTGCGGTGTTGACGGGTGCCGCCTCCGAGCGAGGGATCGGCCGAGCCACTGCCGCGCTGCTCGCCGAGCAGGGGTGGGCCATCGCCATTCTCGACATCGACGGTGACGAGGCCCAGGCCGCAGCCGATGACATCGGGCAGCGGTATGGCGTCCCGACCCTCGGAGTGGGCACGGATGTCTCCGACGAGGGGTCCGTCGCCGCCGCAGTCGACGCGGTGAAGTCAACGTTGCCGCCAGTGGTGGGGTTGGTGAACCTCGCCGGCATCAGCTCCCCGACGACGTTCATGGAGGAGACCCGCGAGGCGTGGGACAAGGTGTTTGCCGTCAACATGACCGGCACGTTCATGGTGACCCAGCGGCTGTTGATCGGCATGATCGAGCGACACCTCGGTCGGGTCGTCAGCCTCTCATCGATCTCGGCTCAACGGGGTGGTGGCACCTACTCCAAGGTGGCGTACAGCGCGTCCAAGGCCGGCATCATCGGCTTCACCCGGGCGCTGGCCCGAGAGATGGGCGAGCACAACATCACCTGCAACGCCGTATCACCGGGGCCGGTGGACACCGACATCATGGGCGGCAAGCTTGACGAGGAGCGCAAGGCGTCAATGTCGAAGGACGTGCTGATGGGACGCGTCGGCTCGGTGCGTGACATTGCGGCTCTGATCGCGTTCTTGCTAGGCGAGGACGCGGGATACATCACAGCCGCGACCTACGACATCAACGGCGGCCTACAGATCTCGTAACACCGTCGCGCAACCCGAGGCCACCTAGGCACACGAGCCTTAGTCCTGACGCTGCTGACCCGTTGGTCGCCACCGGCTAGTGGGGGATCTCGGCTTTTGCGCGCTGCGGCCATACTGATGCAGATAACCTGACTTTCGCGTGCACCGACGCGGGTGTCAGCGACAAGTCCTGGTCCGCGGTCCCGTGCTCCCATCCCGTCCCGGTCGCCGATCGACGAGTGGTATCTGGCAGCAGGGCAGCCGTCAACACTGTTGCTAAACGGGTAGGCGTTGTCAGGTGTTGGTGAGCCGAGTGCGCAAACGGTCGGTGAATTCGACGTTGTGCGGCAAGCGACGCAGTTCGTCGGCGCTGACGGACAGGCCCTGGCGCCGAAGGGTGCCGGCAAGGTATGCCCAGTGGTCCGATTCCATCTCTGCCTG
>JBBQNO010000159.1:0-5302 GCA_038330045.1 Actinomycetales bacterium | reverse complement strand
AGTTTGGACCAAGCCATCACGCTCAACGTCAACGGCTGCCCCAACTCGTGCGCCCGCATCCAAACCGCCGACATCGGACTCAAAGGCCAAATCATCACCGTCGATGGTGAGCAAGTGCCCGGCTTTCAGGTGCACCTCGGCGGCGGCCTGGCCAGCCAAGACCGTGAGGAGCCTGAGCTCGGTCGAACGATCCGCGGGGTCAAGGTCAGCGCCGAGCAACTCCCCGACTACGTGGAGCGCGTTGTGCGCACCTGGACCGATCAGCGCCACCCGGGTGAGACCTTCGGCACCTGGGCCCACCGAGCCGATGAGGCGGTCCTGGCATGAGCATCGCTCAACTAGAGGCACCCACCCGAGCCCGGCACCGCTGGAGCCCGGTCGAGCCCGAGCGAGGGTATGGCGTCCCAACCGAGCCCAGGACACGCAGCACCGACGATTTACGCCGCCTCGCGCTATGGGCGCAAGAGGCACTAGCCGGAGCGAGCGCCGGCCAGGTGTTGGCATGGGCCTACGCCGAATTCGGTGATGGCCTCGCGGTGGCCAGCAGCATGGCTGACGCGGTGTTGCCCCACCTGGCTGCAACAGTGTATGCCGGGGTGCGCCCTGTCGACTCCGCCCCCGAGCCATCGGTGGTGTTCTTGGACACGGGATATCACTTCGACGAAACCCTGGCCACGCGCGATGAAGTGCAGCGCCGGTTGCCGGTGCGTGTCCTGAGCATCACCCCCCAGCTGACCGTGAGTGAGCAAGACGAGGTGCACGGCAAGGACTTGTTTGGCCGCAACGCGGCGGCGTGCTGCCGGATGCGCAAGGTCGAGCCGCTCAACGACGCGCTCACCGGATACCAGGCGTGGGCGACCGGTCTGCGACGAAGCGACAGCCCCTCACGGGCCGATACCCCGTTGGTCAGTTGGGACGACAAGCACGACATGGTCAAACTGAATCCACTAGCCGCCTGGAGCGATGGGCACGTCGAGGCCTACATTCAGCGGCACAACGTGCCCGTCAACCCGCTCATCGCGCAGGGTTACCCCTCGATCGGCTGCGGGCCGTGCACGCTGCGCCCGCTGCTGGGTGCGGACCCACGATCCGGTCGCTGGGCCGGCACCGAAAAGACCGAGTGCGGGTTGCACACATGAGCGGCGCAACGATGTTCGGTCTAGACCTGACGGGCAAGCTCGTCGTGGCCGTCGGTGGAGGTGCCGTAGGCACGCGGCGGGCTCGTGACCTGGTTGTGCGTGGGGCACGAGTGCGCCTCATCAGCCCACAGGTCAGCGAAGACCTGGCGGCGATGGCCGCGGCAGGCGAGCTGGAGTGGGTGCGCCGCGGATACGCCGGGGCTCACGATCTGACCGGGGCGTGGTTGGTGCACACCGCCACCGGCGTCCCACAGGTCGACGGGTGGGTGGCTCGCGATTCCGATGCCGCGCATACCTGGTGCATCAACGCCTCACACGGCGCAGGTGGGTCGGCGGTGACCCCCGCCCGGTTGCGGCACGAATCGGCTGCAGGACCTATCGACGTTGCGGTCACGGCGTCGGGCAATCCGCGGCGAGCCGTGTCGGTCAAAGCCTCTATCGCGTCGGCGTTCAAGGCCGGCCGGATCGACACCCACCGCCACCGGGTCCGGGTGCTCCGCGACCGTCAGGCGGCCGGATGATTAATCGACCATTGGTCATGCTGGCTCATGGCACCGCCAACCCGCACGGCCGCGAGGTGGTGTATGCCGTGGGTCGGGCCGTAGCGCAGCGTCTTCCGAACGTCGTCACGGCGGTGGGTTTTGTCGATGTGTGTGAGCCCGGCGCCGACGAGGTGCTGGCGGCACACCCCGATGCCGTCGTGGTGCCCTACCTGCTCACCAGCGGTTTTCATGTGCGCAGCGACATACCTGCGGCGATTGCCCGCGCCGGGGGAGGTGCCAGCGCAACCACAGCCCTCGGAGTGACGCCCGAGGTCGTCGACGTGCTGTTGGACCGGCTGAACGAAAAACTAGAGTCCGACGAGGGGGCGCACATCGACTCCGGGATGCTCGCCGCCGCCGGTTCTTCCGACGCCCGGGCACGCCAGGAAGTGCTGTGCACCGCTGCGGTGTTGGCGGCATGTTGGGGCAAACCGGTACGGGCAGGCTTCATGACCGGGCCAGGACCGCGCGCAACGGAGGTATTGGATGACATGCAAGGCATCGAAAACGGCAGCGGCGTCGCGGTGCTGAGTTACCTCTTGGCCACCGGCCACTTCCATTCGAAGGCGAAGCGGTTGGACGCTGACGTAGTCACCGAGCCCCTCGGAGTCCACGACCGACTCGTGGACGCTGTGGTGGGCCGTTACCGATCCGCTGCAGCAGTGCCACCAACGCCGTGAGCACGGTCGGCAATGACGGCACGCACCACCGCGATGATGCGCTTGGCGTGGGCGTCGGGATCGCCGTGCTCGAGGTAGTCCGCTCGGCACTGCTGCGCTAGCCCGGCGGGGTCGGCCACCACCTGATCGCGCACCTGGACGATCGAAGCCATCAGATCATCCAGATTGTCTTCGACGAAGAACCGTCCGCTGACCCCGTCTCTCAACGCCTCCCACTCGGCGGCGTGATGGCCGGGGTTGTCATGAGTGATGACGGGGCGCCCGTGCATCAGCGACGCCAGCACCGTCAGCCCGGCGTGGCCGGGGATCACGGTCATGTGGATCTGGCGGTAGAACTCCGCGACGTCCTTGGGGTCATACAACGGGCCGGTGAAGTCCACCTCGATGCCGAGCTCGACTGCGAGGTCTTGCAGGGCGGGCAGTTCCGGACCGTCGCCGACCACGATGGCGCGTGCGGCGACCCCTTGAGCGTTGAGCCCGGCCACCGCACGAAGCAGCAGGTCAACCTTCTTGCGGGAGGTCAGTCTCAAGGCGACGCCTAAGACCAGCGGCTCGGGCGACGGCATACCCGAGGCTGCCACGGCGCGCGCCTCGGGTGAGTCGATCATGCTGTTGCCGACCACGTGCAGGCGGCGCTGAGGGTAACCAGCCTTCACTGCCAACTCGGCGGACCCGCGGTCGTAGGTCGCAAAGCCGTGCGCCAAGCGGAAGCCCGCAACCTTGAGGCGCTCTTTGACCGGCCCATGGGGGACGGTCCAGCCCAAGCCCCAATAGATCAAGGTCTGTTGCCTTGCGCGGATGATGGCCGACGACAACCACACCGTGGCGCAGTGAATAGAGGGATCCCAGACGACCACGTCATACCGACTAGACAGGCTGCGGCGCAACAGACCCGGCTGGAATCGCACGGGACCGACCCTGATGGTGTGGTGCCACTGGAGGGCGGGCATATCGATAGGCGCGATGGGCGCGATGGGCGCGACGTCGGCGTTGGCGCGGGAAAGGGAGCGCCGAGACGGTTTGGGGGTGCGACCGGCCGCCACCGTGACGTCTACACCAGGCTGGTCCAGCAAGGCACGAAAGACCCCGAGCCGGTAGTGCATCGAGTACGAGTAGGCAATGAGAACCCGTATCGGGATCGTCGAGTCAGCGGGTAGGGGGGAGGTCGTCATCGTCGGTGCTGGTTTCCCAGTCCTGGGGCCGGTATTGAATCTCGTTGCCGGGCTGGCGCAAGTGAGGTGGGATCGCGCCAGGGGGGATCTGCTCGGGTGGGTGTGCTTCCTTGTCGGTGGGCAGACGATCGCCGTCCATCCGTCCGCGCTCGCTGTAGAACTGCTGCTGGTGCATGGCCTCCATGCGCCAGCGGTTGCGCGCCCCGGCGTCGAGCATGAGTCTGACCCCACGCACCAGGGTGGCACCGTAGTCGTCCAGAGACCATTGCCAGATGGGTTTCTTCTTAGAGCGCGGCGTGACCGCGACGCCCAGCAGCATCAACGAAATCACCCCGAACGTCACAAATATCAGGAAGACCATGGGGTGTACCTTCGCACGTCTTCCTGCGCGGCCCGGATGGGGACGGTCAGGATTAGTTGTCTTTTTGCAGGTCCTTGGGCAAACGACCCGTCGACTTCGTGAAGACCGCGGCCGTTTGACGGCTAGCGAGCATGCGCGCCAAGCCCACGATGGCACCAGAAAGGATGGCGAAGGCAACCGCCTCTTTCCATTCGTTGTCCGGGTCTGCGGGATTCTCGGGCGACTTCTGCCCGCGAATGAACTGCCAACTACCGTCGGTGGCCGCGCGCGCAACCTTTGCTGCTCCGATTGCAGCGCCGACGGACATTACCTTGTAAACGAGATCTCCCATGGACCAAGAGTGCCACAAAGCGTGCAGCTGCGGGTGGTGGGGCAGTAGGCGCGCGCCTCGTCGTATGCTTGCCGGACGACAGGGGAGCGCACCCAGCGCTGAGAGTGTGGCACCACGCCGCAGACCCTCGAACCTGATCCGGTTAGCACCGGTGGAGGAAGTCGAGTCTCGTTGACATCGCGTCAACACCCCTCCTGATTATTGGAGGCCGCAATGCGCGCACCACACAGCAGTCAGCACACCGCCACCAGCCGTGCCCCTCGACGGCTGCTGGCCATCGCAGGTGCGGTCGGGGCTTTGAGCCTGGCCGGATGTTCACTGATCGGTTCGGACAGCACGGACCCAGCAGAAGGTGCCGAGTCCGCAGATGGCGCCGCGTCGACGGATGGCAGTGCCGCGACCGGCGGTACAGCCTCCGGCGAGGTCGTGCTCATCACGCACGATTCCTTTAGTTTGCCCGATGAGGTCATCGCCGAGTTCACGGCCCAAACGGGCTACACCCTGCGCCAGCAACCCAGCGGCGATGCCGGGTCGATGACCAACCAGCTGGCTTTGACCAAGGGCAGCCCCCTAGGCGATGCCGTATTTGGGATCGACACCACCTTCGCTTCCCGCGCCTTCGACGAAGGCATTCTGGCGGCCTACACCCCCGCCGACCCGCCCGCCGGGGTGGAAGAGCATGCGCTGGACGGCGAACTGGCGTCATACCTGACGCCTATTGACGTGGGTGATGTCTGTGTCAACATCGACACCACCTGGTTTGCCGAGAAGGGTCTCGCGGAGCCGAGCACGCTCGAGGATCTGACGAAGCCCGAATACTCCGGTTTGATGGTCACTCCTGGTGCGAGCACCTCCAGCCCCGGCCTGGCCTTCTTGATGGCCACCATCGCCGAATTCGGAGACGGCGAAGGCTCAGCCGGCAAGGGGTGGCAAGGGTACTGGAATCGGTTGGTCGCCAACGACGTGCTGGTCACCGCCGGGTGGGAAGACGCCTACCTCGTCGACTTCACCGCGGGCGGCGGTGGAGGGGAGCGACCGATCGTGGTCTCCTACGCCTCATCTCCGCCGTTCACCATT
>JBBQNO010000158.1:0-5309 GCA_038330045.1 Actinomycetales bacterium | reverse complement strand
TCGGTCGACAGCGGTGCGGTCGCTAGCGGTCCGGTGAATGCCGCACCGGCCGAAACGGTCATGGTGATGCACCGCATCGTGGCCGCCAACGAAGACGGTGGGTTTGTCACCGCAGGCGACGCCAACGTCGACGTGGACTCCACCCCACTGGTCCGCGAACAAATCACCGGCCAGGGCCGGCTGCTGGTGCCCTGGGTCGGGCTGCCATCGCGGTGGATCGACACCGGGGCTTTCGTGCAGTTGAGCGGGTGGTTGGCGCTCACCAGCACCGCCATCGCGGTGCTCGCTCTCTCCCCAGCCGCCCAGCCCCGCCGTGCGCCACAGAAGCCGAACGGCCCGCGGGCAGGCCTTACTTCGGCCGCCCCGCCGACGGACACTGCTTCACCGTCCAGCGGGTCCCGGCGCCACGTCCGCCCACTGGCCTCCTAGCCCACACCTGACCCCAGTCCCCGCTCGCCCGCACCGCTGTTCAGAGGAGCACGACCGATGTCGAACCGCCCGCTCGCCCTGATTGTCCTGGCCATCCTGGCCGGGTTGGTCGGGGCCTCCGGCATGCCGTCGGTCTCCGCCGCGGGCTTCACGAGCCGCACCAGCACGACCGCTACCTTCTCTTCCTCACCCGACTGGACACCGCCCACCGTGGCGGTCACCAGCCCGGGTGTCTCGGTCGCCGACACCGTGACGATTGCGGCGACCGCCGCGGACGCGGAGTCGGGGGTGCAGTCTGTGACCATCCAGGTGCAGCCCGTGGACGGGGCCACCTGGACGACGCTGTGCACGGACACGACGTCGCCGTACTCGTGCCCGTGGACCACCACAGGAACGACCGACGGCGCCTACGACATCCGGGCGCGCGCCACGGATGGAGCCGGGTACACGAGCACCTCCAGTTCAGTGCGCACCACGGTCGCCAACAACGTCCTTGTCGTCCTTACTGCCCCCGCAGACGTCATCAAGGGCACCGTGCCCCTGCAGGTCAACCTGTACAAAACGGGCACCGTCAACTACACCGTTCGCATTCAGATTGCCCCTGCCGGCACCACGAGCTGGAGCACGATCTGCAACAACCTGGCATCCCCGTACACCTGCTCGTGGAACACCGGCACCGTCGCGAACGCCGACTACGACCTACGGGCCGTGGCCGTCTCAGGGTCGACCACCCACACCTCTGCCACCGTCGCCGACGTCCTGGTGGACAACCAGACGCCGACGGTCGTGATGACCGACCCGGGCAGCCCGCTCAGCGGCTTCCGCACCTTCGCAGCGAGCGCCACGGACGCCCATTCGGGGGTGGCGCAGGTCGTCATCCAGTCCGCGCCCACCGGGTCCACGACCTTCTCCACCGTGTGCACCATCACCGAGGAGCCCTTCTCGTGCCGCGTCAATACCGCCGAGCTGACCGATGGGAGCTACTCCTTCCGAGCCGTGGCCACCGACGAGGCCGGGAATGTCGCCACCTCCGCCGTCGTCACGAACCGCCTGGTCGACAACACGGTCTCCTCGGTATCCTTGGGCGAGGTCCCGTTGTACCTCACCGGTGCGGTCAACATCACCGCGACGGGCAGCTCCACCGCGGGAGTCACGTCTATCCGGATCCAGCACGCCGTGAGCGGCACGACGACCTGGACCGACATATGCACCGATAGCACTAACCCCTACGCCTGCACCTGGGACACCACCAAGGTCCCCGACGGTGTCTACGACCTGCGGGCGGTCATGGTCGACGGGAGCAGTGGCCAGACCACCTCTACCGTGCTGAGCGCGCGCCGCATCGACAACTCACCGCTGCGGGCCTTCGACGTCCAGACCACCAACGGCGATGGCGCGGCCGGCAAACTCGACGCGGGTGACATCGTGACGCTGACGTTCAGTGAGAAAGTCACACTGGGCTCAGTCACCAGCGGGTGGACGGGCGCCGCCCTGCCGGTGAGTGTGCGGGTCAAAGACGGCACCCTGGTCGGTCTCACCAATAAGGGCGACACGCTCGACGTGTTGCGAGCCGCCGGGGCGGTCAATCTGGGTTCGGTCAACCTGCGGGAGGACTACATCAAGAGCGGTAAGACGACCAGTTTCGCAGCGACGATGACGGCCACGACGGTGACGGTCAACGGCGTCCAGGCCACCTCGATCACGCTGGGCTTGGGCTCGCCTGCCAAGGCCAACGTGCTGAGGACGGTCAACAGCGCGGCGGCCATCGTCTGGTCCCCCTCGGGGGCAGTGCTGGACCTCTTCGGGCGGGCCTCATCCACCGCTCCGGTGACCGAGTCCGGCACCCTGGACCGAGATTTCTGATGAGCGGTGAGGCCCCTACACCCGCCGAGATGCACAGACTGCTTGTGGTGGGGCACGACCACTGCATCGCGATACTCGATGCGCACCATCGGGGGTGCAAGAGTCGTCACAGTGGTCGAGACCGGTAAGAGCGAAGCGACTGGTTCCGTGGTGTGAGTCCCTTCGGGTCCGTCGCAGCGTGGCCTTCCAGCGTTTCGAGAAGCTGGACTCGGCGACTGATGGCTAACCGTGGGGCTGCCGACGTAAACGTAGGTGTGGTTCCGGTCGCTTAAGGGGCCGGATCGGTAGGGTGATCAGCGATGCTCGCCGACCTTCCGATTGCCGTCGAAATAGTGCTCAAGGCCGTGGTGGTCTTGGGTGCCTTTTTGACGCTCCCGTTGTTGGTGGGCCAGGCCGAGCACAAGGTGATGGCCCACATGCAGGGGCGTCTCGGACCGATGGAGGCTGGCTTTCACGGGATCGGGCAACTGGTCGCTGACGGCATCAAGTTCACCCAGAAGGAGGACATCACCCCGGCGGCTGCGGACCGGCACGTCTTCCGACTGGCCCCAGCCGTTTCGCTCATTCCGTATCTCGTCGCGATGGCGGTCATTCCACTGTCGGCGACCTGGGTGGCGGCCGACATACCCGCGTCCTTGTTGTTCGTGCTCGCCGTGACCTCGATCGGTGTGGTCGGGACGCTCATGGCGGGCCTCGGAAGCGGCAACAAATACTCACAACTGGGGGGTATGCGGGCAGGTGCCCAACTCGTCAGCTACGAGTTGCCGATGGTGCTGGCGGCGGCCTCGGTCGCGCTCGCCGCCGGGTCGTTGTCGCTCATCGAGATCGCCAATGCGTGGACCCCGCTCTGGCTCATCTGGCAGTTACCGGGTTCCTTCGTGTTCTTCGCCTGCGCGGTCGCCGAGCTGCAACGCACCCCCTTTGACTCACCGGTTGCCGATGCCGAGATCGTTTTCGGTCCCTTCACCGAATACTCAGGGCTGCGGTTCGCGTTCCTGCTGCTGGCTGAGTATGCCGGGATCGTTCTCTTTTCCGTGCTCTTCGCGGTGCTCTACTTAGGCGGCTGGTGGGGCCCCTGGTCGGACACGCTCGGCCCGCTCTGGACGATCCTCAAAGGCCTTGTCATTGCGCTGCTGATCATTTGGCTGCGCGTAGCCTGGCCTCGCGTACGTGAAGATCAACTGCAACGTTTCGCATGGACCGTGCTTTTGCCGCTGGCGTTGCTTCAACTCGCCATCACCGGAATAGGGGTCGTGGTGTTCGCATGAAGGGCATGATCAAAGGTCTGGCAACGACCGCCAAAACCCTGGTCGGCAAACCTCACACGCGGCAATACCCGCACGTCGAGCCTGACCTGCCCGACCGCTCGCGGGGCGTCATCGCGCTGCTCGCCGACAACTGCACGTCCTGCATGCTGTGTGCGCGCGAATGTCCTGACTGGTGCATCTATATCGACAGCCACAAAGAGACCACCGAGCCGGGCCCCGAGGGCGGCCGAGCCAAGACGCACAACGAGCTCGACCGCTTCGACATCGACTTCTCGCTGTGCATGTATTGCGGCATCTGCATTGAGGTCTGCCCGTTCGACGCGCTGTTCTGGGCGCCCGATTTCGCCTACGCCGACGGGGATATCCGCAACCTGCTGCATACCAAAGATCGGTTGGGGGACTGGATGGACACGGTCCCTGACTCTTCGTTGCCGCCCAAAGTCGCGCAGCAGTTGGGTCGAGTCGAGGCTGACGCGACACCCGCAGGACCGGCCGAGTGAGCCTGCGCGACGCCCTGTTCATCGCGATCGGGTGCATCAGCGCAGCCTCGGCGATCCTGTCGGTGACCTCACGAGCGGTGCTGCACGCGGCCCTGTGGCTCGTGGTATGCCTCGGCACGCTCGCGGGCTGCTACCTCGTGCTCGGCGCCGAGCTCATCGCGCTCGTTCAACTGCTGGTGTATGTCGGGGCGGTCGTGGTGCTCGTGCTCTTCGCCTTGATGCTCACGCGCTCGGGCTCTGAAGATGCGCCGATCTCCACCTCGACGACGCACCGCGCACTCGCCGGGATCGTGTCTGCGGGGATCACCCTGCTGCTGGGGACCGCGCTCGTGGCGTTGGTCGGGTGGGAGCAGGTCGAACCCGCTGGCCCGAGCAATGCCGAGATCGGTGCTCAGATCTTCGACACCTGGGTGTGGCCGTTCGAGTTGCTGTCTCTGCTCCTTTTGCTTGCTCTGATCGCCGCCATCGCGGTGGCACGTGGAGCCGGCACGACCGAGGACCTCGAATGAACCCGGCGCTGCCCTACCTCCTTGCCTCCGTTCTGGCCGGTGCCGGGTGTTACGGAGTCCTAGCCCGCCGCAACGCGGTGCTGATGCTGATCGGCGTCGAGCTGATCCTGGCTGCGGCCGGTCTGATCTTGGTGACCTCCAGCGTCTTCAACCCCGACGGATACGCCTCCGGCATGGTGCTGACGATGTTCATCATCACGATCGCCGCCGCCGAGGTCGTGGTGGCGTTGGCCGTGTTTATGGCGCTCTATCGCGCTCGCGGCCACGTCGACTTGCTGCCCGACGACCGTGACCTCGCCGATGAATCCGTCCCTGACCGTTCGGGCAGTGGCGAAACGCGTTCGGGGGCGAACTGATGGACTGGTTCCCGTGGCATGAGATCACGCTGCCGCATCTGCCTACCTTTGGGTCGCCGCTACCCGAGGTGCCCGAAATATCCCAGACCATCGGAACCCCTTCGCAGTGGATGATCGCCTTCCCTCTGCTCGCGGCAGTGCTGGCGTTTTATCTGCCGCAGCCCTGGGCCCGTGCCGCACGGTGGATCGTTTTGTGGGCAGGGCTGGCCGGGTTGCTGACCGCGATCTGGCAGGTCTATCGGGTGGCCACCGCAGGTGGGCCGCAGGGCGCCTCCACCATCGGGGCGATCCCTCTCGGAGAGCTCACCGTCCCCCTCAGCCTCTCGGTCGACACGCTGATGGCGACGACGGCCCTCACCGTCGCTCTCGTCGCCCTGATCGTCC
>JBBQNO010000157.1:0-5340 GCA_038330045.1 Actinomycetales bacterium | reverse complement strand
AGGGCAAAACGCGCTCGATGTATGCCGTGTACCCGGCCGAAGGCCCGACCACGAGCACCCCACCGGCTTCGAAACGGCGCCGGTCTGCATACAACAGGTATGCCGCGCGGTGCAGGGCCACAACGGTCTTGCCGGTGCCCGGGCCACCGGTGATCTCGGTGACTCCGCGCGCAGGTGCCCGGATGGCTTCGTCTTGGTGTTGCTGGATGGTGGCCACGATGTCGCGCATCCGCGCACCGCGACTACGCGTCAAGGCCGCCAGCAAGGCCCCGTCACCGACCACCACAATGTCGTCCGGTGCATCAGTGACCATCAGGTCGTCTTCGACCCCGACAACGTCAACCCCGCGGCAGCGCAGCACCCGACGACGAATCACGTTGTGCGGCTGCACCGGCGTCGCCCGATAGAACGGTGCAGCCGCAGGCGCACGCCAGTCGATGACTAGTGACTCGTATTCGTCATCGCGCACCCCGAGTCGGCCAATGTAACGAACTTCGCGCTCCGGCGACTCGACCCCGAGGTCGAGACGGCCGAAAACCAAACCTTCGTGTTGGTTCTGCAACGTGGCGCGACGCTTGGTCGCCGCGAATACCAAAGCGTCCCGTTCGAAGAGCCCCGTCATTTCTTCTTCGCGCGGCTCACCCGTGCCCGCCCGCTCCGTGCGGCCCCTGGCTAGCCCTTCCGCGTGGATGAGCTCGACCCGCACCCCCGCTTTCACCAATTCGCGATAGACGAGGTCAACGTGACGTTGTTCACCGGCAATTTCCGACGCCACAACGTCCCGCTCTCGAGCACTCACCAACAATCCATCCTTCCGGGCAACGGGGCCCGACGAGTCACAGATCGAGAGATCGGCGGGGCAGCAACAAAGGGTTCATGCTACCGATGCGCAGCCTCAGCGCTAACTCCCCGTATCTGTCGCAACAAATGACCCATGCGGGTGAGGCGACCGCCTTGACATTCGGACTTGGTGATATGTCCTAGACGTGGCAGAGTTCTTAGTGCCGGTGCTTGCACTGGATGGGGATTGTGCGAGTCACCCCGATGACGTCCCCCCACGACATCGGACGACCCTGCCCCATGTGTGGCCCTCCTGGGAGAATGCCCCCCCTGCCTTCTAGGAGGGTCACACCACTTAATTCCATCGGGCCTGACTCCAGCGCTCCTGAGCCCCCGGGGTTTGTCAAAGCCGATGTCTACCTTCTGCGTATGACCAGACCCCACACGATTACCGGGCGGAGTATGCGGGAATTCACTCGCCCTTCGGTGATGGGGAGGTTGGCGGGCTGGACGGCAACGGAACCCCGGGACCAGCGCCCCGCTGGCGATGATCTATTCGGACGACGTGCCGGCCACCTGCGAGGCCGTCATGGCGGCGGGAGGAAGGGTCACGATCGAGCCCTTCGATTTCCCCGGGGGTCGCCGGTTTCATTTCGCTGACCCAGGCGGAAACGAACTTGGTGTGTGGACGACAAGTGAGTAAACGCAACCGCGTGTTCGCCGCGGCTGACTAGGGTTTGCCTTGTGAAGGTTCTGGTTATTGGCAGCGGTGCCCGCGAGCACGCACTCGTTCATGCATTCCACCGCGATCCTGACATCGTCAAAGTCGTTGCTGCACCTGGCAACCCAGGCATTGCCACGATGAATGATAACCGCGTTGTGTGTCTATCAGGGGTCTCGGACACCAGCGACTCGGCTGCCGTGATCGCGGCTGCTCGGGACCACGAGATCGATCTCGTGGTCATCGGCCCGGAGGCTCCTTTGGTCGCCGGGGTGGCCGATGACGTGCGGGAGGCTGGCTTCGCGTGCTTTGGACCGAGCGCCGCCGCCGCGCAACTGGAAGGCAGCAAGGCCTTCGCCAAGGAGGTGATGGCTGCGGCCGACGTGCCCACCGCCCGCGCCCAGGTGTGCAGCACCCCCGATCAGGTCCGGGACGCCCTCGACGCGACCGTGCCGCCCTACGTGGTCAAGGACAACGGCTTGGCCGGCGGCAAAGGCGTTGTCGTGACCGAAGACATCGACGCCGCAGTCGCCCACGGGCTGTCTTGCTTGAACAAGCCTGGCGGCACCGTGATCATCGAGGAGTTCTTGGATGGTCCCGAGGTGTCGCTGTTTTGCATCACGGACGGCATTGCTGTGCGCGCCCTGCAGCCAGCGCAAGACTTCAAGCGTCTGCGCGACGACGATCAGGGGCCAAACACCGGCGGCATGGGGGCCTACAGCCCGTTGCCGTGGGCTGACGACCTAGCGCCGAGTTTAGTGCAAGACGTGCTCGACCGGGTGGCTGCGCCGACGATTGCCGAGATGGCCAGGCGCGGCACACCTTTTGTTGGTGTGCTCTACGTCGGACTGGCTTTGACCGAAGCTGGCCCTCGTGTCGTGGAATTCAACGCTCGCTTCGGCGACCCCGAGACCCAATCGGTGTTGGCGCTGCTGCAAACCCCGCTGGCTCCGCTCCTGATGGCTGCGGCGACCGGTGAGTTGGCCGAGTTCGTGCCGTTGGCCTGGCGCCCAGAGGCTTCGGTGACCGTGGTCCTCGCCGCTGCAGGTTACCCCGAGGCTCCGCAGGCTGGTGCGGTCATCACCGGCATCGCGGAGGCCGAGCAGACCCAAGGGGTGCATGTCTTTCACGCGGGTACAGCCTTGAGCGACGCCGGCAGCGACGGGGAAACCGCCGGATCCAACAGGGACGGCGAACCTTCGCTGGTCGTGTCCGGGGGTCGGGTGCTGTCCGTGGTGGCCGTCGGTGAGACGTTGGCCATGGCTCGGTCGCGCGCCTACCAGGCCATCAACCACATCCGTTTCGACGGGGCCCACTACCGGCGTGATATCGCCGAGCAGGCCAGCGGGCCGGCATACATCTCAATGCAGGTCGATGGACACATCCCGTTGTATGCAGGCAAGGTCCGCGAGCTGTATGCGCCGCTGGATCCCGAGACTGGGTTGGCGCACGACCACCAGATGTTGCTGGTCGCCTCGGATCGCATCTCGGCTTACGACTATGTGCTCAACTCACCGGTGCCGGACAAGGGCATCGTGCTGACACAGATGTCGCTGTGGTGGCTCGAGCAGCTCGGCGACCTGTGCGCGAACCACCTGGCGTCCACCACGGTGCCCGACGAGGTGCGCGGCCGAGGGATCTACGTACACCGCCTGGCCATGCTGCCGGTCGAGTGCATCGCCCGGGCCTATTTGACGGGCGGGGGCCTGGCCGAATACCGCGAGACCGGGACCGTCAGCGGGGTGGATTTGCCCGACGGTCTCGTCGACGGCTCAGAGTTGCCGGAGCCGATTTTCACCCCCAGCACCAAAGCACCAGCCGGGGAGCACGACCAACCGATGACGTATGCCGAAATGGAAGCCCTTGTCGGCCCGGCTCTGGCCTCGGCCGCCCGCAATTTGACGTTGGCGATCCTGATCCGCGGCAACCAGATTGCTCGCGAGCGCGGCATCATCGTGGCCGACACCAAGGTCGAGTTCGGGATCGACCCTCGCGAATGCCCGACGGATGCGATGCGCGATGACGGCACCATCGATTGGCCGCAGGTCGACCCGCACCAGGTGCGGTTGATCCTGGCTGACGAGGTCCTGACACCTGATTCCTCCAGGTTCTGGCGGGCCTCGGAGTGGAAGCCGGGTGGTGCGCAGACGTCCTACGACAAGCAGGTGCTGCGCGATTGGCTGACCAGTGACGAGAGCGGCTGGGACCGCGGCAGCGGCGAAGACCCCCCGGCGTTGCCGCCGTCGATTGTGGCCACGACCCGGGCGCGATACATCGAGGCCTTCGAGGCCCTGACGGAGGCCGAGTTCGACCCCAATCTTGCGTAGACTCTCACCCGCGCCGACCCTTCTGGGCAAGGCCTGACCGAAGTTTTTCACCTCCCCGATTGAGGAGTGGCGGCCCCGATGGGAACTGTCATTGTCGATGTCATGCCCAAGCACGAAATCCTCGATCCCCAGGGCCAGGCGGTGTCGGGAGCGCTCACCCGGATGGGTATCAGCGGGTTCACCGAGGTCCGTCAGGGCAAGCGGTTCACACTCGAGGTCGAGGGTGAGGTCACTCAAGACCATTTGGTGGCCGCCGAGCAGGCTGCGGCAACGTTGCTCAGCAACCCGGTGATCGAGGACGTCATCTCTGTGCGCCCGGGCCCGCCATGTTGATCGGCGTCGTCACCTTCCCAGGGTCCCTCGACGACCATGACGCGCTGCGCGCCATCGGCTTGGCGGGCGCCGAAGCGGTGCCCTTGTGGCACGGTGACGAAGACCTGCGCGGCGTCGACGCCGTGGTGTTGCCGGGGGGGTTCTCCTACGGCGACTACCTACGCGCTGGTGCCATCGCCCGGTTCTCGCCGGTCATGGACGCATTGATCCCGGCGGCCCGTGGGGGCATGCCGGTGCTCGGCATCTGCAACGGCTTTCAGGTGCTGTGCGAGTCGCACTTGCTGCCGGGGGCGTTGGTGCGCAACGACCACCAACAGTTCGTATGCCGCGATCAGCTCCTTCGCATCGAGCGCACCAATACGGCATGGACGAGCGAGTTCGGGGCCGGTCAACAGATCACCATCGTGCTGAAAAACGGGGAGGGCGGCTTCATGGCCGACGAGCACACACTGGACGAGCTGGAGGGAGAGGGCCGCGTGGTTGCTCGCTACTTGGGAGGCAACCCCAACGGGTCGCGTCGTGAGATCGCAGGCATCAGCAACGCGGCGGGCAATGTGGTGGGCTTGATGCCGCACCCCGAGCACTGCGTGGAGGCGGGCTACGGCCCCTCGATGGACGGGTTGGCCTTCTTCACATCGGCGTTGAAGTCGCTGGTGTTGGCATGATCGGCATCGACACCGTTGAGGCGGCCGGGGACTCGCCGAACGTGGAACAGCCCTGGTCCGAGTTGGGTTTGAAGACCGACGAGTATGCGCGGATCCGCGAGATCTTGGGCCGCCGACCCACCAGCGCCGAGTTGGCGATGTATTCGGTCATGTGGTCGGAGCACTGCTCCTACAAATCGTCCAAGGTGCACCTAAGCCAGTTCGCCGAGAAGACCACCGACACCATGCGCGAAAACCTTCTAGTGGGGATCGGCGAAAACGCCGGCGTCGTTGACATCGGCGACGGATGGGCGGTGACCTATAAGGTCGAAAGCCACAACCACCCCAGTTACATCGAGCCCTACCAGGGGGCAGCCACCGGCGTTGGCGGCATCGTCCGCGACATTATGAGCATGGGCGCACGCCCGATTGCCGTGATGGACGCGCTGCGGTTTGGCGCTCTCGATCACCCCGACACCGCCCGCGTGCTGCCCGGCGTCGTGGCCGGCGTCGGCGGATACGGAAACTGCTTGGG
>JBBQNO010000156.1:0-5389 GCA_038330045.1 Actinomycetales bacterium | reverse complement strand
GCGCCATACCCCGCTCATCGTGTTGAACGTCTGGCCAAGGCTCGCTAGACCACGCGAGCCCATCTCGAACCGCGTCGACAATCTCCTCGGCCGACTCGTTGATAGCCGTAATCGCACCTCGGTGGCGGTTGACGTTTGGCGTGCCGGATCGCGTGAGGAGCACATCGATCTCGTGGAGTCGGTCAGACAACCAGGCCGTCGGGTCCGCTGGCATGGCTGGCTCGAAGGTGCGATCCCCGGGCTCACCGGCATTCATCACCGGGTGCCAGTGCATGCGATCGGCTGCCCCCGGTGCCGACTCCAGGAGATCGATTCGGCAGACCGCAGGTGCCAGCGACAGCGCGGGAGAGGCATACAGCGACCCGTTGAATTCCTCGGCCATCGGCCGGATTTCGACGCGGACGCCGCGCTCGCGGGCATCGGCCGAGCCCGCTAACTCAGGGTCTAAGAAGTCGACCCACGCGAGCGTTACAGCGAGCGTGTCGAAGAGCCAGCAGCGTTCGGTGGGTCCAGTCATGCCCTTATTGTGCCTTAACTTGATTCGTTCAAGATAAGACGCCATGCTGAAGCCAATGACTGCCGAAGCCGAACACGCCCTGCGCGAAGCCGCTTTGCGAGTGACCCGGCCTCGACTTGCGGTGCTCGCCGCAGTGGGTGCCCATCCGCACGCCACCACCGAAAAGGTCATCAAGCTTGTGCGCGCGGACATCCGAAACGTCTCACACCAAGCCGTGTATGACGTCTTGCGCGCGTTGACTACCGCCGGGCTCCTGCGTCGAATCGAGCCCAGTGGGTCGGTGGCGCGGTACGAGACTCGAGTGGGCGACAACCACCACCACGTCGTATGCCGACGGTGCGGCGAGATCGCCGACGTCGACTGCTCGGCCGGTGCGGCCCCCTGCCTTACCCCATCCGAAGATGACGGATTCGTGATCGATGAGTCGGAGGTCACCTACTGGGGATTGTGCGCGACCTGCTCGACGCATACCTCCTCGACGAACTTTCCAGCCAAACCACTCCACCCCTAGGAAGGCACAGCGTGACTGACACAGACCACGTCACCGTCGAAGCAAGATGAGCAAAGAAGAGGCAGGTGGTTGCCCGGTGGGCGGCCACTTCCGCTTCCCGACTGAGAACGGCGGCAACCAGGACTGGTGGCCGAAGCAGTTCAATCTGAAGATACTGCGCAAGCACTCGGCAGACGCCAACCCGATGGGAGTCAACTTCGACTACGCCACCGCGTTTGCGAGAGTGGATCTTGAGGCGCTCACCGCCGACGTCGATGAACTCTTCGCCCCGTTGAACAGTTGGCCTGACACCGCAAACCTCGACAAGGCCCGCCGAGCGAAGTGGGGATGGACTCTCTACCGTGCGGTCCGCGGGTCACGCCGTCGGCTAATCGCACGCCATGCCACTCCTGCGGATAGATGTGCAGTTCCACCGGGACGTCATGCGCGGTCAACACTCGTGCCCACTCGTGCCCACTCGAGCGCATTCGGCAAACCCGGCAGGTCGCAAGCAGTGGCGCACACGAAAGTAGGAGACGTCTCGGCATCAACATGTGTGGCCGGAGACAATTTATCCCGCCACCTGATCTTGTTGCCGAGTAAGACTTCAACTGCCGAAGCGGGCAGCAACGCCAGCTCGACCAGTCCGGCAAGGAGCCCGCCGACGCGGGACCCGATGGCACCGACGTGAAGGGAAACGGATCGGGACGAGGGCGTACTTCAGTACTGCAGCGTTGGAGCCGATCCGGTTCCGCCAGAGCGCATACCCACGACTTCTCGCGACGTTCAGCCCAACATGAGCGGGTAAGCAGAAAACTAGGAGTTCTCTTCGACTCTTGCGCAGGTTTCCGTTAAGAACTGAGAAATCGGCGTAGTCGTTAACCTGTCGACATCCAAGTCGTTGACATAGACGGTCCCCGGCTCAAGGTCCGCCATCTGCGCACCCGTCAGCGCAGCCTGCCCGGCGCTCATATCTTTATCGGCCGGGTAGGAGCCAACGATGTACAGCAGATCGTCTTCAAAGACAACGTCGGTTGGTGCCTGCCACTGCGGCCCGGGGTTCAACAAGTTGACCTGCACGAGTCCGGATTGCGGCTCCGTTGCCGTCCACGTCCCGACTGGGATGTTCTGTTCATCGTCAGCTAGGCCATCTCGGCCCAACACAACACCGACCTCATCTACGTAGTCGGAGCACACTGCGATAACGGCCACCGGATCTCCGTCTTGAGACACGGTTAGCCCGGTGCCGCCAATAATCTCGGTGGTGATGAGATTGCCACATCCAGAAAGAGTCAATATTGCACAGGCCCCGAGGCACGTCGACAAAGTGGTGAGACGGCGAGAACGTCGGGGCTTGGCCATGGTTAGAAACATACGGCAGCCGTTGATATGGCCTGATCTTCCTCGAAGAGGCCAGGCCACCGCATACCCGGTCTCGGGCAGTGTGAGTTCAACCCGGGCGGCGGGAACGACGGCGCACGCCCATAAGACTCACGCCCGCTAGGAAAAGCCCACGTGCGGGTTGGGCCAGCTCGGCCGCGCCATGGGGGTAGACACTGCTATACCAGTGCTCGTTGGGGTCGATCAAGGGCGCGAGCGCGCGGGGAGCCTGAAGGATTGAATCGAGATCGAGGCGCACCTCACCCAAGAAGCCGAGGTCAGGCCGAAGGCTGGTCAGCGCCACGATTTCGTCGACGTCGTCAACACGCTGCCCGTGAACCGACGCTTCCCAAGGTGACGTGCTCTGGGACAGGTGGCTCGACAGTCACCGATGGGTCGCGGAGATCGACGGGCAGGTCGTCGGTTGGGCCGCCCTCACGGCCACGTCGCAGCAGCCTTTCTTCGACGGGGCCGGTGACGTCATCGTCGAGAAACGCGCCGCACTAGCGCTCTACAAAGCCTCCGGATTAGACTCTTGCCGTGCGGAGCTGCATCGCCAAGATCAACGGATCGTGGCGCGACCCCCTGCTCATGGAGCGCAAGAGCCCGTCTATGTGATCCGAGGAGCGACGGCCTAGAAGCCTTCGGGGTCTTGGTCGGCCGCGTTGGTGCCTTCACGCCAGGTCGCGCCGACGTTGCCGCCCACCGGGAACCCGCCTTGCGCGGACAGCATCGCGGCCGTGTGCATCAGATTCCACGCCATGATCGTGGCGTTCATGTTGGTGAACTCGCTGTCGTAGCCAGCCGGAACGTCCGACCCTGGCACTTGGTCGCCGTAACTAGATCCGGGCCCGATTCCACCCAGCCAGCCGCAGTCGGCTTGTGGCGGGATCGTGTAACCGATGTGCGACAACGCGTAGAGGGTTTCCATCGAGCAGGCCTTGACACCGTCCTCGTTACCGGTGACCACGCAGCCGCCAGCCTTGCCGTAGTAGAGGTACTGGCCGCGGTCGTTGGTCTGCCCGCTGTAGGCGTAAAGGCGCTCGATCGCTAAGGAGGCCACGCTCGACTTCACGCCCAACCAGACGGGCGTGCCGATGACTAGAATGTCCGCAGCCATGATCTTGGCGTGGATCGTCGGCCAGTCGTCGCGGTCGTCGCCGACCGTGGTCGAGTCCTCGACCATCCCGAAACCCACCTGGTGCTCGAGCATGTGAATCGCTTCGACAGCCACTCCCTCGGTGCGCATGATCCCCCCGACCCGGGCCATCAGCTTGCGCGTGTGGGACTTCTTCGAGTCTCGTTCTAGCGAGCAATTGAGCAGTACGGCGGAGGATCCGGTGAACTGAGTCATACCTAGCACCGTAGACCAGTAGTACCCCCGGTGTTTGCACTCTGTAATGAATAATGCAAATCGGTTCCCGTGATGACCGAGACAAAGACGAGCACGCAGGGCGAGCGCCGACGGCATACCGCCGCATCCATCACGTCCTGTGCTCAAAAGCTCGTGGTCGCTCGGGGGCTCGATGGCTTCACTCTGGAGGAGCTGGCCGAGCAGGCTGGCGTCTCCCGCCGCACGCTCTTCAACTACTTCCCCGGGAAGTTGGATGCCGTCGTCGGTCAAAAGCCCGAACTGGGCACCGATGACATGGCCGAGTTTGTTGCTGGCGGACCAACCGGCGATCTGATCGAAGACGTGATCGCGATGACTCGGCGTCTCGTGGACACCGGTGAGCTAACGCCAGCAGAGTTGAGTCGCGCCCGCCAGACGTTGGCCGCTGAGCCACGACTGGCCATGTACGCCCACGAACGTCTAGGGCACGACTGCGCACATCTTGCCGATCTTGTCGTGCAGCGGCACGGCCCGCAGTTCGATCGGCACCGAGCCGAACTGCTGATGCAGGTGCTCGCCTGCACCCTCGACGTGGCCCTGAGTCGCTTCATTGTGCTGGACGAAGATGCCGCGCCCTCGTGGGCGGATGTCCTTGCCGACACCATTCGCGAGGTGCGCGGCTTGTTCCGCTAGGCCGTTTCCCCGTCCAACAGACCAACGGGACCGCAACGACGCGTCGCTCCCCGCACACCCGCGCAGGATCTCTGTAGGAGCACTTCCATGGCTACATTCCTCTACCGACTAGGCCAAGGCTCGTTCCGGCGTAGGCCCATTGTGATGGCCGTATGGCTCGTCGTGATGGTCAGTGTTGGCACGGTGGCGGTCAGCATGTCGGAGCCGACCAGCGACGAATTCACCATCCCCGGCATTCCCTCGGAAGAGGCCGGTGACCTGCAGCAAGAGTTGTTCCCCGGGGCCGCGGACGCCTTCGATCAAGCGACCGTCAACGTGGTTGTCGCTGCACCGGAGGGCGAAACGCTGTCCGATCCGGACAACAGCGCCGCCATCGACGCGTTGATCGCCGAGTTGGCGACCATCGACCAGGTCCCAGCTGACCTGCTTGTCAACCCTGCGATCGCAGGGCCCGAGCGGACGCCGCGGCCATCTCTCCGCTATCCGAAGATGGCCGGATTGGCGTGATGAGTTTCGCCTTCGCCGTCGAGACCATCACCGATGTTGAACCCGCCACGCAGGAAGCTGTGTTCGAGACGCTGGACATCGCTCGCCATGCCGGGCTTGAGGCTGAGGTGAACGGCCAAGGTATGACGAGCATCGAGCCTCCCGGCCTGACCGCCGAAGCCATCGGCATCGACGTGGCATTGATCGTGTTAGCGCTGACGTTCGGATCGCTCGTGGCTGCAGGGCTGCCGATCCTTTCAGCCCTGGTCGGAGTGGCCATTGGCGTCACTGGAGTCACCGCCGCCACTGTGTTCATTGCCGTGCTCGTGGCGCTGACCTTGCTGCCAGGCGTGCTCGGCATGGTGAAGTCCAAGGCGTTCGGGGGCGTGGTGCGCAAGTACGAGCCGAAGCGCGACGCCGACCTTGTCATCGTCAACAACGGAGTCCGGTGGGCTCGACTGATCGGCCGCCGCCGGGTGATCGCCGCGCT
>JBBQNO010000155.1:0-5407 GCA_038330045.1 Actinomycetales bacterium | reverse complement strand
CGCTATTTCCCAGACCACGTGGACCGGCGACAAGGAGTCGATGCTCGACAGGCACGAGCAGTTCGCCCGCGACGCGCACGCTCAGGGAGCCCAGGTCATCTGCTTCCAGGAACTCTTCTACGGCCCGTACTTCGGGATCACCCAGGACCAGAAGTACTACCGGTACGCCGAGCCGACCGACGGGCCGATCGTGCAGCGCTTCGCCGCGTTGGCCGCCGAGCTGAGCATGGTGATGATTCTCCCGATCTACGAGGAGGCGCAGACCGGCGTCTACTACAACACCGCCGTGGTCGTCGACGCCGACGGCACGATCCTCGGTTCCTACCGCAAGAATCACCTCCCGCACGTGGAGAAGTTCTGGGAGAAGTTCTACTTCCGTCCCGGCAACCTGGGCTACCCCGTCTTCGACACCGCGGTGGGCAAGGTCGGCGTCTATATCTGTTACGACCGACACTTCCCCGAGGGGTGGCGCGAGCTGGGTCTGAACGGCGCCCACATGGTCTTCAACCCCAACGCCACCAAGCCGGGACTGTCCAACCGCCTCTGGGAGGTCGAGCAACCCTGCGCTGCGGTCGCAAACGGCTACTTCGTCCTGGCCCCGAACCGCGTGGGCCTCGAGGACAACGAGTACGGCGATGAGGCGGTGAACTTCTACGGAACCAGCCAGGTGGTGGATCCGCGCGGCAACTACGTGGGCGACCTCGGTTCCTCGAGTGAGGAGGAGTTGCTGGTGCGGGACCTGGATCTGGACATGGTCCGGGAGATGCGCGACGACTGGCAGTTCTACCGCGACCGCCGACCCGACTCCTACACCGCGATCGCCCAGGCCTAGGGGGCCGGCATGGGAACAGGATCGGGAACCCTGCTGGTCTCCGGTGGCACCGAGACAAGCGAAACCTTCGAGTCCGGCACCACCGCCGCGGCCTGGGGCGGGACGACCTCGATCATCGACTTCGCCGTCCAGAAGACCGGCGAGGCGGTCGAGACCGCCCTGGCGACCTGGCACGAGAAGGCGGCCGACAACTGCGCGATCGACTGATTGCACCGGTCCTCGGGGCAAGTGGGGGACGTGGCCGAAGGTGTTCAGGACTTTGAACGGTCATTGGTGCATAAAGTGCGTAGCCTGGCGTCTAGGTCGTCGTTTTCCGTGTTCCAATCGAGGTGCCACTAGGCGTGACGTCACTTCGGGGTTGTCGTCCAAACTCACTTCAATCACCTGAGAAGAGACATTGCCATGGGACGCTCACGTTTAACCGCCAGGCTCGTAGCCTTGGCCGCGCTGGTGCCACTGAGCCTCGCGCTCAGCGCGGTGCCGGCTAGCGCCGATAATGTCCAGAACAGCGTGGGCATGAGTTCGGCTGGCGCAACCATCGATAATCCGGACGGCTCGGCTACCGTCTCTTACAGTATTTCCGCGACCGGTTTCGGTAACGACGGCCAAGCCGGGTGCAACGCCGCCGATGGCTCTCCGGCAATTGTCAGCATCCACACACCCGTCGGCGTCACGGCAAGCCCAGCCAGCCTCTCGTTCAACACGTGCGGAACCAACCAGCCGGTGGTCTTCAGAGCCACCACGGATGGCACGTACCCGATCACGGTAAGCGTATCCGACAGCGGGACCGGGACGTATAACCCGACACAGGCTGCGTTCAACCTCAGGGTCCAGACTGTAACGCCGCCGCCCCCGGCTGACACCACGCCGCCTGTGATTACCCCCACGATGACCCCATCCCCGCCGAGCGGAACCAACGGCTGGCACACCACAGATGTCTCTCTCACCTGGGCAGTGAGCGAGCTCGAGAGCCCCGCCTCGCTGGTGACCTCCGGGTGTGGAGATAGCGCGGTCACCGTGGATCAGGTGTCCACTGACTACACGTGCTCAGCCACCAGCCAGGGTGGTACGTCATCGAGGACTGTGAGCATCAAGCGCGATGCGACGGCTCCCACCGACGTGACGTTCCAAGGCGGTCCGGACGGCGGGGCGCGTTACTTCCCCTCGACCGTGCCGGTCGCTCCAACCTGCACCGCCTCCGACGCAACCTCCGGTCTCGCCTCTTGCCAGGTCACCGGCTATTCATCGGATCTGGGGTCCCACACTCTCACCGCCACAGCCACCGATAACGCCGGCAATGTCTCGACCACTACGTCCTCATATATCGTGCGGGTTTTGACGGTCAATGGCTTTTTCTCGCCGGTGGATATGAGCGGGGTCGTCAACACTGTCAAGGGTGGCTCCACTGTGCCGTTGAAGTTCCGAATCTTCGACCTCGACGATGAGCTCACCGGCGTCGAAGCGGTCAAGTCGATCACGATGACCACGATGACGTGCAACCCCAGCGCGGAAACCGACGCGGTCGAGCAGACCTTGAACACCGGCTCCACCGTGTTGCGCTACGACTCGCTGGGCGGCCAGTTCATCCAGAACTGGAAGACTCCGACCAAGGTCGGTTGCTACAAGGTCAAGATGACCACGCAGGGCGACAGCACGATCGCGGCCTTGTTCAAAGTCAAGTGATCTACACCAGGTGACTCGCCCACTGCCTTGAGAACACCCTCCTGAGGCCCCGACCGGACATCCCGGCCGGGGCCTCAGCCGTTCGGGCCGCAGTCCCCCTCGCGCAGGAGCCTGATGGCGTCCGCACGATCCCCGACCCGCAACTTGTGCAGCGAGGTGGACAGATGAACCCGCACGGTCGTCGCGGACAAGAACAGACGTGCGGCGACCTCGGAGGTGGTGAGTCCTTCAGCGAGCAACTGCATGACCTCCCATTCGCGCGGGCTGAGCTTGGAGGCGGCTGGGGAGTTGCGGCCGAAGCGGCGCCGCGCAGGGACACGGAACTCATCGAGCACCCTCGCGACCAACCGCGGGGAGAGAGGCGCACGTCCGGCCAACACACCTCGGAGGGTGTCACCCAACTCATCCGGCGGGGTCTCCTTGAGCAAGTACCCGGCCGCTCCCGCACGCAAGGATCCGAACAGGTCGTCATCATTCTCCGAAGCAGTCAGCATGACCACCACCGATGCCGAATCTGCCCGGGCGATCTGCTCCGCGGCACGAATGCCCGAGCCGGGCATATCGATGTCCAGCAGGACCACGTCAGGAGCGAGCTCAAGGGTCCGACGTACGGCATCGTCGGCCGTGGCGGCTTCCCCCAGCACCGCACAGTCGGCTGCCTCAAGCGCGGCGCGCATCTGTCCCCGCACCCAAGCGTGATCGTCGGCGATCACCACCGTGAGTTGGTCGCTCACCAGGTCACCTCCACCCGAGTGCCCGCACCGTGAGCGGAGGTGATGACCAACGTGGCACCGATTCGTTCCGCGCGCTCGCGCATGCTGGTCAATCCGAAGCCGCTCGCCGAGACGCGCCCGGGGTCGAACCCCTCCCCATCGTCGGCCACGACAAGGTGCCGACCGTCGTCGTCTGCGTACAGGCTTACCCGCACCGTGGTCGCTGTGCCGTGGCGCACGGCATTGAGTGCGGCCTCGCGAAGGATTCGAACCAGCGACTGGCGGTGCTCTACCGGTACGTCGACATGCTCGTCAAGGTCCACTAACACGCCCGCGCCGTGGCGCGCGGCCAGTCCGTCGGCGGCTCGTCGTAGGAGTCGGGGGAGTGACTCATCGTGGTCGGCCGCGAGCGCATGTACCGCTCCCCTGATTTCATCGGAAGCACGACCGGCGGCGTCAAGCACGAGGAGCCGATTCTGGTCGTTTTCGGGCATCGAGAACGCCCGCCCACGGATGAAGACGAGTTCCTGGAGGACCCCGTCGTGCAGGTCGCGGGCCATTCGCCGGCGATCGGCTGCGACGGCGATCTCGGCCTGTGCCTGCCAGTAGTTGCGGATCTCGCGCGCAGCCCCGATGAGAAGCAGCAGATAAAAAGCGGTGCGGAATAGATCGGCGGTGTAAAGCCATTCGTTCCGGGTGGATGGGAACAGGGAGTAGAGCACTCGGGAGACCGAGGCCAGTGCGCACGCGGGACCGACCCAGCGCAGTAACTCGTCGTCAGATCTGCTGGCGTCCCGTCCGAAGCGAAGTGACGCTGCCGCGAAGCAGGCCGCGACGAGCAGTTCGAGCAGCAACTGCATCGGATGGCCGCTCAGCGTCGGGAGTTGCGTGTCGGTGGGTATCAATTCTGGGTTCAGTGCCTGGGGAAGTCGACCGCGCAGGGACCACAGCAAGAAAGTGCCACCGATCAATATGCCGATCAGCGCGGCAACCGCCCCGCGGACCATAGAACTACGCGGCACCAGTCGGACGCCTCCGACGAGGGCGGCTGCCGCGACCAGCGCTGCGGCGATTGTTCGGATGCCCATCGGTAGCCAGGCATCCAGGGTTCCGTGGGCCACATCGTAGACGAGAGCATCGGTGAGGGGCGCCGCGATCCCAGCAGCGGCAAGAAGGGCCATGCCCATCAGAAGCAGGCCGTCTCGCCAGGCGTTGCTGCGCAAGAAACGGCCCAGAAGTAGGTAGGCCGTCAGCAACGCGATGCACCCATCCACCACATTGACGGCCACGTGCAGGTCCCGACTTCGGTAGGCGAACTGGAGGTAAGGGGTGGCCAGGATGAGAGCGGACAGGCTCACCGAGCCGACCCAGAACCACGCCACCAGCGAAGAACCCGGCAAGCGATTCATCAGCACGACCCCTCCGGGCGCACTCCGTGATGCTCGCCCGTCCGAAATAGTAAGGCCTCCTAGCGTTCAGCGGCAGAAAGTTGATCCGCCGACAACAGGTCACCCTCCAAGTGCCTCTCGACCGCTCGGTCCTCGACACTGGCCGGACGAGCCTTAGCGATGATGTCCCGCTGTATCAACCTCAACGCTCTATCAAAGTTGCCGCACCACTGGAGGGCAAGGTCGTTCTCGACGGTCTAGGGCCGCCGCTAACGACGCCTGCCGAGGCGAAGGTCCCTTGACAGTGAGGATGTGCTGACGAAGTGTGGTGCAAGCAGAATGTGCTCTACATCACCCCATTGAGTTGGCCATCGGAGTGCTCATGATGATCGTTCGTGCCGAAATTACCCAGACCACGTGGACCGGCCACAAGGAGTCGATGCTCGACAAGCACGAACAGTTCGCCCGGGACGCCCACGCACAGGGAGCCCAGATCATTTGCTTCCAGGAACTCTTCGACGGCCCGCACTTCGGGATCACCCAGGACCAAAAGCATTACCGCTACGCCGAGCCGGCCGACGGGCCCATCGTGCAACGCTTCGACGCGCCGTCGCGAACGGCTACTTCGTCCTCGCCCCGAACCGCGTCGGTCTCGAGGACAACGAGTACGGCGATGAGGCGGTGAACTTCTACGGAACCAGCCAGGTGGTGGATCCGCGCGGCAACTACGTGGGCGACCTCGGTTCCTCGAGTGAGGAGGAGTTGCTGGTGCGGGACCTGGATCTGGACAT
>JBBQNO010000154.1:0-5469 GCA_038330045.1 Actinomycetales bacterium | reverse complement strand
ATGGCGCCGCAAGCGATGGTGACGAACAGCAACGGGACGATACCCGGGGTGCCCTCCGGCACGTCGGAGTTGAACGCCGGGGCCACGATCGTGGGGGCAGCGATGAGCACCGAGACGTAGAGGAGGCCTAGCGCAAGGAAGAGTTGGAGTCCGTTGATGTAGTCCCGAGGTTGCAGCAGCATCCACACCGGCAAGACGGAGGCGACGCCGGCATACGCGAAGAGCAGGATGATCCAGACGGAGTTGGCGGGCAGACCGAGCATCGTGTCCGGCAGGGACAGCGGCATCACGTTGCCCCACAAGATCATGGTGTAGAGCGCAACCACGCCCACCACCGAGACCACCGGCAGGCTGGCCCAGCCGCGATAGAGCGCCTGCCCGATGATCAGCGCCACCACGATGGCGCCCCACGTCGGGATGACGGCCGTCGGTGTCGAGACGAGCAGACCGGAGATGACGACCGCAAAGGCCGCATTGACCATCAGCAGAACCAAGAAGATGACCACGAGGAAGAGGTTGCTGCCGCGCTGACCGATGTAGCGCTCCGACAACGCGCCCATGGAACGACCCTTGTTGCGGGTCGAGGCCCAGAGTGCGCCCATGTCGTGAGCACCGGCGAAGAACACGGTGCCGATCGTGACCCACAGGAAGGCTGGCAACCATCCCCAAATGACCGCGATGGCCGGCCCCACGATGGGAGCGGCACCGGCGACCGACGTGAAGTGGTGACCCCACAGCACGTATTTATTGGTCGGGACGTAGTCGACGCCGTCCTCCAGGGCGTGCGACGGGACGACCGCGTCCGGCTGCAGCGCGTAGACCTTGCTGGCCAGATACCGCGAATACAGCAGATACCCGGCCAGGATCATGGTGATCCCGATAAGGGCAAGGGCGATCGAACTCATGGCCGTCTCCAGTCTTGTATGACGTCGATGTCACACGATTTCTTCAATGTAAGCCAAAGCCCGACAAGACGCGAGGGTATGCCGTGGCGTTCTTCAGACCTGGCCCTGCAGCACGAGCGAGCGAGGCGTGCGGGCCTACCGCAGATCGGCCACACTGACTCCTGTGAAGTCACCGCTGCAGGATTACCTCGACGCACTCCATCGCGACCTACTGCCGAGCATCGAGGGAGAGATCGCGGGGTATGCCGAGTTGCTGCCGGGGCTGGACCCGGACCAGTTCGGCATTGCGCTGACCACGCTCGACGGCACGACCTACTCCGCTGGTGATGCCGACACCGGGTTCGCCATCCAGTCGATCTCCAAGGCGTTCACCTATGCCCTGGCCTTGGCCGACAGTGGATTCGAGGCCGTCGACGCGAAGATCGACGTCGAACCCTCGGGTGAGGCCTTCAACGAGATCTCCTTGCAGGCCGGCACCGGTCGCCCGGCCAACGCGCTGATCAACGCCGGGGCCATCGCAGCAGCTTCACTGGTGAGCGAAAGCACCCCGCCCGATCCTCGGGAGACCGGGGGAATTGCCCGCATCCTGTCGGCATACTCCACGTTGGCCGGCCGCGAGCTCGGAGTCGACGACGAGGTGCTGGCAATCGAGCGCCACGAGGGGGATCGCAACCTAGCGCTGGCCTATCTGCTGCGCAGCTTCGGCGTCATTGACGGTTCGGCCGAGGGCACCGCCGACGACTACTTCGCGGCCTGTGCCATCACGGTGACCGCGCGCCACCTGTCGATGATGGCTGCGGTGCTGGCCACCGGCGGGGTGCACCCGGTCAGCGGTGAGCGCGTGTTGTCGCCGACCGTCGTCTCGCGAGTGCTGTCGGTGATGTCCACCTGCGGAATGTATGACGATGCCGGGGAGTGGATGGTGCGGGTGGGGCTGCCCGCGAAGTCGGGGGTGGGCGGCGGCATCATCGCGGTTGTGCCGGGCCAGGTCGGGATCGCGGTGTATTCACCGCGCCTGGATCACCACGGCAACTCGGTGCGTGGAGTGTTGGCTTGCGAGCGCCTGAGCAGTGCGTTCGATCTGCACCTGATGCGCGGCGCCCACGTGTCGCACGAGGCTGTCCGGGTGATGTATCCGATCACCGAGGCGCCTTCAGGGGTGCGACGCCAACCGGTGGCTCAGGAATCGCTCCTGCTTCACGGCCATCGTGCCGTGGTGATCGAGGTGCAGGGTGACCTGACCTTCGGGGCCGCCGAGTCGGTGGTGCGCGAGTTGGTTGAGCTGCCCACTGAGGTGGAGTTTGTGGTGCTCGACATTCGGCGCATCACCGACGTCATCGCCTTTGCCCGAGACGCCCTGGAGCGGGTGGCCGCCGCATACGCCGAACAGGGTCGGGTCATCGTGGTGGTCGACGACGCCGGCCGGGTCAGCACCGAATCAGGCACCGGCCCGCGTCATGTGTTCGAGCTGCGACGCCAGGCCATCGAATGGGTGGAGGAACAGGTGCTGGCCCGATACTGCGGTGCCCCTAGCCACGCGGCGCAGGTCGATGCCGCAGATGCCCTCGTCTTATCCGGCCTGGACGACGCCGCCAGTGCCGCGCTGATCACGGCGATGACACGCCAGCGCTTCGCTCAGGGTGATGTGGTGCTGCGCCAGAACCAGGAGTTCCGTGGGCTCTTCATCATCATCCGCGGACTGGTGGACACCACCGTCGCTGACTCCGAGGGGGATCAGCAGCGGCTCACGGTGCTCGGACCGGGTATGTCGTTCGGCGAGTTCGGACTCATCGGCGATGGGCGACACGCCGCCACCGTCACCGCTCTGGAAGCACTCGAGGTTGAAGTGCTGAGTGCTGCCGCGCTCGCCGACGTCGAACGAAGCGATCCAGCGCTCGCGCTGCAACTATGGCGCGCTATCTCCCAGGATGCGTTCACTCGCGTACGCGAACAGCTCGCCGACCTCGGTGAACGGTCCCCGGAGTCCGAGTGAGTCACCGGGAGGCGGTGCCCACGGCAATCCTGGCGGCCGAAAAGCCGCACGCCGGGCCGCCCTGCGGGCAGAGGAGAGTCGCTTCGCAATGACCCCAGGACGTGGCGGCACCTGAAGCACTCGCCTCCGAGATGGAGCCTCTACGAGCCGCCGTTCGGCGGCCTTTCGGCCCCAGGTCGACATCGGCGGCGTGAGTACTCGGGTCATATCGAGCGCGCTTAGGGCCAGCAGCACCCACGCTCAGCCTTGTGTCCGCCGAGCGTGGGCTGAGGTCTGCTCTAGGTGAAGATGCTGACGCCGCCGGGCCCCACCAATAGGCCGACGATGATCAATACGGCTCCCCACAAGAACTGCTTGCGTATGAGCGCAAAAATCCCTGAGACGACCAGGATCACCGCGATGATCCATAGAATGGTTGCCATGACACTCCCTTACTTTGAGGCGTAGGCCAGGTATCTGACCAACACCCGAACGTATGCCGGTTTCGCCACGCCCGCCACTCGACACACCACTCGTGGCCTGGTTATCTATGGACGGTGATGCCACGTGTGCACCGGTGATGCCAGGTGGTGGCACGGCACGACCCCTCAGGAAGTGGCAACACCCTCAACCGAAGGCCCCTGCGAGCGATCTGACGTAGCGTCGAAGGCACCCGGTCGGCACCGGAGGAGGATGTGGGCTGGGTGCGCCCGAGCCTAGGTTCGCCACGATGATTACGACCGAGGCAGCCCTCACGCTTGAGCCCGCGATCAACAGATCCGAGCGAGCTGAACAACTCAGACCCTGGTGGCCGACGAACACGGTCACAGTGCTTGTGCGTTGCTCGCCCTACCCACACTTCCTTTTCGTCGTTCGGCATGTTCGTGGGCTTCATAGATCTCGTGGCCATAGGTGTCATCGGTGGCGTGAGGATTGTCGAACGTCGAGGTCGGGAGGTTGATCTTTGCCAGCGAGTCGACGGACGGTAACGACCCACGTCGGAGTGATCCTGCGCAAACTAGGGCTCCGCGACCGGGTGCAGATTGCAGCATGATTGTGGCTCTCCTGACTGATCTGTGGGTCATTTCCGACCGGGGAGGACGGGGCGGTGGCCGCCGAGGCTGAGCATGGCCAGGGCGATGAGGGCTTCGGCGGATTGGAAGCCGAACGCGATTCTGGTGATCAGCCGGATTTTGGTGTTGGTCGACTCGATGAGCCCGTTGGACAGGTTGTGCTCGATCGCGGCCAGGATCCGGGCCCGGTGTTTGACGATGCTCTTCTGCAGTTTCACGAAGGCCGGGATCCGGCAGCGACGCGCCCAACTGATCCACCGGTCTAAGGCTTCGACGGCAGCGTCGTAGGGCAGTGCAAAGACGACTCGCAGGCCCTCTTTGAGCAGGTAGGCCCGATACAGCTTCGGGTCGGTGGTGGCAATCCAGGACAGCTTGGCCTGCTGGTTCTCGGTCAGGTTGTCCGGGTTCTTCCACAACGCGTACCGGGCACCTTTCAACGCCGTGGCCCGCTGGCTTGCCGGTCGCGGTGGCGCATCGGCCCGGGGACGTCCACGGCCACGTTTCGGCTCAGTCCTGGCTTGGGCCCGGGCCTCGTTCCAGGCGCCGCGACGCACCTCATCCAGAGCATCAGTCGCCCACTTCACAATATGGAAAGGATCAGCTACCCGGACCGCACCCGGACACCTCTTGGCCACGATGGTGTCGATGAAGTCGGCCCCATCAGCCGAAACGTGGGTGATCTGGGCGCACCGCTGGGGGCCCAGGAGATCAAAGAACTCACCCACCGTGGCAATGGTCCGTCCGGGCGCGGCCCACACCAGCCGGCGAGTGTCGTGGTCGACGACGACCATCAGATACTTGTGACCCTTCTTGTAGCTGATCTCATCGATCCCGATCCGCCGCAGCCCGGCCAACCGGTCACAGTTGGCCTCGACGTCAGCCCAGACTCGGGTGATGATCGACCCGACCGTGCGCCACGCGATGCGCATCAACTGCGTCACCGTGGACTTCGATGCCTGCGTCGCTAACCACGCGACCGTCTCATCGAAGGTGTAGGTATGGCCGGCGTCGTGACGCGCCCACGGCACCGCGGCGACCACCACCCCGTGGGACCGACAGACCACCCGCGGCGCGTGGGCCTCCACCTCGGCCCGGATGATGCCCAGGTCCAGCGCCCGCCACCGACGACGACCCGAACCGGCGTCATAACCAGGGCTGCGACGGTCACACACCCCGCACCGACTCCGCGCCCGCTTGGTCGGCCGCACATGGGCGACCAACACCTCCAGGTCCTCGTCGAACTCGACCCGCTCGACCACGGCCTTCTCGACGCCCAACAGGGCCCGCCATAGGCTGACATCACGCACGCCGTTCTCCGATCACTGGCTTCTGGTCCTTGACAACTCAGAAATCTACGCGGGGAACGGCGTGCGCCCGCTCAGGCGCCCTCAGGCGCCCACAGGTATGTCAGGAGAGCCTATTTCTTGGTCACTTTCGCGCCGTCGCGGACCTTGGAGATGAGTTTCTGTTGGGGCAGGAAGTAGTTCGTCATCTGGCTCTGCAGGCCCCAAATCTCGTT
>JBBQNO010000153.1:0-5486 GCA_038330045.1 Actinomycetales bacterium | reverse complement strand
GCAACGCTCTCGCATGGCACGCCGAGGAATTTGAACCAGCGACACGAGGTCGCAAGGGGGGGAGTCTTCCGCTCCACTCGTGGTGCTGGGTGCGCCTGAGTGCCAGCGCACGAGCCAGGTCTCAGGTCAGTTTTCGGGGAGCAAAGCGCGACACGAGTCGAAATGATTCAAGAAAACAGGTGGCCCCTGATCTGCGTTTCCGCAGGTCAGGAGCCACTTTCTTTGTAGCGGGGGCAGGATTTGAACCTGCGACCTCTGGACTCATAGTGTGGTGGTGATTGCTTGCGCCCCTGCTTGCTGCCTTTTGACGCGTAGTGCTCTGACCTGCACAAACGCACCGCGACAGTCGTGACTGCACTCACTCCTTTTGATGCCGTCAGACCTCGTTAGGCGGCTTGCGTCGAGGTTTTCGGGGAGTAAACGTGGCATGGCTCGAATCTCATTCGAGCGATGCCCCATGCACCTCAGCGCGACAGCCTCGTTGCCCGTCATGACGAACCGATCGCGGGCATGACTCCCGCGCGCTGCATGACATGACGAAGGCCGCGAAGGCCGTTGTGGTCCTTCTGGTCGATTTGGAAGGTGCGTTTCAGTCTGGGAGGTCGGCCCTGGCGCTGGCGCCACCCCGCTCGAAGTGGGCTATGTCCACGCGGAGGAACAGCGCTGACGCATAGGCGACCAGTGGCCCGTCCGCTGCGCGCATCTCGGCCTCCACGAACAGTTTGCGGCCCTCGTCGCCTACGACCCGCGCGGCAAGCTCATAGCTGGTGCCGAGCATGACGGGGGCGTCGTAGCGCATCTCGAGTTGCCGGGTGACCGCCGGCGCCCCGGTGAAGTAGAGCAGGAAGCCGAAGAGGTCGTCGAGGACAGTGGCCACGGCGCCGCCGTGCGCGATGCCGGGGGCGCCCACGTGGCTCTCGTTAAACACATGAACCGCGTGCACCTCCTCGCCTCGGCGATGGACCACGAGGTGGTGTCCGTGGGGGTTGTCGGGTCCGCACCCGAGGCAGCGGTCGTGGTGGGGTGGCAGCTGCGCGCCATCTGGGTGTGGCCGGAAGTTCTCCGCCCAGCTGTTGAGGACGTCCGAGATGTTCACGGGCTCCCCTCGCTGGCTTGGCGCTTCTTCGCGGAAGGCGTGGCGAGACCATTGAGCAGGAGGTCACAGATGGATGCGGCGGTGCGCGCAGCATCCTTGGCCGGGTCGTCCGAGGGTCCTTCGACCGCGACGCTCAAGCCTGCCACCGTGATCGCACCGAAAATGCTCAGAGCGACCGCACTCGGGTGGTTCACCCCACGAAGGGTGCCGTCAGTGACGCCCTCAGCAAGCAGATCCTCGATGGGCTGGTGAAACGCGGCCTGTAGTGCGACGGCCAGCTCGGGCAGGCGCGTAGCGCGGCCGAGGTCGCCGACCAGTGCCCGGCAAAGAGCGGGATGCTCGAGCATCACCCGGAGTTGCGCCTCGACCGCAGACTCCAGGCGGTCCCGCGCGTCGCCAGGGGCCGACACAGCGGTGCCGACCTCGCCCGCGATGAGTTCGAGCACGTCAGCGAGCAGGAACGCCAAGATCTCGTCCTTGCCGCTGAAGTAGTAGTACAGCGTGGCCTTCGGGATGCCGGCCGCCTCGGCGATCTCGTCGATCTTGGCATCGGCCAACCCACGCTCGGCGATGAGTTCGGCAGCTCCGTAGAGCTTGCTCGCCAACTTTGCCGGTACCTGTCGCACCTTCGTTCCCCTTCGCTCGACCGCCGGTGACGCCCACGGTTGACTTCGTCGCCCACCGCGTCCAGGATCATATCTTGAACTGCCAGTACAAACTATGAGTTCGGAACCCGGTAACGACTGGAGCGTGTCGATGACCCCGTTGCTCGCCTCGTGGAGCCACCCACTGCGGCGCCGTACTTCTTCGGTGGTGCTGCTGCGGTTTCCCCACCGGGTGGACGAGGCGCTGCGTTCGATGAGCCGGAGCTGGCCGGTTCGGACGTTGGCGAAGGCGCCGACCGGCAGCGGGCTGGCAGCCGTCAAGGGTGACCAAGGGCTGCCGTTGCTGGGTCACACCCTCGACTACATCCGTTTCGGGTCCGATCTCGGTCGCGAGCGATACGCGCGCCTTGGCCCGGTCTCGTGGATGGGTGCTTTCGGGACCCAGGTAGTCGTGGTGGCCGGCCCTGCGGCCACGCAGGCGGTGCTGGCGAACAAGGAGAAGGCGTTCTCCCAGGACGGGTGGACGTTTCTGATCGACGCGTTCTTCCACCGTGGCCTGATGCTGCTGAGTTTCGGCGAGCACCTCGCGCACCGCCGGATCATGCAGGAGGCCTTCGTGCGTGGCCGGCTCGCCGGCTACGTCGCCCAGGTGGCGCCACGGGCGCGCGCCGGCGTCACCAGCTGGCCCACAGAGCAACCAGTGCGGCTCTACCCGTTGCTGAAGGAGCTCACCCTCGACATCGCCACCGACGTCTTCATGGGCGGCCGCGGAGGCGGGGATACCCGCGCCGTCAACGACGCCTTCGTGGCCACGGTCCGCGCAGCTAGCTCCATTGTGCGAATTCCTCTTCCCGGCACGCGCTTTCGAGCCGGGGTTAAGGGGCGGAAGGTGCTCGAGGGCTACTTCTTCGAGCACTTGCCGGCCGCCCGGTCGGGAACCGGGGACGACCTGTTCGCCGGGCTCTGCCAAGCACGCACCGCGGACGGTGAGAGCTTCAGCGACCGAGATGTCGTCAACCACATGATCTTCTTGATGATGGCTGCGCACGACACCTCGACCATCACCACCGCGGCGGTCACGTACTTCCTGGCCAAGCACCCCGAGTGGCAGGACCGTGCTCGCCAGGAGTCCCTCTGCCTGGGCGACGGACCGCTGGACATCGATGCGCTGGAGCGGTTGAGCACCCTCGACCTGGTGATCAAGGAGTCCTTGCGGCTGGTCGCGCCCGTGCCCCTGGTGATGCGCAAGACCGTCAAGCCGGCCGAGATCGAAGGTCACTTCATCCCCAAGGACACTCTCGTCGCCGTGGCCGCGGCGGTGAACCACTTCGACCCAAGCATCTGGACCAACCCCGATGACTTCGACCCCGGCCGGTTCGAGCGCGGTCGTGCCGAGCACATGTCTCACCGCAACGCCTGGATCCCCTTCGGCGGCGGAGCGCACAAGTGCATCGGCATGCACTTCGGCATCCTGGAGGTCAAGGCCATCCTGCACGAGATGCTTCGTGCGCACCGCTGGACAGTGGCCGATGACTACCAGGTGCGGTGGGACAACACGTCGCTGCCCGTACCCGTCGACGGCCTTCCCGTCCAGTTCCATCCGCTGTCCGACACCGTGCCATGAGCAAGCTCCGGCACCGGGTCCCTGATGGCCGCGAGCGACGGGGCGTGAGGCTCGATTCGTGGGTCCGCACGGTCCTCTCGATTGGCGTGCGGTTCCCGGTCGTGGTTGTCGGCGGCTGGGTGCTGGCCGCAGCCGCGCTGTCGCTGTTGGTGACCCCGCTGGGGACGGTGGTCGAGCGCAGCAGTACCGCGTTCTTGCCCGAGGACTCCCCGACCCTGCAGGGGCTTAGGGTGATGGATTCCGCGTTCGGGTCTGGCAACACTCAGTCGTACGTGTTCGTGGTCGTCACCAATGACAACGGCCTGAGCGCCGAGGACCGTCGGGTCTACGCCGACGTCGTGCATGTTCTCGAGGACGAGCCGGAGCGGGTCTCGGAGGTCCAGGACTACCTCGGCAAGCCCGAGGCTCGACGCTCGCTGACCAGCAAGGACGGGGAGGCGACGTACCTTGTTGTCGGCTTGCGGTCCGCGGTCGGCTCACCGGCGTCGGATGATGACGTGCAGTGGCTTCGTTCGGTCGTCGACGATCTCGATGCCCCACCAGGCACCGACGTCCACGTGACCGGGGACCCGGCGATGATCTCGGATCTGACCACGGCCGTGAACGACGCCTCGCTGAAGATCACCGCGGTGTCCCTGGCCCTTCTGATTGGCATCTTGTGGCTGGTCTACCGCCGGGTCACCACCGTCCTGGTGTCGCTGGCGACGATCGGGATCGCCCTGCTGTGCACCCGTGGCGCCTTGGCCTGGGCCGGCGAGCACGGGCTGGCTCTGTCGACCTACACCGACGCGTTCGTCGTGGCCATCACCTTGGGTGCAGGGACCGACTACTGCGTCTTCCTCATCTCCCGGTTCCGCGAGGAGTACGGCAACGGCCTCGAACCCCTCGACGCGGTCGCAGAGTCGGTCTCGCGGGTCGGCCCGGCACTGCTGGCCTCGGCCGCCACCGTCATCCTGGGCGCCATCTGCCTGGGATTCACCGATCTGGCCATCTTTGCCACCACCGGCCCCCCGATGGCGATCTGCATCGGGGTCACCGTGGCAGTCAGCCTCACCTTCACCCCCGCACTGATGCGCTGGTTCGGGCCGCGCATCGGCCCCGCTCCGCCCAGCAGAGCAAACTCAGGGTGGGCCCGCACCGGCCGTCTCGTCGCCCGGCACCCAGCACGGATCCTGGTCGCGGGGGTGACGGTACTGGTCCTGCTCGCTCTCGCGCTGCCCACCATGCAGCTCTCCTTCGATGAACGAGCCGCTCAACCGCCCGACACCCCCAGCAACCTGGGGCTGGCAGCGATGGCAGACCACTTCCCGCCCAATCAGACGCTGCCCGACTACCTGCTCATCCGCTCCGACCACGACATGGCCAACACCCGCGACCTGGCCGTCCTCAACTCTGTGAGCATCGCACTCGCCAAGGTCGACGGCGTCGACCAAGTCCGCAGCATCACCCAGCCCGCCGGCCAGCCGCTGAAACCCGCCTCCATCGCCAACCAGCTCGGAGAACTGGCCAACGGACTCCGCAAGGCCGACCGCAAGCTGGCATCCGGAGAGCCCGGACTTCAGCGACTCGCTTCCGGTGCCGGCGACCTGGGTGATGCCCTCGACCAGGTCGCCACCGGCGCCGGGAAGGCCCGAGACGGCGCCGGCAAGCTCAGCAACGGAAGTCGCCGCATCGGCGACGGCCTCGGGAAGGCCGCAGACCGCACTGGCCAGGCCGCCGACGGAGCACGCCAGTTGCGCGACGGCGCCCGTAGGCTGCGCGACGGCGCAGCCGGGCTGGCAGCGGGCCTCCGCACCGCACACGACCAGGTCGCGGAGGCCGTCGAAGGCCTCGGCATGATCGTTGAGGCTCTCGAAGGCGACCCGATCTGCACCGCCGATCCCATCTGCAACCGCTCGCGCGAGGGGTTGCGCAAGATCTACACCGGCCAACGCGACCAACTCCTGCCCGGGCTGGCCCAAGCGGCCGCCGGCGCGGACCGGCTCGCATCCGGTGACGGCCGTCTCGCGACTGGCCTCGATCAGGTTGCCGACGGGCTCGACCAGCTCGCCGCCGGGCTCCGGCGAGCACAGTCCGGCAGCAACCGCGTCGCCGCCGGGCAAGCCCTGCTAAGCGAGAAGCTCGGCGAGCTCGAGAGCGGCACCGGCCGGCTCGCCACCGG
>JBBQNO010000152.1:0-5518 GCA_038330045.1 Actinomycetales bacterium | reverse complement strand
GTCGGCACCCTCGGCATACGACTGGCGCAGGAAATCGTGTAGGCCGGTATAGCCGCGCTCGTCGAGCATGGTGGCCAAAGCGTGCTTGCGTTGAGTGGCCACTGTGGCTCGTCCTGCTGCCAGCGCGGCACGTCTACGACGAATGCGCTGCTCGGGCTCATCGGTCACTGCGCTCTGGGTAGCTGTGGGAGTCCGCGGCGTCATCCGCGCAGCTCGACCGTCCTCGAGGTTCTTTCTGACCTGTGGATCGCGGCGGTACCCGGCGGATTGCCGCCCGGCGATCGAGGTCGAAAGGACTGCGGAGGTCAGCGCGGTAGTCCGGCAGAGGCCCATGGTGTGCCGATAAGAGTTCGCAGTGTGGCCGTGCACTCGGACGTGAGATCCCAACGAGACGAACCATCTTCCGCAGAGGTGGCAGCACAGTCGCATCGTCTCTGGTTCCACGGTCATTTCTGCGTACGGCGCGTGCAGACCGGTGCCGTCGGCCAGGGTCCACAGGTGAAGGTGGGATCGCGGCGCGATAAAACCGGGGACAGCCGCAGAGGGTGCGGCACTGGGCTGACTCACTGGACACTCCTTCGATTCCTTATTGCAACTCTTTTGCAATAAGGACATCAAAGCACAAAGGCGTCCGTCAATGCCGGGAAGGTGTGAGTTTTTCAGGAGCGCAGCGCGGCAGATCGAGTTGATGGTTGATCTGCTGCGAGTGATGACCCCCTTGGTCATGGCTGATCGAGCAACTTCGTGGATCAGACGCTCGCGGCTGATTTTGTGAGCCTCTCGGCTGCCAGTTATCTCGAGACGGGAATCGTCGTCGACCAGATCGGTGACCCCATCCTCAGTCGCCGACTCGATGCCCTATTGCTTGATCTCGAGGTTGATGTCGTATCTGTCACACCAGTTCACGCTCGTCTCGCGCGGCAGGCTTACCGGGACTTTGGGAAGGGAAGCGGCCATCCTGCTGGTCTCAACTTCGGCGACTGCTTCATTTTAGCGTTGGCCGCCAGCACTAGGGAGCCGCCGCTCCACAAGGGGAACGATTTCGGCCATAGAGACCTGGCCGGAATTTAATCCCAGGAGAATCACAGGTTCAAGCCGTTGCAGGGTGACCTAAGTCACGTCATGATCAATAGAGAGCAGATCTCCGTCCCTGCGTAATCCTGGAGGATCCATGACCCGCATCATCGTCAACGTCGACGGATTGGCGTGTACCGACGACGTCGAGCCCCGCACCCTGCTCGTGCACTACCTCCGAGAGCAGGTGGGCAAGACTGGCACCGTCGTGGGGTGTGACACCAGCAACTGCGGCGCGTGCACGGTCCACCTCGACGGCCGGAGCGTGAAGTCGTGCAACATGCTGGCGGTCCAAGCCGATGGTCACGAGGTCACTACCATCGAGGGGATCGCCCAGAACGGTGAGCTCACGCCCGTTCAACAGGCCTTTCACGAGTGTCACGCCCTGCAGTGCGGTTATTGCACGCCGGGCATGATCATGCAGGCCACAGACCTGCTGAAGGAGAATCCCGACCCCACTGAGCACGAGATCCGTCAGGGTATGGAGGGCAACCTCTGCCGGTGTACGGGCTACCAAAACATCGTCAAGGCCGTGCAGCAGGCGGCAGGAGCGCAGCAGTCATGACCACAGTTGAACAAGAAACCCAGGCTCAAGACACCGAAATGCCTGAACCCGAGATTGGCAAGTCACGCCGCCGCAAGGAAGACCAGCGGTTGATCACAGGTCGCACCAAGTTCACGGACAACATCCAACTGACTGGCATGTTGCACCTGAGTATGGTGCGCAGCCCGTTTGCCCACGCCACGATCACCTCGATCGACACGTCCGACGCCAAGGCCTCTGCCGGCGTCATAGCGGTGCTGACCGGCGAGGACGTGAAGGACATTCAAGGCGGACTCCCCACCGCGTGGCCCATCACCACGGAGCAGAAGACGCCCAATCATCCTTCGATCGCCGTGGACCGCGTGGCGTTCGCCGGTGAAGTCGTTGCGGTAGTGATTGCCCGCACCAATGCTGCGGCGCGCGACGCAGCAGAGCTGGTGGATGTCGATTACGAGGATCTCCCCGCCGCCCTTGATCTGAAGAAGGCCGCAGCAGACGAGGTGCTCGCCCATCCCGATCTTGGCACCAACCGCGCTGCTACTTGGGTCTTCGACTCCAAAGATGCTGGCACCGGCGAGGACGTGGAAGACACCATCCGCGACGCCGAGGTGCTGATCGAGCGCGAATACCGCCAGCAACGCCTCATACCCGCTTTTATGGAACCCCGCTCCGTCGTCGTCGACCCCACCGGCGAGCAGATCACCATGTGGTCGGCCACCCAGGTGCCGCACATCCTGCGCGTCATGCTCGCGCTGACTCTCGGCGTGCCAGAGTCGAAGATCCGCGTCATCGCCCCCGACGTCGGCGGCGGCTTCGGAGGGAAACTGCAGGTCACCCCCGAGGAAGTCATCACCTTCCTGGCGGCTCGGCATACCGGTAAGCCGTGCAAATGGACCGAGACGCGCAGCGAGTCGCTTGTGGCAGGTCACCACGGTCGAGACCAGTGGCAGAAGCTCACCCTGTCGGCCACCCAGGATGGCATCGTGAAGGGCCTGAAGGTCGAGCTCCTCGCGGACATGGGCGCCTACGCGGCCCTGATTGGTCCAGGGTTGCCGATCTTCGGCGCCTTCATGTTCAATTCGATCTACAAGTTCGATGCCTACCACTTCAGTTGCACTCCGGTCTACACCAATAAAACCTGGACCGACGCCTACCGTGGCGCCGGGCGACCCGAGGCCACGTTCGCCATTGAGCGGATCATGGACGACCTCGCCGACGAGCTCGGTATCGACCCCCTCGAGCTCCGCAAAATGAACTGGATCAAGCACGAGGAGTTCCCGTTCGACACCATCGCCGGGCTGCAATACGACTCCGGCAACTACGAAGCCGCCACCGACCGCGCCGTCGAACTGTTCGACTACGAGGCCCTCGTCGCCGAGCGAGATCAGCGCCGCGCATCAGGTGACCCTATCCAGCTCGGTATCGGGATCTCTACCTTTACCGAAATGTGTGGGCTCGCTCCCTCCCGGGTGCTCGGAGCACTGAACTACGCCGCCGGCGGGTGGGAGCACGCCGATATTCGGGTCCTGCCGACCGGCAAAATCGAGGTCGTCACCGGTGTCACCCCGCACGGTCAGGGTCACGAAACTGCCTGGAGCCAGATTGTCGCCGACCGGCTCGGCGTCCCCTTCGAAGACGTCGAGGTGCTGCACGGCGACACCCAGGTCAGCCACAAGGGCATGGACACCTACGGCTCGCGCTCCTTGGTCGTCGGTGGCCAGGCCGTGGTCAAGGCGGCCGACAAGGTCATCGAGAAGGCCAAGCCGCTGGCCGCGCACATGCTCGAGGCCAGCGTCGACGACATCGAGTTCGAGCACGGGAACTTTAACGTCAAGGGCACCGATCAGGGCATCGGATTGGGCACCCTGGCGTTTGCTGCCTTCGCCGCGCACGACCTGCCCGAAGGCATGGAGCCCAGCCTGGACGCCGAGGCCACCTTCGACCCGGTCAACTTCTCCTTCCCGCACGGCACCCACCTGTGTGCGATGGAGATCGACACCGAGACCGGGCAGGCCACCATGCGCTCGTACGTTTGCGTCGACGACATCGGCAACGTGGTGAACCCGCTGATCGTCGAGGGTCAGATCCACGGCGGGCTCGTGCAGGGCATCAGCCAGGCCCTATGGGAGGAGGCGGTGTATGACGACAACGGCACCCTGGTCTCGGGTTCCTTCGTGGACTACACCCTGCCGACCAGCGCCGACACCATTAACTACGTCACCGACCGGACGGTCACTCCCGCGCTGAGCAACGATCTCGGCGTCAAGGGAGTCGGCGAGGCCGGCACCATCGCTTCGACCCCGGCGGTAGTCAATGCGGTGCTGGACGCAATCCGACAGTTCGGCGTGAAAGACATCCGTATGCCGTGCACCCCCGAACGCGTCTGGCGCGCCATTCAGGACGGGCAAGCCGGTGCGGACGACCCGACCACCGCCGACGCGATGCCGCACTTCGATCCGGACGCTCCCAACCACCACGATCCGGGCGCGCTGGCCGGAAACAACACCGAAGGAGCCGGCCAATGATCCCCGCCGCGTTCGACTACGCCGCCCCGTCGACGGTGGCGGAGGCGCTCGCCTTGTTGGCTGAGCACGGTGACGACGCCAAGGTGATGGCCGGTGGTCAGTCGCTGATGCCCATCTTGCGCATGCGGCTCAACGCCCCCGTGATGGTCATCGACTTGGGCAAGATCGCCGAACTGACGGGGGTGTCAGAAGAGAGCACCGCTGACGGTCACCGTATCTGCATAGGCGCGATGACGACATACGCCGATCTGCTCGCCAGCGACCTCGTCAGTGAGCACGCCGGGCTGCTGATTAAGGCGGTGGCCGAAGTTGCCGACCCGCAGATCCGCCACCGCGGGACCATCGGTGGTGCCTTGGTGCACGCCGACCCCGCGGGTGACGTGGGGGCTCCCATCGTGGCGTTGGACGCAGAACTGGTGATTACCGGGGCCGACGGCAACGAGCGCACGGTTGGTGCCGATGAGTTCTTCTTGGACATCTTTGAGACCGCGGTCCAAGAGGGTGAATTGCTGACCGCCATCCGCATCCCCAAGCACACGGGCTGGGGGAGTTCGTATACCAAGTTTGTCCGCGTCTCCCACCAATGGTCGATTGTCGCTGCTGCGGCCACGGTGCGCGCCGAGGGCGGGATGATCGCCGAGGCCAGGGTCGCCCTGACCAACATGGGCTCGACGCCGCTGCGGGCCGCGTCGCTAGAGCAGCAGTTGATCGGCAAAGAGGCCACCACCGAGGCGCTACGCGAGGTCTGCGCTGGTGTTGGTGAGGGCACCAATCCGCCGTCCGATCTCAACGGCGACGCCGACTACCGCAAGCACCTCGCCGGTGTCCTCACTCGGCGCGCGGTCCTCGCGGCGGCTGGAGGCTGAGGGCGTGGAGCTCGTCCACTCCTTTACCGTCCCTGCTTCTCCTGAGCGCACGTGGGCCTTGCTGACCGATCTGCACCAGGTGGGCTCGTGCTTCCCCGGTGCCACCGTGACCGAAGCCACCGACAACGAATTCTCCGGCACGGTCAAGGTCAAGCTCGGGCCGATCGCCATGGTCTATTCGGGCTCGGGTGCGTTTGTCGTACGGGACGACACCGGATATCAGGCGGTGATCGAGGCCCGCGGCAAAGACAAACGGGGCAACGGGACCGCCGGGGCGACCGTGGACTTGGCGCTCACCCCGGACGGCGCGGGCACCAAGGTCAACGTCAAGACGGACTTATCGATCACCGGGAAGCCAGCGCAGTTCGGTCGCGGCGTGATGCAGGACGTCTCTGACAAGTTGCTCGGCAAGTTCGTGGAGTGCATCGAGTCCAACCTAGGTGCAACCCCCGAGGCAGCGGAGGACGTGAACAAACCTGATGCCGAGGTGCCTGAGCCCGTCTCGGGAC
>JBBQNO010000151.1:0-5542 GCA_038330045.1 Actinomycetales bacterium | reverse complement strand
GACGGACATGCAGCAGTGGACCGGCTGCATCGCCGGGGCGCTCACCCGCCAGCAGTTCCAGCAGGCGCTCGACGATGCGGGGTTCGTCGACGTCGAGATCCAGCAGACCCATCGGGTGCACGCGCATGCGGCCGCAGCCATCGTCCGTGCCCGCAAGCCCGAGGTCAGCGAAGCAGGGCCGGAGGTCCTGCGTTAGTGGCTCAGTGCGCGACGAAATAACTTCGTGTTGTTACGGCGTGTCGCTTGGCGATAAACTGTAGTTCCATTCGCCGTGGAAGTCGTGTCGGTGTAAGGGAAGCGCGGCGACATCGGCTTCGGTGTAGGCGATTCCGAGTGGGTAGGCGCTGGTGTCCAGGATGCAGCGGACGGTGAGTCCGGTGGCGGTGGTGGTGCTGCTGATCAGGTCCACGATGATCTGGTGGGTCTTGAGCGGCCGGCCGCGCCAGTTCATGGTGATCTGGCTGAATAGCCGGTGTTCGATTTTGTTCCACTTTGAGGTGCCGGGCGGTAGGTGGCAGACCGTGACGTGCAGGCCGGTGTCGGCGGCGAAGGCGGCGAGTTCGATCTTCCAGGCCCGGACCCGGGAGCCGTTGGAACCGCCGCCGTCGGCACAGATCAGCAGCCGGTCGGCGGTCGGGTAGCGGCCGCGTCCGACGGTGTCCCACCAGCTGCGCAGGGTGGCAACGGCGAAAGCGGAGGTGTCGTGGTCGGTGCCGACGGTGACCCAGCCGGTGTTGGCCGACACGTCGTAGATGCCATAGGGGATCGCCTTGCCCAGCTCCTTATCGGGGAAGTCGTGCACGTTGACGTGCTCGGGCTGCCCTGTCGGCTGGTACTCCCGGCCGTTGTTCTTGTACGCCCCGACCAGCTCCTTCTTCTTCGCATCGACGGAGATCACCGGCTGACCGGCCCCGGCGAACTGCGCGACTTGCGCCGCCAGGTAGCGGAACTGAGCGTCCCGATCCTCATGCTGCCGGCCTTCGGTGACCTTGGTGTTGGCCTGCAGACTGAACCCTTGGGCGCGCAACATCCGGGCCACCGTGCGGTCTGACACAGGATGACCCAGCTCGGTCAGCGCACCGGCCAGGTTCTTGGTCGACTTGGTCGTCCACACCAGCAGCGACATCGGATCACCCCGCGTCTCGGGGTCCACCAACGCCGACAACTGCGCCGCTAGCTCCGGGTCGGTCTCGCTCAGCTTCTTGCGCCCACCCCCGGGCGCACGCACCCGCCGCTGCGGTTCGGATTGGCCCTGGACCTCGCGGACCCCACGAGCGACGGTGTCCGGGTGCGCCCCGGTCGCCTCCGCAACCGCCTTCACCCCGCCGCGACCCAACTCGGCCGCCTCGGTTCCCAACAGCAGCCGGCGCTGCCGCTCATCCAGGTACGGACGCAACACCGCCCACCGACGTGCCAGCGACTCCGCGACGTGCCCGCTCTCGGCCATAGCACAACCGTAGAGCCCTCAAAGCCAAAAACCTAGATTATTCTGTCGCGGGTCCTTAGTTGGTCAGTGCACGCAGGTGGTCGGCGAAGCCGCCCTGTGTGCGGCTTTCGCGCCGGCCGCTGGTGGTGACCGGGATACGACCGGTGGCGACGAGGCGGCGAGCGTGTCCGCGCAGCGCATCGACGAGAGCCTGGTCCTCGGCCAGCGCCAACGGGGGGGGATGCCACCGGCATCGAGGTATGCCGTGGCCGACATGCCGAGATTCGCTCCGTGCACATGCAGATGCCCCCGACCGGGCCGACCGTAGCCGGCGTGAAAGCGGTCCCGCGCCGCGGCCGGCTGCTCGGACCAGTCCTGGACACGAACCGTCCCGGCCACCACCTCAGCTCCCTTCGCGGCAAGGCGCAACTGCTCCGCCAGCCAGTCCGCGGGGACGGTGGAGTCGGCGTCGGTGGTGGCGAGCCACATCTGCTCGGCCGGCCGTCCCGCCTCCCGGGCGAGGACGGCGGCGAAGCCGGCTGCCCGCGCCACGCCGACGTTATGGGCCTGCACCTCGATCGCCCCGGGCTGTTGGTGGCTTCCGGTCGCGGTAGCGATCAGCGGAGATGGTCAGGGAAGCTGGTTAAGAGCCCTTCTTGAAGTGCAGATAGCGCGGAAGCCGTGCAGGCCGACTGGACCGCGTTCATAACGTCCCGCGACCTCGTGGTGCCACTTAGTGCTAACGGTGAACGCTGCGCATTGAAGGCACTGTAGTAATCATCAAACTTGTACCGACCGCCAAATGAGTTCGGGGCCGCGCTGGCCCAAACACTCGGAATACCGTAGCTGTCCGCTACAACCAGGCCGTGCAACGAACTTGATACAATCAGTTCGCAGGATGATATCGCCTCCAGTACCGTCTCGGGATCCTGGGCGACGTCAATTAACACGGCACCCTGCAGCTCAGTTGCCAAGTGTGAGAATTCCCTGCCGTCCCGATGCCAAAGGTGAGGCACGAGACCCACAGAGCGCCGAAGTGCACTTTTCCTCACGACCTGCGATGCCAAGAGGCCAGGGTCTCCAAGAGGGACCAAATTCGGTGTTAGTCCTGCTAGCGAAGCTGATTGGGCGCCCCGGACCGCGTAGTAGTGGACGCCGTAGAGTTCAGGCGGCGGTTCGTCGGCAAAGATGAAGCCTGACCCCCATATCGCCAACTGCGCAACCCGTCTGGTCTGGACAGGGGTGATCCACTGCAATAAGGACCCGCAGCCAGTCAATTCAGCTGCAACGAGATCTGACCAGATGGACTCGCGACCAAGAAGGCGTTTGATCAGCAACGCTGAGAGCATGTCGCCGAAGTTCGGTGAGCCGTTCCACCAGTACAGCTTGATAGGTGACTTCGTCATGTGGGAATAGTACGCTGTTACGCAGGTGCCGTTGCAAGCGAGGAGATGCAATGAACAACGCTGCGAACTTCTTTCGACCTGGTGCTGGCGCGGCTACGTCGCACGATATTTTCACAAATCGTCTCGACGAAATGAGAGCCTACGCGCATGCGGGAGACCGTCTAGCCCGGTGTGCAGAAAGCTCATCGGTGGATACCGATGCGCCACGGCACAACATACTGAACTATCACGGAACAGGAGGAATCGGAAAGACGACGCTGCTGCGGCGTTTGGAGAAGGACAGTGAAAATGCCGTTACGGGGTACATCAACTTTGAAGGAAGCGCATTTGACCCCGAGGCCTTTGTACTCCAGTTACGAGCAGTCTTTGGCGCACTCGGTGTCCCACTAATTGCGTTCGATGTCGCGCTTGCCTTTTATTGGCAACAAGTGCACCCAGGCGAAACACTCCACAACTATACTCAAAAGAATTCAAAGATTAGTAGACTCGCAGATCGTGTCGGCCTTTCGAGTTCAGTGGAGGCGTCGCTGATGGAGGTTGCTAGCTCTGTCGTGACAACCTCCGGTCTTCTGCATGGGGCAACCAGACTGACGCAGACTTTTGCGACACTCCTTCGCGATCAACGAAACGTACGTCACGCCGTTGCTTCGTGCGCACCTCTTTCGCTATTCTTGGAAGCAGCCACCGCCGAAGAAAATTTGACATTCATGCCTGCGCTGTTAGCGTGGGACCTTCTGCAGGCTTCGCACACTCCTCCGGTCATCTTGCTTGATGGATACGAAAGCTTGCGCCTGCAAGGTCGTCGAGTGGAACGGCAGGTCCAGCGAACTTGTTTTCTGCTTCCGAACGTCCTTTTTGTTGTAGCCGGTCGGGACAGGCTGGACTGGCAGCGCGGCGAGCTGCACGGAGAGTTGGATTACGTGGGGCCCGACCTCTGGCCCGATCTTGTGGACAGCGGGCCAGGGACCTATTTAGTTGGAAATCTTAGTCGTCAGGACGCTGACAGTTATTTGGTGCAACGCGTAACCGTGTCGGGCCGCTCAGCAATCCCAGCCACAATTAGAGCACAGATCGTCGACACATCCGGTGGTTGGCCCCTCCACCTTGACCTTGCGTCCGCGAAGTTTCAGCAGTCTTTAGCCTCGGGCACGGTCGGAATCACTGATTGGGCCGCGTCATTTCCTGCATTAGTCACCAGGCTACTCACCGACATGGCATCTGACGAGGCAACTTTGCTGCGGAGCGCAGCCGTATTGGATCGCTTCGACAGCGAGGCTTTACGGGCTATGAGCCCGGGTAGTACGTACAGCCTTATCAACCGGTTCCTTGCTCGTACCTTCATTGAGCACAACGATGCATCTGGTCTTACCCATGCGCTACCTCACGCCCTCCGTTCTGCGCTGTTGGCCGATCAACAGTCGGTGGGGGCTTGGACGGCTTCCGATTGGCGGGTGAGCGCGCAGCGGGGGTATGCCTGGTTGGAATCAACAGCCACGTCATCAGACGATACGAAGCTTGTTGCAGACTGCGTGAATTCGGCACTTGCACTCAGCCAGGACTATGGTTTGTCATGTGACTGGATAGGTGGGGTCGGTCAAGCACTCCACAAGCGTGGGGCGCTGATTATGATCCGCGCCTTGACAAATACAAGCGATGCTCCTGGTGGGCTATCTTCGCTCTTCAATACAGTTGGCCGTCTACGCTACGTCTCCTCGATCAGTGGCGCCGAGCAGTTGTCGCTCTGTAATGAACTCGATCTTAGTGAGGAGAACCACTTCTGGGTGCGAAGTCTCCGCGCGGACGCGTTGCTTAGCGCCGGGCACCTCGTCGAAGCGCAAGCTGCTTACGACGAAGCGCTAAGGGCTGCTCCGGTTTCGCCTTTGACGAACTCAGCGCGGACCATGCATGCATTGATCCTCTTCAAGCGTGGTCACTTCGCAGAACTCTCAACCCTTGCGGTGGCTCGGTCTCACAACCTGGATCAGCATCGCCTTTTAGGCGACGTGGCACGCGCTGAGGGCGCTTTCGACCTCGCCACAGAACATTACGAGGCGGGTCTTGCGCGAGCACTAGAGGTGCGGGATGAGGGCCTGGCTAACCTCTTCCGGGCGGGACTTGCCCTCGTAGATGGCTGGCTCGGCCGTGACGAAGCTGCCTTGCGCTTGCCCGTGAGCCAAGAGCCTCGTGGTCACTGGGTTGAAGTAAGTCGGCTCATAGCAGGTGCGCTCTACTGGGCAGCAGAGCAACCGGCCCGCAGCACGCGACTCCTGGACGAAGCCGACACGCTTGCCCAACTGAACGGCCTCGCGGATGGTCGGCTTGACGTTCTCGTCGCCCGGGCATTCCTTACGGCTCTCAGCTCAGGCACCGCCTCAAGTGAGTACCTTCGATATCAAGATCAGCTGCAGGCTCTGGCGGTCAGTGACACGTACGCGTCTTGGAGAGCGGTGCTCGGATTATGGTCGACCGGCAGCTTGCCCTCGGTTGGTGTCGCCTGGGCGAGTGATCCATCGACCGTGGCAAGCAACTGGCTTAGCGTCTTGGCGCGACGCAGGCCAAGCTGACTAATGCACAGATGGCGCGCGCATCGGCATGCGCCTCCGCGAGCCGCCCGAGCACGAGGTCCGCCGCGGCGATCTCGGCCAGGATCAGCCAGCGGTCGATGGTGCGCCCGGAACCCGGCAGCGGCAGGTCGAGAGCTCCGGTCGCC
>JBBQNO010000150.1:0-5544 GCA_038330045.1 Actinomycetales bacterium | reverse complement strand
ACCCCGAAGAGAACTCCGAACGACACCAACAACGTGACCCCAGCAGCCAACACCGCAGGAAGACCCTTCGCGGTCATCCAGGCCACTGGTGGCCACAGCACCGTGGCGAGGATCAGCGCCAGCAAGACCGGCAGCACACCCACCCACAACTGGCCAAGGGCCCAGACCAGTACGAACAGGGCCGCTGCGATCAACAGAAAACGGCCAGACCATTGCGCGACCGTCTGCACTCCGGACAAAACCACCCTGCCACGGTCGACACCAACATTGCTCACCGGCGCTACCTCACCTCTGGGCGAGGTGCTCGCCCCAGGAATCACTGGCGGCCGGTGGCCGCGCCGAGGCCGCTCCTTGACCGGTACCGGTGTGTCAACCACAAGTCACTTCCTCTCCAAGGCGGCCAGGGGTGTCCCAGGCCACCCGGGCCTTGCGCCAGCGCGGACCCAACTTCACGACCCGCCGCGCAGCCACCCGCAAAGGGTGTGAGACCCCGCCCGCAGCGAAACTTTCCATGCTGCCGACGGGGTCTCACCGTACATGTTGACGCCACGAACAGACTACTTCGGGGCGTCCTTCCAGGCGTCCTTAGCCTTCTCCCCACCCTGTCGCGATGGTCCCTGACACCACCTTTTAGCGACGATGACATCCCCCGCCACATTCCGCCAAAAGTCGCACAGCCGCAGATTAGGTTTGCCCGAACGGCTGTCACATATGGGTGTGACTTTCGTCGACAAGTGGCGGTGTTCTGTTGCTGCTAAGTGGCGTCCTCAGGCGTGTCAGCCGATGATCGGCAGGCATGAGCGCAGTTGGTCATCCCCTACGGGGCGTCCCGCTGTGGATGACCGACCGCAGTCCTACGGGGCGGGGGCCTCCGGTGCCGGCTGCTCCGGTGCGGGCTCCTGCTGGGGTGCCTCCTCCGGCGGAGCTTGGTCCTGCGGCACGTCCTCCTCCGGCGGAGCTTGGTCCTGCGGCACGTCCTCCTCCGGCGCCTGTTCCTGCGGCACGTCCTCCTCCGGCGCCTGTTCCTGCGGCACGTCCTCCTCCGGCGCCTGTTCCTGCGGCACGTCGCCGTCCTGGACCTCCCCCGGCGCCGGCACGTCGGGCTCCACATCGGGTGACTCCTGCCCCGTGCCGCTCCAGCCCGGGATCGAGGTACCGACACTGGTGTTGCTCGTGCCACCGGTGTAGGTAGACACCGCACGACCGGTCGACAACTCGAAGGCAACGATAAGGGCCATCGCGACCGCGAAGAGTGCTGCGCTGATAGCGAGGATCCGCTTCCAGGGCAGGCCGCGAAACAACTGCCCCAGCGACCTTTCCTCATCCACTGGATCGGTGGGGTCCAGGTCCTCGGGCCGAGGATCCTCGGGCTGGGCGACTGGCCTTGCCTCGGCCGGCCCCGGCTCGCGCACTCGACCAGGACGCCGCGCCGCGAGGGCCTGCGCTGCGACACGCTCCTTCGTCATCCTCAAGTAGTGGGAGTAGACAGCACCCCCGACCGTGATGCACAAACTGCCCAGCGCGGCACCCACCAGGGTGCCGGCCGCTCCAAGGCTGGACAAGAGGACGGCCGAGGACACGGCGCCGAGGGCGCCACCTGCGGAATTGACCCAGTTGATCTGAAGACCGTTCTGCTCACTCACCGGGTCAACTATCCGGCCCTTCGCGGCGGTCACCCAAATCGACGCGTCGACGACACGCTCAGAGGTGACCAACCGCTCACCATGGCGCTTCTATGGACGGCTCGCAGCACCGGTTCCCGTGAGCATGGTGGATGCAGTCCGCTGCGCAACAGCAAGCGGCGAGGGGATTCATCCAAGCAAAGCCAAGACGCGATAGTCGGACACCCGTTCAGTTGAAGGTCGTCTTGCGCCACCCAACTCCAGGCCCTACACCAGAGGCGAAGAAACGGGCGAACGCTGACGTCCCGTAAAGCGAACGTCATGCGGTCTGGCACAGGAACAGCCACTGCCGCGACAGAAGTCGAGACCGTCACCGATGGGGGATCGCACACCGGGACTCGAACCCGGCTGGCGTGCCCCTTACCGCCCAGATAGACGCACCTCGTATGAGCGCATGTAGCGCCGCCATTGTCTGCGCGACAACACGACCGTGGGGCAGTTGGCCACCTTTTCGGACCAGCCCTGTCGCAGGGGCAAGTCAGGGATGTCCCGAGGGGACGGTACGACATCCACGCTTTCGAACTGCGGCGTCGTCGATAGGCGTTCTTCATTCGAGATGATTCTAAAGTTGGCTTTCAGCGCTGAAGCGCTGGACCTCGTTAACCTCGACCTCGGCGCCCTCGCGCTGATCGACTGACACCGGTTCTGCACACTAGTTTGGGGGGCGCGATGGATCTTGCTCCTGAGGTGTTCTTGGGCGCGCCTCTGGGGTCAGTGGCGATTGGTTGTGGGCGAGGAGGCGGGTAAGGATCTCGGTCCGCGGCGTCATTCCGAGGTCTTGGGTGGTTGGCCATTCTTTGATTTCGGCCCGCGCGAACTCGATCCATCGTTCGATGGTCTTGAACATCTCTACATGGAAGGTGGCAAAGAGAACTGAGAGGTGTGTCCGTTGTGGGAACGGGTGGCCGCCGTCTAGGTAGGAACCCATGGCGCGGGCAATGGCTTGGTGGTGACCGTCAATGTCTTCTTCGAATTCGTCAAGGGCTCTGAGCACGTCCTCGCGTGAGCCGTGGTCAGCGAAGAGGAGCCTTAACAGGGCTTCGATCTCGAAACGGGGCGGCTGGGTTCGGGTGCTGGTCCACTCGGAGAGGGCTTGGCGGCCGTCTTCGGTGATCGTGTACACGTTGCGGGTTCGTTGGCCGCTGTCTTCTTGGTGGACGGTGGCGTATCCGAGGGCGACGAGTTTCTTGGGCTCGGAGTAGAGGAGGCGTTCCGATTTGGGCCAGGCGTAGCGAAGGCTTCGTTGGGCTTGGTGTGTGAGTTCGTACCCGGTCCAGGGTTTGAGGTCCAGGAGGGCAAGGACAGCGTATGAGGATGTGGTCGCGCTCGTTGGCATACCCTTGACGATACTGCACGATGCAGTATAACGTTACTGTATCTTGCAGTATAGGTTGAAGAACCCAAGCATCCCTGGATTCCCGCCAAACCGTAGAGATGGGAGGACATCATGGAGATCTCCCAACACGTCACCGCCATCGAGCAGGAAGCTCACCTCTTCGCCGACGCCGCTCGGCGTAGCGAGCTTGATGCGGTCATTGCCACCTGTCCAGGGTGGGATTTGCGTGACCTCGTCCGCCACCTCGCCGAAATCCATCTTTGGGCTGCTGCGCAGGTTTCCAATCGGGCCGCGAAGATGTGGGTCGATGATCCTTGCGAGTTGTCGGCCTATTGGCCTGATCTCGCGCTTTTCTGGCCCAGCGACGACGAGTTGATCGATTGGTACCTCGAGACGAACGCCAACTTGGTTCGTGAGCTCACGTCAGCTCCGCTCGACCTGAAATGCCGGACGTTCCTGCCAGCACCTTCCCCGCTTGCGATGTGGGCTCGACGCCAAGCCCACGAAACCGCTGTGCACCGCTTTGACGCCGAACACGCCGGCCATACCGGGACGAGCTTCGAGCCCGCATTCGCCGCCGACGGAATCGACGAGCTCCTCGTCGCCTTCGCTACCCGAGGGAGCACGTTCGCGATTGACAGTCCCGGCACGATCGTGGTCCACACGAACGACACAGACGATCGGTGGCACGTCACGATGACCCCTAATGGAGTCACCACCACCCGAGGTGAGGGACCCTGCGACGTGACCATCACCGGTTCGGCGTCTGCTCTATACCTGACGCTCTGGAACCGTAGCGACCATTCCACGAGCACAGTGACAGGAAATCGGGACCTCCTCGATACCTGGCGCAACGGCCACCGAATCCGCTGGTCGAGGGCACACCTAACAAAAGAGAGGACTGACTAGCTGTCCAAGCCCAAACACCAAAGTCCACGCGCCTCGCTGAGGACCCAAAGGCACCACGACGGCTGCATAAGCCGAAAGGAGAAAACAGAAATGAAGAGCAGAGTTGAAGACCTCCCGATCGCCCACCAGGCCACCGGAGAGATGATCAGAGGGACCGACTGGGGTGGCATGACCAGCGCGTACATGCAGTATCCGACCGGCCTGGACTTCTGCCCCCTGCTCGAGGGCCTGGAGCGGGATCATTGTCAATGCCCGCATTGGGGATTCGTTATCGAGGGCGGCATCCGCGTGAACTACGAGGACGGCACCGAAGAGAGCGTAGGCCCAGGCGAGATCTACTACTGGCCTTCCGGGCACACCATTGTTGTCAACGAAGCGGTAAAAATGGTCGAGTTCAGCCCGCAAGACCAGATGTCGCACGTGCTCGCCCACGTTGTCGACAAGCTGTAGCAGGGCACCAGGAAGATTCCCCACATCACGGCCATCGCCGACGAGGGCACCTCAGCAGTCGGAGAAGGACGAAGGCGTCTTACTCGAGGGCATCAGTTCGACTGGGCCGTGAGGACCCGTCGTGGGAGGCGGCCGAAGATTCTTGAACTCTCAGGCTCCCTACGGCGGCTCGGAGGGCTACGGTCATTCGACAACGATCAACAGGAGGAAATTGTGAGTCTGATAACGAGTTTTGCCCGCCGACTTAGCGGTGGCCGCCGCACCACGTCACCGGGTCCCCGCTCGACAGGGGTTGGCTCACCTACTCGAGGCGGAGGTGGCATTGGCCGGATACTCGGCCGTCTGACTGGTCGGGGACGACGCCTCTGAACTGATCTCGACCATCCCCAACGTGACTCTGGGACCGCCCGCTAGGGGAACGTTTTGCGGGGCGTACCGCGGAACGTTCGGGATGCGGGACGAACGAACCGGAGTGTCCATGCCCAGTGGTTTCTACGCTTGACAGTCACAGGCGGCGGAATGACGCGCCCGGCGCCGGCACTTGCGTACGTCCTGGCGCTTGCGTGACGGCCATTACGAAACTCGTCCGATCGGCTGGGCGATCAGAGCTGGTCGAGAAGCCACCGCGGGGGCTTCTGCTGCCGGCGCCAGCCGCCTTAAACCAGTCGCGCGGCCCCCGGTCCGCCGTCACCACGCCCGTCTTCGAGGGCGATCTGACTATGCACCTCGTCACGATCGCGTCGTCGCCTGACCGTGCGGCGTGAACGGTACGTACGTGTCCCTGTTGACCGGCGCGGCGGCCACGCCTCGCGTCGCCCTCGAGGATTAGCACGATCTCGTATTGTTCCGCCACATCAGTGGCTGCGAACTGATCATGAAGCCGCCGGGCCTGCTCGCCAGTTGCCCCAGGAGCCTAGGACCAGCAGGCGCGCTAAGCGCGCATCCCAGATGAGTCAATGACCCACCCTTCGCGCGAACTTTAGATGGTTCAACGCGAGCGATTGACATACCGGCCGTGTGGACTAATCTGCAATCAGAGAGCGGGAGGGTCGTTATGGATGTGCGCACGTACGCCAAGGTCGTCGGTGTTGTCATTGTGCTCATCGGCGTCGGCGGTCTGATACTGGGTGAACAGTCGCTGTGGGGCGTCCTCAATATCGACATCGC
>JBBQNO010000149.1:0-5582 GCA_038330045.1 Actinomycetales bacterium | reverse complement strand
CTCCTATAGACCTGTGTCAAGCAGTTCTGGCGGTTTGGTCGGCTTGCAGGGTTTGACAGATCAGGGGGTAGAGCTGCCGGACGAGGTAGCGCTTGAGGCAGCGGATGATTTCCATCTTGGTCTTGCCTTGGGCTGTTCGGCGTTGGACATAGTTGCGGGTGGTCTCGTCGTGACGAAGCCGAACAATGATGAGGTGGTAGAGCGCGGAGTTGGCTTGTCGGTCTCCGGCGCGGTTGAGTCGGTGCCGGTTCGTTTTTCCTGAGGATGCTGGGATCGGACAGGTGCCCGTCAGGGAGGCGAACGCTGCTTCAGAGCGCAACCGGTCCGGGTTGTCGCCTGCGGTGATCAGGAGTTGAGCAGCGGTGTCGCAGCCGACACCAAACACCGTCATGAGCGCTGGAGCGTGGTCCTTCAGGAGGCGTTCCATGTGGTTACCGAAGTCTTGAATCTGTTCGGTCAGCATCCGCCAACGGCGCGACAGCAGTCGCAGGCTGTAGGCGGAGGCCTCGATCGGACTGAGCGGGACTTTTGGTGGGCGCGACGCAGCTAGGGCAGCGATCAGTTTGACGTTCGACAAACCCTGGTAGCGGGCCCTCAACTCATCGGGGCTGCTGATCAGCATCGCCTTGATCTGGTTCATCGTTGCGGTTCTCGCGAGCAGAGCCGAGGACCTGCTGGTACGCAACACCCGAAGGGACTCCACCAGTCCATCGCCTCCCTTGGGTGGTGCGCTGGCCCGGCCCGACAGCACAGCTTCAGCAGCCGAGTACGCATCGAAAGTGTCGGTCTTGCCCTTAAGCCGGCGTTGAAATCGGTTGGGCTGATTGACCTCGATCACGTCCAGCCCAGCGGCTCGCAAAACCCGTGTGACACCGGCACCGTAGGACCCCGTGCACTCGACTCCGACTACTCCGGGCCACCTTTTCAAGAACCGCACTGCGCTCTGGTACCCGGCTGACGTCGCCGGAACCTCGATATCACCAAGTCTGCGACCGGTGTGATCCACGACTGCGACGTGGTGGGTGTTGGCATGTGTATCGATCCCGCCATAGACAGCAACTGCTTGATCCGTGACCATGGAACTGCGCCCTTCACTAGTTGGGTTCGCAGCCCCGGCGACGGCGTCAGTCAGTTCACTATCGGGATCTCGCCAGACTCCTATCAGGACATGACGGCCGCGCCGGGGCTGCACTGATGTGTGAACTGAGCCGGTCGACACGTCCCAGGAAGGACAGCCACGCACCGGCGGCGTCAGAAGAGCCGTGAGTCAGACCCGCTCACCACACCACCTTGTCAACACCAGCGCCACCACCATGCCCTTCAAGGGGAATGCGACCGTTCAACCGGTCACAACATCCATAGTGAAGAGCCCACAAATCCTCGACCCGCGCGTCGCGTTGGGTCAAAACTCAGGTGGGGCCAGATCAAACCGTCACAACCACCCCGGCGCGTCGCCCGTGGGGCCAGATCAGACCGTCACGGTGGGGCCAAACCAACCTGCCATAGTCACCGTGAGGTGGAACCCGCGCTCAACGCGTTCGCGATCACCTTCGCAGACCCCTGGCCAGCAGCAGAAACTTACTAAATCAAACCGCCGGAAACACCGTTAATGAAACAGTCCCCGATCCCAATGACGCGGCACTGAGAACCGTCAGATGGAACCAAGGGTCAGGTGGAGCCAAACCAACCAGTCAAAGCCAGCTGAGGGACAGTGCAGTTTCGTTCTGGGGTCCGCTTAGGGGCGGCCTAATCCAAGGTAGGTCCAGCCGGCAGCTCGGTAGGCGTCTTTGTCAAGGCAGTTGCGACCATCGATGATGAGCTTGTCCTCGACTTTCGTGCCCAGATCGACGGGATCGAGAGCCGCAAACTCCGGCCACTCGGTGAGGTGCAGGACAGCTTCGACGCCCGCCACCGCTTCGTCGACCGAGTCGGCATACCTCAGGGTGGGAAAGATGCCCGAGGCGTTGGGCATGGCCTTGGGGTCGTAGACGGACACATCGGCACCCGCGAGGTGCAACTGGCCAGCAATGGACAGGGCCGGTGAGTCGCGGACATCGTCCGAATCCGGTTTGAAGGCTGCACCGAGGACGGCGACGCGCCGGCCCGGCAGGTCACCCAGTTGATTACGCACCATGTTGACGACGTGCTCTCGTCGGCGCAGGTTGATCGCGTCGACTTCGACCAGGAAGGCAACAGATTGCGAGGCACCCAGCTCTGCGGCACGAGCGCTGAAGGCACGAATGTCCTTCGGCAAACACCCGCCACCGAAACCCACACCGGCATTGAGGAACTTGCGGCCAATGCGCGCGTCGTAGCCGATGGCGTCAGCCAACTTGGTGACGTCCGCGCCAGCGGCTTCACAAATCTCGGCCATCGCATTGATAAACGAAATTTTGGTGGCGAGGAAGGAGTTTGCGGCCACTTTCACCAGTTCTGCCGTGGGCAGATCCGTGATGACCACGGGTGTGCTGTCGTCTCGAATGGTCGTGGCGTACACCGCGCGCAGGACTTTCTCTGCGTGCTCGGCATCCTCAGTGTCGAGGCCGAAGACCAAACGGTCCGGGTGCAAGGTGTCTTTGACGGCGAGCCCCTCGCGCAAAAATTCGGGGTTCCACGCCAACGAGACGCTGATGCTGTCGGGGGTGGCGGCGCGGATGCGATCGGCGAGTCGTTCGGCCGTGCCGACCGGCACGGTGGACTTGCCCACCACCACCGAGCCGCCGGCCAAGTGCGGGATGATCGCGTCGATGGCGGCGTCCACATACGTCAGATCCGCAGCCATGGAGCCGTGCTGCTGCGGCGTCCCCACGCACACGAAATGCACTTCGGCGTCGGCCACCTCTGAGACGTCGGTGGTGAAACGCAGTCGGCCCCCGACGTGCTTTTCCAAGAGCGGCTCGAAGTCCGGCTCGTAAAACGGCATCTTCGCGGCACTCAGGGACGCGATCTTGGCTTCGTCGACATCAACCGCAACGACATCAAAGCCCAACTCGGCCATCCCGGCCGCATGGACGGCCCCTAGATATCCTGTACCGATCACTGAAACGCGCATTTACACCACTCTCTCGCCGCTAGGTCGGGGATGACGCTACCTGAGAGACCAACCGGGGCGCATTTACCGGCACTCGGCCTGCTGCGAGACAAGTCCTAGCGAAGGACGGGCGCGACCGTCATGAGAGCTTCGGCAAGTGTGCGGCTATAGGTGCTACTGATGTGGCTAGCGTCTGAATACGCGATGACGTTGCCGATCACGACGGGGCATACGAGGTCGTCGCAGAAATAGTCGGAGAGGTCAGCGAAAACCACATTTTCGGGTGTGTCAGGCAACGACTCTGTGGGGTCGACCGAAGCCAAGGCTGCTGCACGTGTTGCATCGCAATCACCAGTCATGGGCCCGTTGGCGGCGAGACAATCGGGAACGTTCTGGGCGGGGCGCGGGGTGTCGCGGAGCGCCAGCACGTCGAGACCTTGCAGGTCGAGTTCCTCCCAAAACTTCGTGTATGCCTCGGGAACGCGCTCGTTCTCTCCCGACCCCACGGTGGAAGTCAACACCACCAGGTCGGGGTCTTCCTCGGCGATCCACGTCGAACTTTCCGCATTCCACGCACGGCATGACTCGGCTTCGCCAGGATCGATGTCGGCATCTTCGATGTGGTCCTTTTCGACCGTGACCAGATGAGTGCCCGGACGGCATCCGCTTTTGGTGGCTGACAGCAGACGCCACCCTTGCTGTTCGGCAATGGCAGCCAGGGCGGGCTGCCACTGGGCTGAGTGGCTGCCTCCCACCAACACCATCGTTCGATCAGCCGCGACATCTCCGTATTCGCAGGACACCAACTCGTCTTCGGTCGGGCTGACATGGCATCCCTGATCGTAAACCGGTGGGACATCGTCAGGAGCCGACGCGATGCTGGGAACCGGGGCCTCGGTATTATCACTAGTCAGTGACGCTGCATCGGGACCAGCCGCTGCGGCGGCCGGGAAACGATCGGGCTCAAGATCGGTAGCCATCGCGGCCGGACGACTGCTGAAGGCTGACACGGCATATCCTGCCGCGGCCACCGGTGCGATGACCAGCGCGGCGATGAGTGGAAGCGACCATGCGCCTCGGGCGTCTACCTTCATCGAACGCACAGGGCGCTCGACGAAGTGGGTGGACGCGAACGAGAGGGCGATGGAGGCTGCGATGATAGAGAGCCCCAGCAGTAGCCCCACCTCGTCGCGCCCGGTCAATACGAGCACGAAGACCAGCAATGGCCAGTGCCATAGATACAGCGCGTAAGAGACCGACCCCAACCGGACCAGGGGCCCGCTCGACAACAGAGCGCTCGCCGACCAGCGCGCATCGGTATGACCCGCAAACAGGATGAGAGCAGCGCCGGTAACGGGCCACAATGCGATCCACCCGGGGAAGGACGTGCCCACCGTGAGGAGGGCGCCACAACTCACGATGGCCAACAGCCCGATCCAGCCCAAGGACCAGGACCATCGACGACTTAACACCGGCCACCACGGCATCGACAGCGCTAGTAGCCCGCCGATGCCGAACTCCCAGACGCGGGCACCAGTGTGGAAGTAGGCGGTCGGTTGATTGACTCCGGTGAACCACACCGAGAAGCTTAGCGAACCCACAACCAGGATGACCATCACGATGGTAATCCGACGTCGAGCCGCTGCCGCTGACCCGGCCTTGAGGAGCACGACGAAGAGCGCCAGCCACAGCAGATAAAACTGGCCCTGGATCGACATGGCCCAAAAGTGCTGGACAGGCGAGTTGGTGAAGTCTCGATCAAGATAGTCGACCGATCGGCGAGCCAACTCCCAGTTCTCGTAGTACAGCGCCGATGCAGCGATCTCGCCGAAGACTTCGTCGCGCCGCGTCACGGGGATGAACAGCCACGTCGCGATCGAGACGAGAACTAGCACCAAGACCGCATTGGGGATCAGACGCTGCATCAAGCGACCGATATACCGGCCAATGTCGACCCGACCGTGCCGACGCAGGTGGCCTAGCAACGTGTTTGTAATCATGAAGCCGGCAATAACGAAGAATACGTCCACGCCGCCAGAAACCCTGCCGAACCAGACGTGATAGATCGCTACCAGAAGGGCGGCGACGGCGCGCAGGCCCTCGATCTCCCAGCGGAATCGACGGGGCTGAGTTGGGGCTTCCTGCATGTCTGAACTAACTTTCGTTTCCTAAGGGTGAGGCCCCAAGCTTGGGGTCAGAGCATCCAGCAGGCTACGGGCCTCTGACGTTCGGCACGCTAGCCGTAGCCTCGACGCAGTGGAGGTTTCATTCGGGTGCCGTCATGATGGGGGACGAAGGCCCTGCGTCGACCTTTTGAAGGATAGCGTCAGTCGACGCTTTGCTGGTGACGCTCAAATTGTGGGTTTGATTGCGGGTCGATCCGCCAAACCAGACCCGCGCTGGCCACATGTTCTGACAAGATCATCGGTATGACGCAACACATAGCCTCCGAGTTGGTGGCCAACGTTGCCCAGGTGCATGTCGAGCCCGGGCAAAAGGTCAAAGCCGGCGAAGAGGTCGTGCTGCTGGAGTCGATGAAAATGGAAATACC
>JBBQNO010000148.1:0-5585 GCA_038330045.1 Actinomycetales bacterium | reverse complement strand
GCGAAGAGGTCCAGGCTGGATTTGAGCACCAGTTGATCAATGCCACGGCCCAGTCCGTCGGACAGCGAACCCAAGATGGCCAACGGACCCACGCAAAACAGCAGCGATGTGCTCAGCCACCCCTCGATGAAGCGCTCTCGGGCGTTCACACCGTCCGTTGCCTCTATCCCGTCGACGACGCGCGAACTACCGGCGGGACTCACCTTGGCGGCATACCGCTGCACGGTGCCCGCCAGGGATGCCAACCGCTCTTCGAGGCGCATCAGCGAGCCGGCGATTCCACCGATGAGCAGTGAGGCAAGCACGACCAACACGGGCACCCCCGTGCCGACCGCTGCTTCCAGATCCGGGGATGTCACGTGGTACGCAGACAAGGCCGCGACCAACAAGGTCACCAGGCCTAAGGCGTCCGTCACCACCGACCTCATCTGTTCGGGAAGGCGGTGACCGAGCGCCATCCCTAGGCCCCCGCCCAGTAGGATCGCGACAATGTTGATCACGGTTCCGAGACCGGCAAACCCACTATTCACAGATGCGAGGGTATGCGCCTGCGCGTCCGGAGAGTCAACGCCCGACTAGTCCGAGGCTGATTTAGGGGGCGTCGACCGCAACGCGCACGTCAACCGCGCCGTGCACACCCGGTCACCGGCCTCGTCGGTGATCACGATTTCGTAGCACGCGATGGCGCTGCCGAGGCGAAGCGGGGTAGCCACCCCGGTGACGATCCCTGGGGGGCGCACCGCCTTGTGGTGCGTCGCGTTGATGTCCACTCCTACTGCTGCGCGACCCGGGCCGGCGTGCAGCATCGCGGCGATGCTGCCCACGGTCTCGGCGAGCACGACGCTCGCCCCGCCGTGCAGCAAGCCATAGGGCTGCGTGTTGCCCTCCGCGGGCATGGTGGCGACCACCCGATCAGCGCGGGCGTGAAGGACGTCGATGCCCATCCGCTCGATGAGAGTGCCGGTGGTCATCTGTAGCATGTCAGCGTCTGTCATTTTGTCCTCATTGAGGCCGTCGCTAGGTGCCTGGGCACCGGGAGTGTCGGTCATGGGTCATAGGGTGCCATCTGTGACCGTGAACTCCTCGCAGCGCCTTTTGCTCCTCGATGGCCACTCGCTGGCCTATCGGGCCTTCTTCGCGTTGCCGGCCGAGAACTTCTCCACGACGACCGGACAGACCACCAACGCGGTCTACGGCTTCATCTCCATGCTGATCAACGTGCTGCGCGATGAGGCACCCACCCACATCGCTGTCGCCTTCGACAAATCGCGTCAGACCTTCCGAACGCAGGAGTATGCGGAGTACAAAGCGGGCCGCGCCAAGACACCGGACGAGTTCGCCGGGCAGTTGCCGCTGATTCGTGAGGTCCTCGACGCCTTGTGCATCGCGCACCTGGACATGGACGGGTTTGAGGCCGACGACATCATCGCCACCTTGACCGCGCGCGCCCGCGACGAGGGCATGGAGGTGCTCATCTGCTCCGGGGACCGCGACGCCATCCAGTTGATCGACAAGAAGTGCACCTTGCTCTACCCCCGCAAGGGAGTTTCCGACCTCGTCCGGATGACTCCAGAAGTGGTCGTCGAGAAGTACGGGGTTCCCCCGGAGCTCTACAGCGATCTCGCCGCCATGGTGGGCGAGGCGTCCGACAACTTGCCTGGGGTGCCCGGGGTAGGGCCAAAGACGGCGGCAAAGTGGATCGCCACCCACGAAAACTTGTCGGGCATCGTGGCCCATATCGACGAACTGCCGGGCAAGGCTGGGCAGTCGATGCGCGACAACGTCACCAACGTGCTGCGCAACCGCAAACTGAACAAACTGATCGATGACCTTGAGTTGCCGGTCAGCGTCGAGGACTCGGTGCGGCACACCTGGAACCGCGATGAGGTTCACCGCGTCTTCGACGGTCTGGAATTCCGAGTCCTGCGCGACCGTCTCTTTGACACCCTCGCGGCGGTCGAGGACGAAAGCGAGGCCGATCGCGGCATTGACGTCACCGGACAGAGGCTCACTGACGGTGAGATCGGCCCGTGGCTGCATGAGCATGCCAGCGCCGGGGCTCGCGTTGCGCTGTCGATGGTGGGCACCGGGCGCCCTGCGGCGGGCGACGCTCAGGGCCTGGCCTTGGCCACCGCCGATGCTGCTGCGTACATCGACCTCGTGGAGTTGAACGGTGACGACGACGAGGTGCTGGCTCGGTGGCTAGCCGATGCCGAACAGCCCAAAGTCGCCCACGACGACAAGGCGCTGCTACACGGTCTGCGGGCCCGGGGCATGTCGCTGGCCGGGGTGGTCAGCGATACGGGTCTGGCGGCTTACCTGGTACGTCCGGATCAGCGCTCCTACGACCTCGCCGACCTCGTGTTGCGATACCTGCAGCGCGAATTGCGGGCCGACGAGCCGGCCGCGGCAGCACCCCAGCTCGAGCTCGACCTCTCCGGCAGTGACGAGAACGTCGCTGCTGGGGTGGGTCAGTCGGCGATGGTGGCTGCCCGTGCGATCCACGACCTGTCTCTCGCGCTGGACAGCGAGTTGACGGACGTGCAGGGCAAAGAGTTGATGCGCGACATGGAACTTCCGTTGGTCGACGTCCTATCGACGATGGAGCATGTCGGGATCGCGGTGGACCACGATGGCCTTCGCGCGTTAGACGAAGAGTTCGCGGCCTCGATGGCTACCGCCCAGCAGGACGCCTGGGATGCCATCGAGGACGAAACGGTCAACCTCGGCTCGCCGAAACAGCTTCAAGCCGTGCTCTTCGACCGGCTGGCGCTGCCCAAAACCCGAAAGACCAAGACCGGGTACACCACGGATGCGGAGGCCCTTGCTGGCCTGTACGCGCAGACCGATCACCCCTTCCTCGAGGCGCTCCTGCGTCACCGTGACGTCACCCGGCTGCGGGTCACTGCGACGGGCCTTTTGCGCTCCATTGCCGACGACGGGCGTATCCACACGACATACCAGCAGACGATCGCGGCCACGGGACGGTTGAGCTCGACGGACCCCAATCTGCAAAACATTCCTATTCGTACCGAAGAGGGCCGCCGGATTCGGACCATCTTCGTGGTCGGCGACGGCTACGAGACTTTGCTCTCGGCTGACTACAGCCAGATCGAGATGCGGATCATGGCCCACCTGTCAGGGGACAAAGGGCTCATCGAGGCGTTCCGGACCGGCGAGGATCTGCACCGTTTCGTGGGTTCCCGCGTCTTCGGGGTCGAGCCAGCCGACGTGAGCGCCGCCATGCGCTCCAAGGTCAAGGCCATGAGCTACGGATTGGCCTACGGTCTCTCGGCGTTCGGTCTGTCCAAGCAGTTGGCCGTCTCCACCGAAGAAGCCAAGGGCCTCATGGACGAGTACTTTGAGCGCTTTGGGGGAGTGCGCGACTATCTGCGCGACGTGGTGACTCAAGCCCGCGGCACCGGGTTCACCGAAACCATCTTTGGCCGGCGACGGTATCTGCCTGATCTGAACTCTGACAACCGCCAACGACGAGAGATCGCAGAGCGGATGGCGTTAAACGCTCCGATCCAGGGCTCAGCGGCCGACATCATCAAGGTTGCCATGTTGCGGGTCGATGAAGCGCTGCACGAATCGCAGGCCCGCTCGCGGATTCTGCTGCAGGTTCACGATGAATTGGTGCTCGAGATTGCACCCGGTGAGCGCAGCGAAGTCGAGGACCTCGTGCGCGCCCAGATGGCGGCCGCCGCCGATCTGTCCGTCCCGTTAGACGTCAGCATCGGTGCCGGGGGAACCTGGCACGCCGCCACGCACTGAAAGGTCTCCGTACGCTCAAAGGCCGGTGCGGCGCATCCTTGATGAGATTGACCTGCCCATCTGGCGTTGAGTACGCTGGCTCATGCGCTACGTGCGCTAGCACCCGTGCAACCTGTCCATTGGGGCGGCAACCCATCGCCGCCCTCAAGCCATGTCCACCAACGGAGTCCCTACTACATGACTGCCACCACGGCCGAAAAGGCCCCCACTCAGATCGCTATCAACGACATCGGGTCTGAGGAAGATTTGCTCGCGGCGATTGACGCGACGATCAAGAACTTCAACGACGGAGACATCGTCGAAGGAGTCATCGTCAAGGTTGACCGGGACGAAGTCCTGCTCGACATCGGTTACAAGACCGAAGGCGTCATTCCCGCCCGCGAGTTGGCGATCAAGCACGACATCGACCCTTCCGAGATTGTCTCGGTCGGCGACGAGGTCGAAGCGCTCGTCTTGCAGAAAGAAGACAAAGAAGGCCGCCTGATCCTGTCCAAGAAGCGCGCGCAGTACGAGCGTGCTTGGGGCTCGATCGAGAAGATCAAGGAAGAGGACGGTGTCGTCACCGGTACCGTCATCGAGGTCGTCAAGGGTGGACTCATCCTGGATATCGGTCTGCGCGGCTTCTTGCCCGCCTCCTTGGTCGAAATGCGTCGCGTCCGCGACCTGCAGCCCTACGTCGGCAAGGCCATCGAGGCCAAAATCATCGAGCTCGACAAGAATCGCAACAACGTGGTCTTGTCGCGTCGCGCGTGGTTGGAGCAGACGCAGTCCGAGGTCCGCACGACCTTCCTCAAGGAGCTGCAGAAGGGCCAGGTGCGCTCTGGTGTGGTGTCGAGCATCGTCAACTTCGGTTCCTTCGTGGACCTCGGCGGCGGCGTCGACGGTTTGGTGCACGTCAGCGAATTGTCCTGGAAGCACATCGACCACCCGGGCGAGGTTGTCGAGGTCGGCGATGAGGTCACCGTTGAGGTGCTCGACGTCGACATGGACCGCGAGCGGGTGTCGTTGTCGTTGAAGGCAACGCAGGAAGACCCCTGGCAGCACTTTGCTCGTACGCACGCCATCGGTCAGGTCGTGCCCGGAAAGGTCACCAAGTTGGTGCCGTTCGGTGCGTTCGTGCGCGTCGAAGACGGTATCGAGGGCCTGGTCCACATCTCCGAGTTGGCCGAGCGTCACGTGGAGTTGCCGGAGCAGGTCGTTCAGGTCGGCACCGACATCTTCGTCAAGGTCATCGACATCGACTTGGAACGTCGCCGCATCTCGCTGTCGCTGAAGCAGGCCAACGAGGCCGTTACGCAGGACTTCGACCCCACGCTCTACGGCATGGCGGCCGAGTACGACGACGAGGGGAACTACAAGTACCCCGAGGGCTTCGACTCCGACAAGCAGGAGTGGCTTGAAGGCTTCGAGGCGCAGCGTGAGAAGTGGGAGCAGGAGTATGCCGACGCGCATGCCCGCTTCGAAGCTCACCAGACCGCGGTCGAGGCTGCTGCCGAGGCCGAGCAGAACGCCCCGTCGACCTCCAGCTCCTCGAGCAGTTCCACCGCAACGTCCTATTCCTCCGACTCGGCGTCTGAGTCGAGTTCCAGTAGCGACGCCGAGGTAACGCCGTCAGCCCCCGAGGTTGACGAGACTGTCGGTACCCTGGCGTCCGACGAGGCCCTGGCTGCCTTGCGCGAGAAATTGACTGGCGGCTGAGCAGTGCCCTGATCGCGCTCCGCGCTGAAGGTGCCAGAAGGCCCTGTCCACGTCGGTGGGCGGGGCCTTCTTGGCGTTTCGACTCGTCACGGTGCGGTCACGGGTGATTG
>JBBQNO010000147.1:0-5610 GCA_038330045.1 Actinomycetales bacterium | reverse complement strand
ATCGGCCGGAGTTCGCTCACCGAACCCGTAACGACCGGATCGAGCGTTCCCACCCAATACGTTCCGCGATGACCGTGGCCGGCATCGTGGGCCACGCCGACAACAACTCCCTAATAGCCGGCTCCACCGGGTCCACAATCGACGCTCTAGCCGGCCGCGGATACGCAGGCGGCCCCGTCGGAGCCACCGCCCGCCATACCGTGTTCTTCGAACAACCCATCGTCCGCGCGATCACCTTCAAAGGCATGCCCTCGCTGCGATGTAACCGACGAATCTCAGCCCAGTTGACTATGACAGGTTGTTTTGGCCCCACCGTGGCGGCCTGTTTCGGCCGAACGTGCGACATGCCGGGGTGGTTGTGACGGTTTGTTTTGGCCCCACCTGAGTCTTGGTTCAATCTGATGGTTCTCAAGGTGGAAGTGGGTTTGGGATGGGATCACGTGTGGACTTGTTTGCTGAGATACGCCGCGATGCTCGCGTCGATGGGTTATCGATCCGGGAGTTAGCGCGGCGCCACGGTGTGCACCGGCGTACGGTCCGGTCGGCGTTGGCCGCGGCGGAGCCGCCGGAGCGGAAGCGCCCGGTGAGGGTGTCGCCACGGTTGGAACCGTTCAAAGAAGCGATCGACACCATGTTGCGAGCCGATTTGGACGCGCCCAGGAAACAACGGCACACGGCTACCCGGATCTTGGCCCGACTCAGTGAAGAGCATGGCGCCAGGGATGTGTCGTATTCGACGGTGCGGGATTACGTGCGGGTGCGTCGGGCTGAGATTGAGGTCGAAGCCGGGCGGCGGGTGCAGGCGTTCATCGCCCAGGAGCACGCCCCAGGCGAAGAGGCTGAGGTTGATTTCGGTGAGGTGTGGGTCGTCTTGGCGGGGGTGAAGACTAAGTGCTTCATGTTCGTGTTCTGGCTAGCCCATTCAGGGAAGGCCATCCACCGTGTTTACCCCACGCAGGCTCAGGAAGCTTTCCTGGAAGGGCACATCGAAGCGTTTCACGCTGTCGGGGGTATCCCGTTGCGGCACATCAAGTACGACAACCTGACCTCCGCGGTAGCTGCAGTGATCCAAGGCCCCGGGCGGGGACGGACCGAAAACCAACGGTGGGTGCTGTTCGGCTCTCACTACGGGTTCGACCCGTTCTACTGCCAACCCGGACTCGAAGGCGCACACGAGAAGGGTGGTGTCGAAGGCGCTGTGGGCTGGTTCCGCCGCAACCACCTCACGCCGATGCCGGAAGTGGACTCCCTGGGTGAGTTGAACGAGAAGATCCGCGGTTGGGAAACGGACGACGAACGACGCCGGATCACTGGCCACGCCCGCACTATCGGCGAAGACTTCGCCGCCGAACGGCGCCTGCTGCGGCCATTACCTGAAGAGGAGTTCGACCCGGGCATCGTGTTGCACCCCAGGGTCGACCGGTCCTCGCTGATCACAGTGCGGATGGTGAAGTACTCCGTACCCGCCCACCTCATCGGACGCCGGGTCCGCGTCTCGCTACGCGCATCCCGGGTCGTGGTCTTCGAAGGCCACGCCATCATCGCTTCGCACCCACGGGTCGTGTCCCGTGCCGGGCACCGGATCGTGTTGGATCACTACCTTGAGGTACTCCGCTACAAACTAGGAGCCCTACCCGGATCGACCGCGCTGGTCCAGGCACGAGCCGCTGGGGTGTTCACGTCCGCGCATGAGGCGTTTTGGGCTGCGTCACGCAAGGTCAACGGCGACACCGAAGGCACCCGCGAACTCGTAGACGTCCTACTGTTGCACCGCACCATGACCACCGAGCAGGTCATCGCGGGAATCAGCGCCGCCCTAGCAGTGGGCGCGGTGACCGCTGACGTTGTCGCAGTCGAAGCACGCCGCCACGCCACAACAGCAGCTCAGGCTGGGGCCAACGCGGAGCGTCAACTCGTTGCTCACCACGACCAACACGAGCAACGAGTTGTCAGCCTGACCCAACGCCGACTGACCGACCCGGCCGCGGTCATCGCCGGGCTACCACCGGACACCCGGCCCCTGCCGTCGGTGTCCGCTTACGACGAGCTCCTACCGCGGCGGCACACCACCCCTGTTGGTACTGATGTGAAAGCGAGCACCTCATGACCCCTACCCCCACCACGGTGACCCCGGTCGCGCACACGTTGCGCCGACGGCGTGGGCTGACCGAAGAAGCCGCCGTTGCCGCTATCGATCAAGCATGCCGGCGGTTGCGGTTACCAACGATGCGCGCGTTGGTAGACCAAGGCGTGACCGCAGCCACCAAAGATCAGTTGACCTACCAGGGCTTCTTGGCTGAGCTGTTGCTGGCTGAAGTTGATGACCGGGACCGTCGCTCCAGCGTCCGCAGGGTCAAAGCCGCGGGGTTCCCCCGTGACAAATGGATCGGGGACTTCGACTTCGAAGCCAACGACGCGATCAACCCCGCCACAGTGCACGAGCTCGCCAAAGGCGACTGGATCCGCAAAGGCGAACCGCTGTGTTTGATCGGGGACTCCGGCACCGGGAAATCCCACCTCCTCATCGGTCTGGGCACCGCGGCCGCCGAGCAAGGGCAACGGGTGAGGTACACCCTGGCCACCAAACTGGTCAACGAACTCGTCGAAGCCGCCGATGAGAAAGTCCTGGCCAAAAGGATCGCGCGTTACGGCCGCGTCGATCTGCTCATGATCGACGAGCTCGGGTACATGGAACTAGACCGTCGCGGCGCCGAACTCCTCTTCCAAGTCCTCACCGAACGCGAAGAGAAAAACTCTATCGCGATCGCGTCCAACCAGTCCTTCTCCGGATGGACCGACACCTTCACCGACCCCCGCCTATGCGCGGCCATCGTGGACCGCCTGACTTACCACGGCACCATCATCGAAACCGGCACCCAATCCTATCGGCTCGCACACTCGCGAGCTACAATTAAGCGTGAAGAGTGAAAGTATTCGACTACTCACTTAGAATCACAGCAAACTTGATGGGCAATCCCAAAAGCGAATTATCAGAAACCTCGAAAATACATCCAAAGAAACGGCGCTACAGACAATGCAACGGCTCTTCCATTCAAGCGGTGATCGACTTTAACGACGGCTCCACGGTTGGGGTGAGTCCTCTACGTTGTTGGCCCACTCTCGCTCAAAGATTTGTTCAGCACGTTCACTCATTGGGTAGTTAATAACATCCCGGAGTAGGGGCGAGGTGTCCTGGGCCGCTTCTTCGAACACACCGGTCAGGTCCTTGGTTGGTATCGCTGCCAGTTCTTCGGGAATGCTACCGACTCCCGGGACGGGGTACACACCAACCTTCGCATCAGCGATAGGGACGACCGCGAACGCCTGGACCTCACCCGGCCTATCCGACAGCGTTCCGGCAACAAAGACAAGGACAGAATCGCCGACGCAGATGACTTTGGCCTCAGCAAGCTTCTGTTCGTACCCAGCGGGTCCTAGATAGCTGACCGCTTGATCGGACACTTCCTCGACCTGTTCTGCCCACGGATTCGTCCACAAAACTCGTTGCTCGTCGAGCTTCAATGTGGATCGACTGCGCACGGGCTCTTGCGCCTCGTCTGTCTCGATAGGAATGAACTCGATCTTCGCGTCTGTGACCGTTCCCTGCACGACCGAGGTGGATACGCCTAGCCATGAAGCAAGGCTTCCGTCCACTCCAGACATATCAATAGCCGCACCCTCCTCTGCTATAAGTGACCAGGTAGCGCAGGGGGAGCGTACTGGCGTTTCACTATTTGAAGGCGAGGGCTGGGAACCACACGCTGTGGCTAGACACCCAGAAACCGCCATGACGCAGATGGCGACAATGCGCGCTGACCTAGTAGACGCCATTGATCTCGCCTCCCTGGTGACTGCCCAAACCTTTCCTATCCGTAGGGCCACTGATCATACACTCGAGCCACGTAGTCGTGTTTGACGTGCTAATCCCATTGTTCGGTCCAGCGCCTTCGTACGATGAATTTACGCCATGAACAAGACCGACTGAATGTCCTGTTTCATGGCAGGCTAACTTTTGCAAGTAGTCGGAATTTGTTCGATTTCGATAGGCGTTGCCGTTTTCAAAGTAGACATGTGCGGAGTTGCATCGAGTGGAATCAACCGGATCGTCGCATCGGTATTGTCCGGCTGCCGGCACAGGGAGATCCGCCAATGTAGCGTCCATCGCGTACACAACATCGACTCCGCTCGGCGAGCCCCACTCGGCCATCGTGACATCAGTATAATTGTACGAACTGACGCGAGTAGCCGTAATTCGCGAACTCAGATAGTTAGGCACAGCGCTAGAAACGTAATATGAGTGATAAGAGTTGTCGGCAAGACACGGGAAGCTTCCACATGCCCACTGGTATTGAGATCCGCTGTAGTGCGTGTTCTGCGTACGAAGAATGCTGTCCCAGCCATGATCGGCAACAGCGGGAATTGACGATGACAATAAGGCAGCCAACATCGCAACAGCCATCACAGTAACCCTTCGTTTAGGCGCACCCATGATTCCATCCTCCTATCAAAGGCCAAAGTAGCACGGGTCGTACCCGGCTGCCCATAGTTCGATGGTGCCCCCTCGCGTCTATCCGCCTGAGCCTGTCCCGAAGGAATAAACACCTCACCGCCGTGCAAGTCCAAAACACTGCGGCACGCCCGGACGCTACAGGCGGGCCAGACCACGAGACGATGTGAACACCACTGAGACGCGAAGAGTCAGTCATCGGTTCCGTCAATCTCGCTGACTTCAATACCACTCCCTTTGCCATCAGTTTCCCGACGCAACAGAATCGGCCCGATGCGGTTCACCACCGCGAGTCGCCCTACCCCTAGACCACCACTTGCCTGACACCGTGTATGACGCCCGGACTGGGTGGGGCCAAGTCAGGCCGTCATGGTGGGGCCACTTGGGCTTGACACACACACCCAGTCCTCCACGTTCAACACCCGCTTTCTCCCATCCTCGACATGAGGACAGGATCTCGGCAAAGGGTCAGAATTCCCTTGCCGCTACGGGGTCAGTTTTCACGTCCCGTCGACAATCATCGCCGCCGGGGTCGGCGTCGCTTTGGCGGCTCACGTTGGCTGCCACCTAGGGGCTGTTGTGGTTCCTGATCCGCGACGGGCAGGAACTGGGCGACTGGCCTCTGGTGTTGGCCTAGTTGGTGGGCGGCCTGAGTTTGGGTTCGGCGACGCCGATCCTGGTCAACGTTGTCCTGGCTGGTGTTCCTGAGCACCATGCGTGCACGGCTGGTGGACTGCTCTCAACCGTTCACCAGATCGGCGCGGCAGTCGGGATCGACGTGCTGGGCACCATCTTCTTCGTCGCCGTCGACCACGCCGCGGACGGCGCTCCTTGTCCGCAGGTGTACGGGGGACGCCTGCGCGGCAGGTCTACCCTCGGGGATGGGGCTGTATGTGCTTGCGGCCGCTCTCATGGTGGCGCTGCCTGCCACCACCGCGGATCCGGGGCCTGAGGTCGCATAGGCCTTGAGTGCAGCGAGAGCCCGAGAATGCGGCTTGTCTTAACCCCATCCGAGGGCGTGGACTCTCTCTTCGTCCAGACCGAAATAGTGGGCAACCTCGTGCAGCACGGTCACACCGATCTCCTCAACCAGCTCTTCGCGG
>JBBQNO010000146.1:0-5635 GCA_038330045.1 Actinomycetales bacterium | reverse complement strand
AACAATCACTCAGCCCCAGAGGGGTCTTGACGTCCCCGTTGGAAGGCGGGAGTCGAGCTGCACCGACAGGTGAGGTTAGGTCAGGTCAGCTCCGATCGCGTGCCAGTCAAGGAACCGTCACCGGTCAGCGATCCCTAACTGCAACGCGACCGTCCCGCGAGAGACTCCTCAAACGAGACACATAGTCGCTCGGTGACCCCCACTCTCTGACGCACACGCTGGCGCTGAAAGTGGCTCAACTGAACTGACCGCTGAGTTGTACGTCCCATGTCATCTCGTAGGTGCCTCCGAACTGCTTGAAGCGAGCAACCTGCGGCGGGGACGTGAACCCGTGCAGAACCTCGGAGGCATGGCGAAGCGCCTTCTCGCTCTGAATCCAGACCCCCGTGGTCACGGGCGTGAAGACATCATCCTTGATCACATCGATCAGCCACTTGAGTACCCGGTTAACCGCCCACGCTACCGCGGCCCCGATGATCGAGGCGAGAATTTTTCCGATGAATTTGATGAGACCCGCTGCGACTGCCTTCGAGACCTGCTGCGAGATTTTGTCCTTGACCTTGTCATACACCTTGTCAAGGAACTTAGCGAAGCCGCCGGCGTCACGCTCGGCCAGCAACAGCACGATGCTCGCGTGCCAAGGCCATGAGCCGACGTCGGCGCGAAAGGTGGCGAGCTCTCGAGGAGGACTGAAGGTACGTGAGTCGCCATCTCGGAACTTGCCAGCATTCATGACACCGGTCTTGACAGTTTCTCCCGCACTACCGTGCAGAATGGACGCCCACGAAATCTTATCCACAAGCGTCTCGCCACCCAGCCAGCCGTTCGTCTGATCCAAACAGTCAATCCTCCGCAAACGGAAGTGCACGGCGTTGTGGGTCAGGGGGCCAGGCACAGTCGTGAAGTCATCGAAGTCAGAGAGTTGTGACTGCCTGGGGATGCCTGGTGGCGGCTGAAACCTCGCAAGGATTGCCGCCTCGTTGAGAACCCCCGCGTCCCCGTCCTCCTCCTCCCCCGCGGCACGCCGTCCCAATTCCCGTAGGCTGCTTGGATTAGCACCGGATGGCGCTGGCAGATCGAGTCGGTCGTTCTCAAGGCGAATATCTTGGGCTGAGGGACGCAGCAGCACACGCTCATCTCGGCCGAGGAACCGGGCGTCCAAGTCCAGCGGCTCTGCCCCGTCCTCATAGGTCTCCAACCCACCGCGTTCGAGGTGCTCTCCTGCTGTGCGCCGACCGGCGCGCCCGAAAATCACCGAGCGCGCCTCGGGGGACATGCCGACCGTTTGGGATGCAATCTGCGCGATACGCCTGCGCCGGGGTGAAGGAGCCGACAACAAGAAATCATCCCGGAAGATCTCCTCAAGGCTATCTTCTCGTACGGCTGCGTCCGGATCGGCTGCCACGGCAAGCAGGGAATACATAGTGGCACCGGCCACATCCGCGGCGATGGCCCGGACCGCAGCATTGTCCGGTTCCCATCCGTACGTGGCTACGTTGAATCCGTCAGGCAATTGTCCGAGCAAACTTACTCCTATGTTGCTGTCGTGCGGCATGGCGACTCCTCGTTTCTGTCTGCGCTTGGACTGTGATCATGACGGTGTGGCCGGCAACCTCTATTTCTGCGTACTCAACGAGGCCCGGTACCGAGCATTCAACCCGGTGTAGTGGGGGTGCGGGGACCTCTCGGCGTTACCATCGTGGATACAAGGAGCGATCCGAGTGGTGACAGAGCGACTTGAGGCGAGGTGTGTCGTCGTGCGAGACATCACGTTTGGGGATTGGGTACGTCAGCGCCGCCGTGCCCTGGATCTCACCCAGGCCGAGCTCGCCGACCGAGTGGCGTACTCGGCGATCACAGTCCGCCGGGTCGAGGCGGGGATGCGGCGTCCATCGAAGGAGTTGGTCGAACGGTTGGCCCACCATCTCGGCGTCCCAGACGATGAGATGGCCGTGTTCCGCAGGCTTGGAAGGCGGCTGGTGGGACCGGCCTCAGACTCGCTGCCCCCTGCCTTCGGTGACGTGATCTCCTGCGCCCGGCGAGCTGTGCCCTACCCGCTGAGCGAGATGGTCGGTCGTTCCAGCGAGGAATCCCAAGTGCTCAGTGCCCTTCGGAACGGGGCCCGACTGGTCACTCTCAGCGGACCGGGAGGGGTAGGCAAAACCCGCCTTGCCATGAGTATCGGCCATCGGTGCGCCGAAGACTTCGACGAGGTGTGCTGGGTACCGCTCTCCGGATTGAGCGACCCCGACCTCGTCATCCCCGCAGTGACCGATTCGATGGGTCTCGGGGTCAGCGAGGGCCACCTCCCAGCGGTCGGGGCCCGCTACCTCGTGGGACGCCGGTGGTTGGTCATCCTGGACACCCTGGAGCACCTTCTCGACTCGACCACGCGACTGACCGCCTTGCTGCATGCCGCCCCGAACGTCAGCATGATCGTCACGACGCGGACGGCTCTGCGCGTTCCCGGGGAAGTGGAGGTCGTACTTGCCCCGTTAGCGGTCCCCGAGACGGCAGAGGGGGCGAGCCCTAAGTCTCTGCTCTCGTACCCTTCAGTGGCAGTCTTTCGGGCCGCTGCCTGCCGGGCGCAGTCCACCTTCGCGCTGACGCGAGACACCGGGCCCGCAGTGGTGAGCATCTGCCGACAGGTGGACGGACTGCCCTTGGGCCTGGAGATCGCCGCTAACAACCTCCGGGTGCTTTCGATTCACGACCTCGCGGCCAGGACGGCTGCTGGTATGTGGCCGGAGCCGCAGGCCGGCAGGAGTGCACGGCACCTCACTCTGCAGACCACGCTGGACGCCAGCTTCGCGCTGCTGTCGCCATCCGCGCAACTCGTCCTGGCCAGAGCTGCGGCCTTCTCCGGGGAATGGTCTCTGGCAGCTGCGGAGGCCGTCTGCACTGACGCCCGGGTGCCCGTGGGCTCCATGCTGTCGGTCCACGCTGAGCTCCGCGACCACTCCATGATCTCGGTGGGCACCGAGTCGCGCGCAACGCGGTACGCGATGCTCAGCACCGTCCGCCGTTACTCCCAACAGCGCTTGAGCGCCACCGGAACACGTGAAGATGTGGAGCAACGGCACATCGCGTACTTCGCCGGGCTTGCCTCGAAGGCATGCGGACTCCTCGTCTCCTCCCACCAGGTGCGATGCCTGGAGTTAATCAGCGAGGAGCTGGACAACTTTCGTACCGCCCTGGACCGTGCGATGGCCATCAGCGTCGCTACAGCCGACCCGGCTTGGGCCGAACGTGTGCTGCTCACAACGGCACGGTTGGAACGTTTCTGGTCAACGACGGGTCGCTCGGCTGAGGGGATGCGCTGTACCCGCGATGCCTTGGCCCTGCCCACCGCCGACGCAGCCGAGTGTGTGTCTGCGCGCGGGGAGGCTCTGGGCGCCCTTGCGGTACTCGAGACCATGCAGCACCAGTTCGACCGCGCCTGGCAAACCGCTCAACAGTTGCGGCAACTGGCGGAAAGTTGTCATGACCGCACGCAACTGTGTGTGGCGCTGCGTAACCTGGGGACGATCGCGGTGCTGCGAGGTGACATCGACCGGGGTGAAGAGCTGCTGCGAAGCTGCCTGGGAATGGCCGAACAGATGCCAGGAAAAGAACATATCATCGCCTGGACACTTGCAGTCTTGGGCAGCGCCGCCTTCCTGCGGGCCGACTTTACCGAGGCAGCTCAGCGCTACGAGGAGGCCGTGCCCCTGTTGCGCGATCTCGAAGACCTCAACTTCCTCGCTCTGACCCTGCGTCGTCAGGGTCAGATCGATCTGCGACTCGGGCGTACGGAGAAGGCCGTGCCCCTCCTTCTCGAGAGTCTTCAACACAACCTCACCCTTCGCAGCCCGGGTGGCATCGCTGCCTGTCTGGTGGCTCTGGCTGATGCTGACCGCCTGCAAGGGCAGCTCGAAATGGCTGCGGCAAGGTTGGGTCGTGCCCAAGCCTTGCTCGAGATCAGTGAAGAGCTGCTCACCAGGCCGGACGAGGAGCAACACGACAGCTGTCGCGCCGCGATAGAGGATCGCCTGGGCCGGGTATCCATCCTGGAGCTGCTGGCCACGGGCAGTGGGAAACCCTTGGAGCAAGATTGGCTGTCGTAACACCTGGACGTGTCCGGAGTCTGAACTGCTGGTACCGAACATCGTCGGTCCTCTTCTGGGGCGCGCCGGCCCCAGGAGAGGACCGGCGACGATCGGGACGAGCCTGGATAGCGGCCGCCGAACCTGGATCACCCTCGAAGGCAAAACGGCCAGGCGAAGGGCCACTGTGGGGCGCGGCGGGGTCGCCGATGTCTCAGCCTGGATCCACCGGTGAGGTCGTGGTGATGGGCGGGCCGTGACGCAAGGGTGCCCCTCTGAGCAGGGACGATGAGGTTTGTTGAAGACCTGATGGACCACACAGAAGGACATCCGCTGGATGCGAGTTTCTAATGCTGGACCCGCTGTCTCGGCTGTCTTCGACGATACGAACCTCGGGTCGCGCGCTGGCCTGGCTGCAGAGCCTGGTTGCCACCCTGCTCACCTTGCGCGGCGCGGGTGGGGTGAACGTGGTCCTGAAGGTCCCCGCGCTCATCGCTGGCGGCACGAACGGCGCCAGCATGGTGCTGTTGCGGGCGGACTCCGCGTTCTACGGCCACGACACCCCATCGCCACCCCCAGGCGCCCGCTTCTCCGTCACCGCCCCGCGTGACCCCGACCGGCCAGGCCGCGATCAGCCGCATCCTCGACCCCGCCTGGACCACTATCCGCTACACCAACGTTCCGCGGAGGTGACGCACCGCAGAACGTTCGGCTTGCGGGACTCGCGTGGACCTCAACGACGAGTCTGTGAAGGACCGCTGGTTAGCATCTGTCCATGGCACTGGAGGTGACGGAACACAGCGCCGACCGCGCCGACCCGTCACGGACCGCGCGCTGGACGGACGGATACGCGGTGGCGACACCCGCGCCTGAACGGATGCGTGCGATGCATTGGGCCCGCCAAGCGGTTGAGGCGGCGGGGGTCAGGAGCCAGAGCACGAGCAGCGACGCCTTCGCTACCTGGACAGCCGCCGTCGAGGCCGTGTGGTGGGTGGCAGCCCTGGACGACCTACTGGACAAGGTCGTGGGCAAAGAGGAGTATCGGCCGGCTCGGGACGCCGACGACTGTGGACAGGTCGTACTGGGGCTGCGGTGGCTGCGCCACCTGCATATCCACGAGATCGCGGTGACGGGTACGGGCGGGCCCAAGGAACCCTTCTTCCCACCGCCAGGGGCGAACTACGTCGTGTACATCAGCCCTTCGAACCGGTGGCTGCCGTCTGATGAGCTGACGCAGCGGAGCAATGGCGCGAAGCTGCAACCGGGAGGGCGGGGGAGTGTGGCTCAGCGGCAGCGAGCCTGCTATGACGCGGTGGTGGCGGGCTTGCCTTTGTCCATGGCGACGGACCGCGCGGGAGTTTGGCACGACCGCGTGGTGTCCGCCTGCGGCTTTCCGCCGTACGTGGCGCCTGAGGACACGACGGTCCTGTAGCGGAGGTCGATCCCTATCTGGGCCTGTGGCCGAGCGACCCGCTGCGCCTACTTCTGGTGGATTTGGACCCGGTGGTTATCGGGACCTTCGACGAAGGCGAAGGTTCCCCATGGTTGCT
>JBBQNO010000145.1:0-5672 GCA_038330045.1 Actinomycetales bacterium | reverse complement strand
CGTGCCGTTGGAGGACCTGAACCGCTTCGGTGTGGACCGCAAGATCGACCGTGTCAGCGACGAGTGGCGGGCGCTGATGTCGTTCGAGATCGGCCGCAATCGGGAGTTGTACCGCAGCGCCGAAGACGGACTGCCGTACCTGCCGATGGCATCCCGACGCTGTGTGCAGACCGCGAAGAACCTCTATTGCCGCATCTTGGACCTGATCGAAAACAATGACTACGACGTCTTCGGCGAGCGCCTGCGCGTGCCGACGTGGCGCAAGGCCAGCTACTCCGCGCGGCTCTTGGTAACCCCGAGTCGCATGGTTTCCGGGAGTGCTCGCTAGACCAGCGACTGCACTTCACCCCATCAGGCCTACTGCCATCAGACCTACTCGTTCTTCGCCCGCGCTTCAAACCCAGAGCAGCGGGGTAAGCGTGACCGTCAGGACGATGACGATCAGAGACAAGGACCAACCGAGGCGGGCGTAATCACCGAACCGGTAGCCGCCGGGGCCGTAAACCATCATGTTGGTTTGGTAGCCGATGGGGGTGAGGAACGAGGCCGATGCGGCGACTGCCACCGCTATCGCGGCCCCCCGTGGGTCGAGACCGGTGGCTTGAGCCGCAGTGACCGCGATCGGCAGCATCAGCAGGGCGGCGGCGTTGTTGGTGATCATCTCGGTGAGGATCATGGTCGCCAAAACCAGCCCAAGAAGCACCCCTCGGTCGCCGTAGTTGCCGAAGAAACTGACCATCCCTCCTGCTATCACCGACGCGAGGCCGGAGGCCTGCATAGCTGCAGCGAGACCGAAGGCCGAGGCGATGACGATGATGACCTCGATGTCGACCGCTCGCCTGGCCTCTAGTGGCGTCATCACCTTGGTCACGACGATGAGCACGGCGGCGATCAGGGAGCCCTGGAGAATGGGCACTACCTCGGTCGCGGCCAACACCACCACGGCGAGCAACAACACGACGGGTATCCAACCTCGCCCGCTGGTTGTCGGGGGTGTCCCGTTGAGGTTGGCGATCAGCAGGAAGTCGGCCCGGTCACGCCAGCGCTCGCGAAAGCCCGGGTCCGAGACGATGATCAGGGTGTCACCGAGGCGGATGGTCTCCGTGCCGAGGCGCCCCTCGAGCATCTGACCGGAGCGGTGGATACCGAGGACCGCTGCTTGGTATGCCGATCGGAAACCCGCATCTTTGAGCGTGCTGCCAACCAGGGGTGAGCGAGATCCGACGACCACTTCGAAGTAGCGCACCGCAGGGTTTTCTAGGTCCATGACGTGGTGCAACTCGGCCGAACGCAGACCCTTGATGGCCTGCAGTTCCACGATCTTGGAGACCTGTCCGACGAAGTGCAGCCGGTTGCCCCCACGCAGCACCGTTTCGGGACGCACCGGCGCGATCGTGGTGTCGCCCCGGTCGACGGAGCTCAGGAACAATCCCGAGAGGCCTCGCAGTTTGGCTTGCTCGACGGTTTTGCCGTCGATCGGGCCGCCGGTATCCACCAACATCTCGATCGCAAATCGTCGGCTGCCTTCTTCTAGCTCGCGGGCCGCTGAGCGTCGATCGGGAAGCACCGCGGGCGCGATCAGGATGATCACGGCCACGCCGACGATGGCGATAGGCAGACCTAGTTTGCCGATCTCGAAGAACCCAATCGAGTCCAGCCCCAGTGCGGGCATCTGACCGGAGACGACGAGGTTGGTCGATGTCCCGATCACGGTCATCAACCCGCCGAGGACTGCCGCAAAGGACACCGGCATGAGCACCTTGGAGGCAGAAACACCGCGCCGCTCGGACCACGAGAGGACTTGCGGGATGAGCATGGCCACGATGGGGGTGTTGTTCAGAAATCCTGAGGCGCCGGCGGTGGGTATGAGCGTCCGTAGCAGGGGGAGTCGATACTTGCCACGGTCCCCGAGCGCGCCTTGCATAACCGGAGTCAGGGCACCGGTTTTTTCGATGGCGGCAGCCACGACATACAACGCAGCGACGGTGATGGGTGCTGCATTGGAGAAACCGGAGAAGGCGTCCTCGGCCGGGACAACGCCCAACACCAGCACGGCAGTGGCCCCACCGAACGTGACGACAGCGGGCGCGACGCTTCCCCTAGCGAGTACGACGAGAACAGCGATGACGACGATGAGCGTCAGCCATGCATCAAGGCCCATCGGGAACCCCTTCTCTGAACGGGGCTCCTACCAGCGCCGCGACAACATAAGCACACAAAGTGGGCCCCGTGGGACTCGAACCCACAACCTACGGATTAAAAGTCCGCAGCTCTGCCAATTGAGCTAGGGGCCCAGGCACAGTCAACTGATCCGGACCGTGCGCAGAACCACGCTACATCGGATCGTTGCCGCTTAGAAACGCGAGGAGCGCGACAGCGTAGGCGCACTCGGCGTCCTCGTGGGGGGTGGCGTCGTACGACAGACTCTCAGCCAGGCGCACGGCATACCCCTCGTCGTTGCGCGACAGGCCCACGAATGCTTCGCCGAGTACGGCGCGCATCTGATCTTCGCGCGGCAGCCACAGGGTCTCCTCAAGGTCGACCGAGTCCAGCGCCCACTCGGAGACTCCGTTGAAGCCGATGACCGACCCGCCGACGAATCGCTGCACGTCGACAGTCATATCGGCCAGATAGAAGACGTCGCCGAGCATGCCTTGAGTGTCGACGGTGAAGCGGTCGCCCGGCAGCGGGGACCACAACAATCCGGCCGTATGCAGTTGGCGTGCCAAGTCTGATGTGATCACCGACCCATCTTCTCAGGCGCCCTCAGAGGTCTTCGAGGTCCCGCTGAGACCGCCGATCATCGTCACTTTCTATCTGACGGCCAGCTCGTCCGAGTCGGTGTTCTATTGGTCGATGGCGCCCGTTACCGGATACCTGGGGTGGTATCTCGACGGTGATCGCACGCAGAAGTCCCGCAAATACCGGTGGTGGCTGGCGGCGGTCCCCGAGGCTCAGAACGTGCAGATCCGTCGCGACCCGCTGACGTCCTTTGCGAGTTATCTGAGCATGGCCCACACAACGCACGCCCTCACCCGTCCCCGGCCGCGCCGAAGCGCCGACGACTCCGGCATGCTCGCCCTTGTGAGAACGATCTTGCTCGCAACCGGTCGGCTCGAGCCACCCACCCAGGCCGCATCCGCGACGTGGACGACGACGAACTGATCGACAACCCGATCGCCACGATCACCGCTCTATATGCCGGACTAGATCTCTCGATGTCACCCGGCTTCGGTGCCGAGCTGACGGCATACGCCCAATCGCACCCGTCCGGGCGTCACGGCAGACATCACTACACGCTCGGCAACGCCGAGATAGATATCGACCAGGTGAAGCGCCGCCTCGCCGGTTGAGCGGCGTCAGGGCAGTTCGCAGCCGTCCGGTCCACACACAGCCGCGTCGCCAGAAGCAGCCGACGACATTCTCAGGAGTTGTGGCGCTCGATCGGCGATGGCCCGCTCTAGGGTTTGCACGAAGACCTCGACCGGCTGGGCTCCCGAGATGCCGTAGCGACCGTCAATCACGGTGAACGGAACCCCCGTGGCGCCGTACGCCTGAGCTTGGGCCTGGTCCTGCTGCACGTCGCTGACGTATGCGGTGGACGCGAGTACTTCGTCGATGCGCGACTCGCCCAATCCCACCTCGACGGCGAGATCGCGGAGCACGGCAGGCTCGGAGACGTCGAGACCTTGGGTGAAGTATGCCGCCAGGAATCGCTCTTTGAGTCGGTCCTGCAGTCCGTGGTTGTCAGTCTCCTGCTCGATGTCGGCGGCCAGGTGCAGCAATCGGTGGGCATCGGCGGTGTTACCGACCCTGGCGTCTTCGAGGTGGAAGTCCAGTCCGGCTCCGGCGGCGACCTGGCTGACCTGCGCGCTCATCGCTCGACCGGCTTCGAGCCCACCGCCATACTTCTGACCGAGATGCTCTGCGACCGCGACGCCGTGGCCGTGCTCACCGGGGCGAGGAGCCGACGAGTCCAGCTGGAAGGCTCGCCAGTGGATGGTGACGTCGCTGAGGTCTGTGCCGGCAGCTTCGAGTTGGGTCATCGCCGACTCCAGGCGTCGCTTGCCGATGTAGCACCAGGGGCAGACCACGTCAGACCAGATTTCGACGGTCAGCGGGGAGTCTTGCACGGAAGAAACGGGGGTGGTCATGCAGGCAAGAACAGAACGGCATGCGGTCCTGTTCCTGTCTGTGAGGACGATCTATCGGCTACATGCCACGGGCGGTGCTGCGGCGAAGGGCCCAAGCACCGACCGCCAGAAGCACCAGCGCCATCGCGGCCAGCACCGCCACATCGGGGAGTATGTCGATCAGGCTCGCGTCCCGGCGTTGCACCTCCGCCATCGCGTCGTAGGCCCATGCATGCGGAGTGATGTGCGCAGCCGTGCGCATCGAGTCCCCGAACAGCTCGAGCGGGAACATACAGCCGCCGAGTGCTCCCAAGATCAGGCCGAGACCGATGCCGCTGCCAGCGGCCGCACTCTCGTTGTCCATCACTGAGCCCAACAGCATGGCGGCCCCAGCGGCGACGGCGCTGAAGACGGCTAACACCACGAAAGCCAACGGCCACGAGCCCCACTCGACGCCGAAGAACAACGACGTGGCCACCATGATGTAGAGCCCCTGGAAGGCCGCAATCGTCCAGCGTCCCAGGGCCTGGCCGCCGATAGTCTGCACCGTGGTCACCGGTGCGCTCAACACCCGGCCGACCACGCCATACCGGCGCGCCTGGATCAACGTCGATGCGCCAGTCAGTGACGAGATGAAGACGAACAAGAACAGTTGCGAGGCCGCGCCCTGGTCGAACTGACCGGACAGGCCGGCGAACTCCGCGCTGACGTCGTCGACGCTGTCGATCCGGAGTGTGGCCGGAGTCAGGTTCGCCTCCGCCGCATCGAGCGCTCCCACGATGTGCTCGGCATCTCGGCCGTCACCGCTCAGCGCGGCCACTTGGTCACGGCGAGCGTTGGCGGCCGTCACCGCACCGGTCACCGCTTGCGACGCGACCTGGGCATTGGCGTTGGAACCGACCAGGACTCGCAGGTCAACGTCTTCTCCAGCCTCGAAGGCTGCCGACGCTTCGGGGGTGACGAGCAGCCCCACGTCGGTCCGCCCGCGGCCCACTTGCTCTCGGATGGCGTCTTCATCGGTGAAGGAGATCTGCGCCTCCTCCGCGTCGGTGAGTTGCTGCACGATCGCTGCCCGCAGCCCGGTGTCTGCCCCGGAGATGGCGACCTTGGGCTCAGGGCCACCACCGCCGAAGGACGCTCCGATCACGATCACCAGAACCAGCGGGAAGATAAAGACGAAGAAGAAGTTGGAGCGATCGGACAGGAACCGCCGCAACTCCACGGCGCCGATGGCTAGGACTGCGCGGGCACGGTTCATCACGGGGCGCTCCGATCGGGGACGAGAGCCGTGACAATCACGGTGACTACCGCGAATCCGACCATGTTGATGACGGGGCCACTGATGTCGGCGAGACTCCCGCCGTTGGCGCTAATGCCTAGCCCCCGGGTGAAGGCAGCGATGGGGTTGAGGTCCAGGATCGTGCCGAGGACCCCCGTGGCGGCGATAGGGAAGAACGCCCCGCCGGCCATACCGAGGGAGATTGCGAGGATGGACTGGGCACCTCCGGCCTGCTCGGCCGTGCGGGCGACCTTGGCCAC
>JBBQNO010000144.1:0-5692 GCA_038330045.1 Actinomycetales bacterium | reverse complement strand
CTCGAGGCCGGCTTTCCTTCTGAGCGGGTCGCCTATTACCGCGGTGGTATGCACGACTGGGTGACGTTGGGGCTGCCCACCAACCCCGGCGCCCCAGACGAGGGCGAAGACGAGCTGAGCTAAGCGCACAGGAGTAACGCGAGACGCGGCACGAGCTCGAAGATCACGAAGGGTGAGCTCGCTGACGCGCCGACAGCTGCCGAGCGTGGGACTCGTCTAGGGCGATGCGCACATGTAGAAAGAAATTCCCCTCACGGGCCCCTCTGGCCATACTCGTCCGAGGCGGTCTTGATGACCGGGTTACCCGTCGAGGACACCCGGTGAGGCGAGCCAATCGTGGCAGACGGTCGTCCATCGGGCTGTGTGCGAAATTGACTCGTGGCCTGAGCCTCGCGGGGAGCAGGTTCACTCTGGAGGGCGCGCGGTGAGGCCCTCCCGAGCCAGAAGGGTGGACGACGGGTTAGGTCACCATCTTCGTTTGGCAAGACCCGACCGACATCCCTTGCGTCAAACGGCTGGTTCTGCCATGATAATCTGATTCCGCACAGCGGATGAATGTTTCCCTCTGACGGAAATCGAGGCGGTACCATGACGGACCAGCACCAGCACCAGGCCACGGACGAGCAGGCCTACGTGGTCCGCCACCCGGATCCCAGTCTGTACAACGAGGATCTCGCCCCGTTGCCGCCGTCGCGGCGTACGTGGGGTTGGTTTGAGATCTTCAACGTATGGTCTAACGATATTCAGAGTTTGGCTGGCTACACCCTGGCGGCCAGTTTGTTCATCACCGCCGGTATCAATGGCTGGCTGGTCTTTGCCGCGATCATCCTGTCCGGCTTCATCGTCAAGGTACTGGTAGACCTATCGGGGCGGCCAAGCGTCAAGTACGGCTTTCCCTACCCAGTGCTCGCGCGAGCCTCGATGGGCGTGCGGGGGGCGCAACTCCCCGCGATCGTGCGTGCCGTCGTCGCGATCTTCTGGTACGGCGCGCAGACCTACTTCGCCTCCACAGCCGTTGCGCTGGCGTTGAATGCGATCCTCGACCCCCCGGGTGGGGGGACGGTACTCGGCATGGACGCGGTGGCCTGGATTTCCTACATCATCGCCTCCGGTTTGCAGATCTACCTGTTCCTGGGCGGCATCGAAAAAATCGGTGCCTTCCTGAACGTCGTAGGCCCTGCCGTCTACCTTGTGATGATCGCTTTGCTGGTCGCGATCTGGATCAAGGCCGGCAGTGAGTTGCTACCAGCTGTCAGCAACATCTTCGCCTCCTCCGAGGTGACCGGCTTCGCCGTCATCAGCGCCTTCGCCGGCGTCACCGGCACCATGGTGGCCTATTTCGCGGCGGTAGTGATCAACTTCGGTGACTTCGCCCGCAACGTGCACAGCGACAAGCAGATGCGTTTGGGCAACACGACGGGCCTGCCCGGCAGCCTGGCCCTGTTCACCTTTCTATCCCTGTTCATCACCGCCGGCTCCTACATCGTCTTCCAAGGCGGTGAAGGCGAGCCACTGACCAACCCGGCTGACATCGTTGGTGTCATCGACAACGTTTGGCTGACCATCCTCGCGGCGGTGACCTTTCTGCTGGCAACGTTGGGCATCAACGTGGTCGCCAACTTCATCCCCCCGGCCTACTCATTGAGCAATATCAGCCCCTCTCGGATCAGTTTCACCAAGGCTGGGATGATCACCGCCGCCGCCGGGTTTGTCGTCGGCGCCCTGTGGGTCTCGACCATCTCCGAGATCGGACTGCCCAAGTTCGTCGACACCCTGGGCGCGGTCCTGGCCCCGCTCTACGGCATCATCATCGCCGACTACTACCTGGTGCGACGTCAACGGCTCAACGTGCAGGACCTGTACTCCACCTCCCGCGAGGGCGCCTACTGGTTCCAAGATGGCTGGAACCGACGGGCCGTCGTCGCCTTCGCCGTCGCGGCAGTGTTCTCCGTGCTCGCGGTCTGGCTCCCCGCTCTCGGTAGTTTGTCCGGCTTCGCCTGGATCATCGGCGCCTTCATCGGCGGCCTGTTCCACTGGGTCGCGATGCGCGGCCACGAAGTACCGGCCTCGACCGACGACCACTAACTACCGCACTCACCAACAAAGTCCGGGCTCTGACACCACATCGTCTCCGACCGTGAACCGATCTGGTCGAAGCCGGGCAACCACACCACCCAGATCGGTCCCTGCCGGTTACCGCGGCCCACTGAACCCGGGTCGCGGTAACTCGAACTCGTGTCAAGACAGTCCTCTCCCTCCGATCAGCGAGCAAGCCAGGCGTGCAACTCATCGAGCGAGGAGCAATGCGCGGCTTTATTCGCCAGAGTTGACCGCCCCAGTCGTCATCAAAACATTGCGCGGTGGATCTGATCGCGGCGATGAGCTCGGCGGACCCGTCCGAAACCCTGCTTGGTACGGGCCTGCTCGAAACGATCCACTCGTCTCGGTGCCGCTCGAAAACGAGGCAGTCGCGCAAAGCCGAACGGATCCGCGCCAACGCAGACGTCGCAGACTTCGAGCTGTCAGCCAACGACATGGCGGCGTTGGACGCCCTGGGGACTGGTTCTTGACCGGAGCGTTCGGCTCAGGGTGGCGCGCTGGCGGGCTGCAGCACGGTCGGGCATGATCTAGGCATGACCAAACCACAGGGTCCGCTCGCCACTACTGGAGCGCTCGTGACCGGGGCGACCAGCGGGCTCGGCCGCGCCGTAGCGGTTCGGTTGGCCGCCGCCGGTGCTGATGTCGCGCTGCTGGGCCGCAATGAGCGGGACCTCGCGGAGGTAGCTGCCGAGGTGACCGCTTACGGCGTCCGCGCGGTCCCGCTCGCGGTGGACCTGGCGGACTCCGCCGCTCTGGAGGGGGTGGTGAATCGGGCGGCCGCCGATCTGGGCCGTCTCGGTGTGCTCGTCAATGCCGCGGGCACCGACGTGCCCGGATCGGTCGAGGCGCTCTCGCTGGCGGACTGGGAGCGCGTCGTCGCCGTGAACCTGACCGCTCCCTTTGCCCTCACCAAGGCCGCCATGCCGCACCTACGCAGCGGGGGCAGCGGTCTGGTCGTCAACATCTCCTCGGTTGCCGGGCGCCGGGGGTGGGCAGGCGCCTCCGCGTACTGTGCGACCAAGTTTGCGCTGACGGGCCTGACCCAGGCGCTTGCGGCCGAGGGCCGCGAGCACGGTGTCCGGGTCTGCGTGCTCTACCCGGGGGCGATGAGCACCAGTTGGGGAACCTTTGAACCGGATCAGCGGAGGGGACGCTCGGAAGTCGCCGGCGACGAGCGCGAGTCCCTGGACCCAGCCGTGGTGGCGGACCTGATCGCATGGATGGTGACAGCGCCAGGGCAACCGGTGTTGAACGAGGTCACCGTAACCCCCCTGCACGAGGGCGGCTGGCCGTAGGCATGACCCGCAACGCGTTCGATGGGCGGGATGCAGGGGGCCAATCGCGTCACCGCCGAGCGGAAGCGTGCGTGATCGCGACCAGGGCTCCGAACCTCTACGACCTCACGCCCTCCCATCGACAGGGCCGCGCCCTCCCCGCAGCAGATTCGGAGGAGCGTAGCCGCCCTCAGGGCAGCAGACGAGTACGTTTTGATCGCCGGTGCTCGATGTCGGGAGTTTTCTGATACTTGGTGATTGCGTCTGTTTGGAGTTACCTGACAGAGTCAATCGGTGCTGAATCAGATGGCTGACGGTGTCTGGGTCCGTCAAAGCGGGAGGTCTGGAGCCATGCCATCACGGTGTGCGGGGAGGGTGGGTTGATCCTGGTCGATCCCGGCATCGATAGTGCCGATCTGAACGGCTCGCTGATGACTTGGACCGGCTTGGCCTTGCGGTGGTCGCCGAATTTTCCATGCATCCGCACTGGGACCACCTGCTCTGGCATTCCCGGTTCGGCGACGCGCCGCGCTACGCCACCCCCCGCCGGCGCCCACACTACGAATGAAGCGTGAGATCGAGCGCAGACGGTGGCGGCGCAGAGCGCCTCGGGCGTCCCCCTGGAACTGATCTGGCTCCTCACCCCGCTGCCGGCGGATGGCGGACCTGTGCCGGGCACGATCGTGGAGCATTAGGCGCACGCCGTCGGCCACGCCGCGGTCCTGCTCGCCGACCGTTGACTCATTCGTGATCGCCCTGAGAGCGGCTGCTTCGCTACTGCGGGGTAGCGCGACGGGGGGCGCGTGACCTATGACGGCGTCGGGGCGCTACACACTTTGTAGCAGAGTTTCGACAGCGCATCCTGACGGGCTGCTCTAACGTCAGCCTTACGTCGCCGGTCACGGGGCAGGCGGGATATGGGTGGAGGAATGAATGTCCAGAAAAATGTTCACGGTGGTGTTGGCGGCGGCAGTCCTCGGTGCGAGCACCATCGTGCCGAGCACTGCTTCGGCTGAACCCGATCCTAGAATTGACGAGGACCTCAAGGATCAGGCGGCGACCTTTGGCTTTCAGGTCGCGGAGAAGGAGACTGGCGACGCGCCGGTGGCCAAAGCGGGTCGGCCAGGAGGACCGAATCCGTACTTGGCTCTCTTGGAAGAGCCAAGTACGGCGGACTACGCGGCGTGGGACAAGTACTTAGCCAAGAAGTCGCGGCAACGCAATCCGAAGGCCGCGAAGCCTGCGAAGTCGTTCGACGCGCTCCGCAGGGAGCCATCGACGATCGTTGTCGATGAGGATGAACCTGACGGAACCCGCGGCAGGAACGACACCTACCAGACGGCCCAACCGGTGAAAAAATTCGGCACGGGCAGGAACGACCAGTCCACAGCGCGAATCCTTGGTCAGTTGGACAACGAAGAGGTCGACTTCGTCGAGATCAGGCCAAACCGTGAGGACGACGGCTCGATCCCGCTGGCCCGCAACACCAGAGTGGGCTCGCGCTACAAAGGCATCACTACCTCGGGCACCGTTGGAGACGGCCCGTACGGGAGTTCCGCCGGTGGCTCGGGCGACTTCGATGCCTACAAGGTCAGCGGAAAAGCTGGCTTGCAACTCATCGCCGACATCGACACAAATTATCCATCCGAGTTGGATTCAGTCCTTGCGCTCTTCGACTCCAATGGCGAACTCGTGGCTGCCTACGACGACGATATGAGTCTCGATTCCAGGTTGTCCATCTCACTTCCCGAGGATGGGACGTACTACCTCTTTGTCGCGGGCTTCTTCAGTGTGCCGGAGGATCCCTTCGACAGCTCGAGCGGCCTGGGCGCGGAGAGTGAGGGCGACTACGACTTAGCGATCAGTGTGAGCGACGTGGATGTCGACACCTATGCGGTCAACCTAGAGGTCGGCGATGTCCTCGGGCTGAGCGTGGCCGGCAGCGCCAATTACCTCGGGATTCAAGACAGCAGCGGCACCCTAGTGCACGGATCGCAGCAGGACGCCTCCGGTCTCTACCCCTCGGTCTCGCCTCTACCTGGCGGCGGAAATGCAGTCAACGAGCACGTAGTGGACGAGGCCGGTATGCACTACATCTCCGTACGGGGTGACAGCGGCAGGTATGACGTGACCGCCGAGGTCTATCGCCCGGGCACCGAAGGCGAGAGAGTGCAGACTTTGTACCTGGACTTCGACGGAGCCCGCCTGAACACCAACATCTTCGGCGGCCCCGGAGTGCGCACGCTCAGCCCGATGCAATCGTTCCTGGCCGGCTGGGGCCTGACCAACGAGGACTACGAACCCCTCGCGCGTCAGGT
>JBBQNO010000143.1:0-5773 GCA_038330045.1 Actinomycetales bacterium | reverse complement strand
CCAGACAAGAATGAGGAGACACCCACACGTGGCTGTCAAGATCCGTTTGAAGCGCATGGGCAAGATTCGTGCGCCCTTTTACCGTGTCGTTGTCATGGACGCCCGCGCCAAGCGGGACGGCCGGGCGATCGAAGAGATCGGCAAGTACCACCCCACCGCAGAGCCGTCGTTGATCGACATCGACTCCGAGCGAGCGCAGCACTGGCTGTCCGTTGGCGCACAGCCGACCGAGCAGGTCCAGGCGCTGCTGAAGGTCACGGGCGACTGGGCCAAGTTCACCGGCGAGGGCGACCCAGCGGGCACCTTGCGTCACGCACCGGCCCCCGCTGACAAGAAGGCTCTGTATGAGGCGGCTCTGGCCGCAGCAGACGGTGCTGAATCGAGCGCAGCGACGACCCGCAAGGCCAAGAAGCCCGCCAAGGATGCCGAAGCTGCTCCCGAGGCTGCGAAAGAGGCTCCGGCTGAAGCCGCTGCTGAGGAGGCTGCCCCCAAGGCCGCTCCTGACGCCGCCGCTGCGGAATCGACTGAGGCTGATGAGGCCAAGTCGGCTCAGGCCTGACGATGCTCGAAGAGGCTCTTGAGCACCTTGTCAAAGGCATCGTCGACCACGACGGCGACGTTGTGGTCCGCCACAAGGGCAGTCGCGGCGGAGACGTGCTGGAGGTACGGGTGCACCCCGAAGACCTCGGTCGTGTCATCGGGCGACGTGGTCGCACCGCTGGGGCGCTGCGTACCGTGATGACCGCCCTGGGCGAAGGACAGAAGGTCCGTGTCGACATCGTCGACACGGATCGCCAGCGCTAATCGGTGGATCCTCGATGACCGCTGGACCAGGCCTCGTGCTGGTGGCGCGCGTCGGCAAGCCACACGGCTTGCGCGGCGAAGTCACCGTGCAGCTTCACACAGACGATCCCGATTGGCGGCTCGCTGTCAACGCAACGTTGGCGTGCGAGCCGCTTGATCGCGGGCCGCTGACGGTCGCCTCGGTGCGGGTCCACCAAGGCCGGTACCTTATTGGTTTCGAGTCGGTGTCCGATCGTGAAGGTGCCGAGGCCTTGCGCAACACCCGGCTCTTTGTGTCCGCGCTGGACGCCAGTGGGACGCGCAAGGAAGACGATGAAGCCCCCCACCAAGACGCCGACGAGTATTACGAGGACGAGCTCGTAGGCATGAACGTTGTGCTCACTACGGGGGAAGCAGTGGGGGTCGTCAGTGCACTGCATACACACGCTGCTCAAGACCTCCTCGAAATCACACAATCCAACGGCAGCGCCGCCCTCGTGCCTTTCGTTGCGGCATTGGTCCCGAGCGTCGATTCAGCACGCCGCGAGGTCGTGATCGACCCGCCCGCCGGTCTGCTGGACATGAGCGACTGACGTGCGCATTGACGTCCTGAGCATCTTTCCGGCATACCTCGAGCCGCTGGGCTTGTCGCTCATTGGTAGGGCAACAAGCCAAGGTGTGCTCGACGTTCAGGTGCACGACCTGCGGGACTTCACCCACGACCGCCACCGCACGGTGGATGACACCCCCTACGGCGGTGGTGCCGGCATGGTGATGCGGCCTGAGCCGTGGGGCGAGGCATTGGATGCGCTGACCGACGGTGACGACGTGCCACACCTGATCGTGCCCGGACCAGGCGGCGTGCTGTTCACCCAAGCAATGGCCGCAGAGTTCGCCCGCAAGCCCCGCCTCGCATTCGCATGTGGACGATATGAAGGCATCGATGAACGGGTCATTGACGAGGCCCGCACCCGAATGCCGGTGTCGGTTGTCTCGCTGGGCGACTACGTCCTAAACGGCGGCGAAGTTGCTGCGCTGGCGATGATCGAGGCGATCGCTCGCTTGATACCGGGCGTCATCGGCAATGCCGCTTCCCTGAAGGAGGAGTCGCATACCGGTGGTCTGCTCGAATACCCGATCTACACGAAGCCGCGCGAATGGCGCGGCCGCGAGGTGCCTTCGGTGCTTTTGTCCGGAGACCACGGCGCGATTGAAGCGTGGCGCCTGAAGCAGCGCTATGAGCGCACCGAGCGCAGTCGCCCGGACTTGATCGAGACTGGTGGCGACTCGGGAGTCCCTGGCGCTTCGTCGTCAACGGACAACCCGCGCTTTGTCGCGGCCGTTCAGCAGGATGCGGGCGAGATCTGGACGATGGCCCGCGCCTGTTGGATAACCGAGGCTCGTGATCACAACAGCTTCAATATTCCGGCACTCACCGAGAACCTGGCCGACGTCCAGGAGTGGTTGACCCAGTGGCGCACCTGGGTCGTGCGCTCGCAGGGACGTCTCATCGGCTCCGTTCGTGCTCGTCGCACGGGGAATTTGTGGGACATCGGACGATTGATGGTGGCACCGGATATGCAAGGGCGCGGTCTCGGCACGGCGCTCTTGGCGTATGCCGAGCAGCAAGCCCCGGACGACGTCGTCGGGTTCAGTATGTTCACCGGTGGTCATTCGGTGGCGAACCTGCGGATGTACCAGCGCGCGGGGTACGAAACCCGCGGACGTTCCACGTATGCCGGCATTCCCACGGTGGGGTTGTATAAGCCACGAAGCTGAGGGCCTGGGTGTCCTCGTCATTCGGTTGCGTCCCCGCAGTGTGCGAGAATCATCGACGGCGTTCACGTCGCAACATCGGTCGTGCCCCTGCCACAGGGGGCGAGCGCGACGCTACGACGGTATGCCACCACCTACACGTAGCCACTCGGCATACTGAGTGGACTGACCGCCGTAAGTGACCTGTGGCACTGACGAGGAAGCGATAACACCATGCATAAGCTCGACGACGTAGACGCAGCAAGCCTCCGCGACGACATTCCGGACTTCCGCGGTGGCGACACCGTCAAGGTCCACGTGAAGGTCATCGAGGGCAGCCGCTCGCGTATCCAGATCTTCCAGGGGATTGTCATCCGTCGCCACGGCGGTGGCGTCGGTGAGACCTACACGGTACGCAAGGTGAGTTTCGGCGTGGGGGTCGAGCGCACGTTCCCCGTGCACTCCCCGAACATCGAGAAGGTCGAGCTGGTCAGCCGCGGCGATGTCCGCCGCGCGAAGCTCTACTACTTGCGCAACCTGCGCGGCAAGGCTGCTCGCATCCGCGAGAAGCGCTAGTCCTCTTCGCAGGCACGGACCGAAGGGCATAGCCATGAGCGATCAACAGCCCTCGGCGCATGAGCACGACGATAGGCCGGGAGGTGGATCGTCGGGCCTGGGTTCATCGACCGATGCTCGTGCATCGTCGAGCTCAGGCTCTAAGGTGTGGGCTTTCGTCAAGGAAATTCTGTCCATCGCTGCGATCGCGTTGGTCATTTCTTTCCTGATCAAGACCTTCGTGGTGCAGGCATTCTGGATTCCGTCAGGGTCCATGGAAAACACGCTGGTCTTCGGTGACCGGGTCATCGTCAGCAAGATTCAAGCTGGCCCGTTCGACATCGACCGTGGTGACGTTGTCGTATTCGAGGACCCGGACAACTGGCTTCCACCTGAGGTGACGACAGACCGAGGTCCGTTGCTCAATCCGATCGTGCACGGCCTGGAATTTGTGGGCTTGGCCCCAACGGGTCAAGGCAACCACCTCATCAAACGCGTCATTGGTGTGGGCGGCGATCAAGTCGAGTGCTGCGATGCCGACGGTCGGATGACAGTTAATGGTGTGCCGCTGGACGAGGCTTACCTTTTTCCGGGGGACGAGCCCAGCCAACTGCCGTTCGACATCACGGTGCCTGCAGAAAGTGTGTGGGTGATGGGTGATCACCGCTCCATCTCCGGCGATTCGCGGCTGCACGACGACGGCGCGGGCGCCGCAGGGTCCGTGCCCACCGATCAGGTCGTGGGTCAAGCGGTGGCTTTGGTGTGGCCGTTGGGCCGGGCCGACTGGTTCCAGAACCCGCAGACCTTTAGCGATATTCGCGAGCCGCCCACGCCGCAGAGTCCGTAAGACCATGACCGCACGTCGCGCCACGAAGCAGCCGTCCGCTCGCCCCTCCCTTCGGATCGAGCGGCAGTTGCAGCGCGACGGCTACCCCCTCGTAGTGGGAATGGACGAGGTAGGTCGAGGAGCGCTCGCGGGGCCGGTGAGTGTGGGTGTGGTGGCCATTGATCTCATGTCCCGGTCGGCGCCGCGAGGTGTCAAAGACTCGAAGTTGCTCAGCAGCACTGTCCGTACCTCGATGGTGCCTGCCATCAAGGCATGGGCGCTCAGTGTTGGGGTGGGGCACGCCAGTCCTGCGGAAATCGATCAATGGGGAATCATGACGGGGCTTCGCCTCGCTGGGGAGAGGGCCTTGAAGGCCTGCGGGCTGACTCCTGACCTGGTCCTTCTCGACGGCAACTACGACTGGCTGACGGCACCCGACCGCGTAGGACTGTTCGGCTTGGCGGACCTTCCTGAGCCCGGCTCCGAAGGCGTCGTCGATGGGCCTGATCGGATGGCTGCGCCGCCGCCGGTGCGGACGATGATCAAGGCGGACATGCGATGCTCATCGGTCGCCGCCGCCAGTGTGTTGGCCAAAGTCGAGCGTGACGCCGAGATGGTGCGTCTACACGAGGCCCACCCCTGCTACCAGTGGAAGGTCAACAAGGGGTACGCAGCGCCGGACCATGTGCAAGCCTTGCGGGAGCAGGGCACGTGTGAGCACCATCGACGCAGTTGGAATCTGACCCGAACGACCCCGGAGGTGAGCCACCCGTGAGCGCTGAGGATCTGGAACAGTACGAAACGGATATGGAGCTGTCGCTTTACCGTGAATACCGTGATGTCGTTGGTCTCTTCACGCATGTCGTGGAGACCGAGCGACGGTTCTACCTTGCCAATCAGGTTGACGTGCAGGTGCGAACCGGGGACGGCGAAACCTGGTTCGAGGTCACGATGGCCGATGCCTGGGTGTGGGATGTCTACCGTCCGGCTCGCTTCGTCAAGAAGGTCCGGGTGATTACCTTCAAGGACGTCAACATCGAAGAGTTGGCCCCCTCAGACCTGGAGATTCCGAAGACGGCCTTCGGGGAGTAGCACCGCCGTAGCCGTAGCCGTAACGGCGTGATTCGTTGTCCACACCTTCGAGCGCATATCGGTGCCTCCACACATGAGGTAACGAGTCGCTTAAGGCACGACTTCAAGGCGGAGGGTGATCACAGGAGGTGGTCACCATGGCCCATGGGGGTATGCCGCATCGAGTGGCGCGCACAATCGGCGACTTCGGCGAACAATTCGCTGCCGATCATTTGTCCGCACGTGGAGTGCAGATCGTGGAGCGCAACTGGCGCTGCCAGTTGGGTGAGATTGACATCATCGGCCTCGACGCGGGCGCGTTGGTGTTCTACGAGGTCAAAACGCGCCGATCAACGAGGTTCGGATCGCCCGCTGAGGCCGTCACACCAGCTAAAGCGGCCCGGCTTCGACGTTTAGCGGTGCGGTGGCTCAGCGAGCACCCACACTCGGCCAGCGAAATCCGCATCGACGTCCTGGCGTTAACGGTGTCAGGTCAAGGCGGCACCCAGGTGGAGCACCTACGAGGGGTGTCCTGATGGGTTTTGCCACGACGCTGTCGGTGGCGCTCAGTGGAGTACAAGGCCACGTAGTCGCCGTCGAGGCGCACGGGAATCAAGGATTGCCAGCCTTCGTGATCAGCGGTCTTCCCGACGCAGCGTGTGCCCAAGCGCCTGATCGCATCCGCGCGGCCACCAGCAACTCAGGGGTCAGCCTGTCGATGTGTCGATGGACGATCAACCTGTCGCCCGCTGGCCTGCCTAAAACCGGAAGCGGTTTCGATCT
>JBBQNO010000142.1:0-5787 GCA_038330045.1 Actinomycetales bacterium | reverse complement strand
CTGGCTCTTCGGTCTCGGATCCACAAGCGGCCAGGGTGAGGGTCAGCGCGGCGAAGGAAGCCGTCGTGGCCAGCCAGGGAGTAGTACGACGTGTCATCGTGAAGCCTTTCGATCAGAGGGCAGTGATGGTCATCGTGCCACTGCCGGGCGCGAAACCCAGCGACCTTTACCGTTTCTTGACCATTCAATCGTCGGCCCGAGTGCTGGAGTAGGCCACATCGCACCGCAAAAGTCTGCGGCAGGTATGGGTCAGGTAGACTCTAGGTATCATTTATGTCTAGAGTGGGTAAAGAACTGGTCAACATCATTGGGGATGCTGGTCCACGGTAGACACTCCTCCGAGACAGCGTGAGCAAGGGAATACATGACCACCACACTTGAGCCTAATGCCTTTGTGGGCGGCTTGACGCAGACTGACGAGGTCCGCGAATCAACTAGTCGCACAATGCATTTTGTGCGCTCGGACGCTTCTGGCGGTCAGCAACCTCCCATTGCGCCTCGGCCGACCAGGCCGCACCGGGCCCGTCACTATCTTCAGACATACCTTCGTGTGTTATTTCTTATTGATGTGGGCATCATCCTAATTGCCGTGGCCGTGGCTCAAATTGGCCGCTTTGGTCTCGAACCCACACAGGTCACGGTTGACCAATCTTCTGGGTCGCTCGCTTACTGGGCGGTATCCGTTGTGCTGGTACTGGGTTGGTTGTTGATGCTTCATCTTCAAGAAGCGTACGACGGGCGTCTCAGCGGTCACGGAATCCAAGAGTACCGAGCCGTTTTTGCGGCGTCGATGAGCCTTTTCTCGGTTTTGGCGATCGTTTCTTTTGCGTTCCGTATGGACTTCGCCCGTGGCTACGTCATGATCGCCTTCCCGCTGGGTACTGTTCTGCTGCTGCTCGGCCGTTGGGGCGCGCGCCGGTGGTTGGTGCGCCAGCGAGGTAATGGTCTGCTGGCCGATCGCGTCCTTTTGATCGGCGACCGCGCGGGCCTTTCGAGCCTCGTCAGCGCTTTACACCGCACGCCAAGTGCTGGCTACAACGTCATCGGCGCGTGCATTGATGACGCGAAGGGCAGTCGCATCGGCGGCATCCCCGTGGTCGGTGGCAGTGAAGATGCCGTCGTCAAGGCTCTTGATATGGACGTCGACGTGGTGGCCGTCTCCTCATCCGCCGCACTGGGCACCGACGGGCTCCGCCGTCTGGGGTGGGCACTGGAGGGCACGGACATCGACTTGGTTGTCGCCCCCGGGATCATGGATGTCGCAGGACCGCGGGTGAAGACTCGACCCGTGCAGGGCCTTCCGCTACTTCACGTCGAGGCACCCACCTTCGCCGGCCCGCAGCTCATCTTCAAGCGCGTTGTGGACCGGGTCGGTGCCATCCTTGGCACGATCATGATTGCCCCCCTCCTGGGTTTGCTCGCCGCTCTCATCTACCTCGAAGACCGTGGCCCCGTTCTCTTCACGCAGGAGCGGATTGGCCGTGATGGGCGCCCCTTCAAATTGGTGAAGTTCCGTAGTATGGCCATCGATGCCGAGGAGCGCCTAGCTGAGTTGATGGCCGCCAACGACGGTTCAGGCCCACTGTTCAAGATGAAGGAAGACCCTCGCGTCACGCGGATCGGTGCGATCATTCGCAAGTTCAGCCTCGACGAGTTGCCCCAACTACTGAACGTCCTGCGCGGCGAAATGTCCCTTGTGGGCCCCCGCCCGCCGCTGCCTCGTGAGGTCGCGGAGTACGAAGAAGACACGCACCGTCGGCTGCTGGTGAAGCCAGGGATGACCGGTTTATGGCAGATCAGTGGCCGCAGCGACCTCTCCTGGGAAGAGGCCGTGCGCCTCGACCTCTACTACGTCGAGAACTGGAGCCCGTTGCTGGACCTCATGATCCTGTGGCGTACGGTGCAGGTCGTGACCACTCCCGACAGGGCTGGCGCGTACTAAGCCCACCAGTCGGGCAGTAGGGTTCGGCGGGTGAGTGTCGAGAGCCCGTGGAACCCAACTGATCGCGACGAATGCGACATCGACGTCGCTTACCTCGGTCCGCGCGGCACCTTTACCGAGCAAGCTGCAACCGCTTTGGCCCCGTCACACGGCACGACCGTTCCAGCGCTGACCATTCAAGACACCCTCGCCATGGTGCTCAGCGGTCGAGCGCATACCGCGGTTGTGCCGTTCGAGAACTCGGTCGAGGGCTCTGTGTCGGTCACCCTGGACGCACTCATCCACGGTGCCCCGTTGGTCATCGTGGCTGAGGCTCACGTGGCCGTCCGATTCGCCATCTTGGCCAACGAAGGTGTCTTGCTGGACCAAATCCGTCGCGTCGCAACGCACCCCCACGCAGCGGCGCAAACTCGCGGATGGCTCGCGGTGAACCTTCCCGACGCAGAGGTGCTGCCCGAGACGTCCACCGCCCGAGCGGCCGAGTTGGTGGCCTCAGGCGTCTACGACGCAGCGATCGCCTCGACGTTGGCGGCCCCCCGATTCGGGTTGCACGTGCTCACGGACGACATCGCCGACCGCCCGGGAGCAGTGACGCGCTTCGTTCAGCTCTCTCGACCGACGGCACCACCGGCGCTCACGGGGGCAGACACGACCACCCTGGTGGCCTTCTTGTCCCGCAACCACCCTGGGGCCCTTCTGCAGTTGCTCGAGCAGTTCGCGACCCGTGGAGTGGACCTAACCCGGTTGGAAAGCCGACCTACGGGTGAGGCGTTGGGTCAATACTGTTTCGCGATCGAGGCCAACGGCCACATCAGCGAGCCGCGGATGGCTGAGGCGCTGACTGGTCTGCGACGCAGCTGCGCGGACGTGCTGTACTTCGGGAGCTATCCCCGAGCCGACGGTGCTGAGCACCCGGTGTCCGCTCAAGCCACCGCGACGGCGTACGTGCACGCCCGTGAATGGGTCGCCTCACTCACGCGCGCCGACTGAGCGCCCGCGCAAAGATTCCGTCTGCGCGCGGCTCTGCTCAGGCGTCGAGTTGGAGCCACTGCTGCCAGCCGTAGTGCAGCACAAGCCACGCGATCAGACCGTAGCCCGCCTGACCCGGATGGGTCCCGTCGCCCGCTGAGAGGTCACTGATCCACTGGTCGTGGTGCTGAAGGGGGGTGAAGCAGTCAACGAAAGGCACCCCGCGGCGGTCGCACACATCTGCCTGGGCGGCCGACAGTGTGGCCAGGCGGGTGTTCAGCTCGGGGTCGAGCGTCGGTGGGGGTCCCACCACAAACGTCGCGATGCCCGAGGTCGTAGCCTCATCGAGCACATTAGCCAAGTTCAACCGCGAACGCGCGGTGCTCACCCCGGAGGGCACGTCGTGTGCGCCCACCCCGACCACTAGGCGACGCTCTGCGCGCCCGGCCCAGCGGGGGCCGCACTCGGTGCGCCACCGGGCCATGACGTCAGCGCTGGTCTGATTGCGGACACCCAAGTTGTATGCCGTGAGGTCGGCGTCGTGGGTCGTCGTGCGTCCCACCACGCGGGAAACCCACCCCAAAGCCCTGGGGTCTCCGTAGCCGGCGACGAATCCGTCCCCGGCAAAGCACAAACCGATGTCGCGTGGTCCGTCACTGACGCCAAACTCGGCACTCGGCGTGAACTCCACGGCCGATTCTTGCGATCCCGGTGTCACGAAGACTGACCTCTCTGTTGTGCGCATGAAATGAACTGTGCTGACCCTAACGCGGGGCGACGGTCCTGACGTTCGGTCACGAGTCGCTGGCGCTTGGACGAGTGGTGTCAAGGTCCTTGTGCCAGGACTGGGTGACGTACTTCGTGGCCCACCCCATGGAGGTGTAAAGGCCGTCGGCACCAGTTGGTGAGTCGGCGTCGACCTCCAGGCCGACCCGGTCCCGCCCACGCTCGGCAGTGTCGGCGATAACCGTGTGCAAGAGGGCCTTGGCCACGCCTCTACCACGTGCATTGCGGCTCACCCCGATGTATTCGACGTAGGAACCATCCGGCGCCGGCTGACCGTCACTATCGACTCGGCCCGTGGAGGGCACCCCCACGAGCGCTCCAGCAGGTTTGCCGTCAACGGTCGCGATCCACCAGTGGTCCCACCGATGTGCCGGGTCTTCGCGCAGCCGACCAACAAATTCATCGAAGGTCTCTCGATAGGAGTTGAAGTGATCGGCAAAAGACGCTTCGAGAACATCGTGCACGTCACGCAGATCTCGCTCTTGCGGCATACCGCCAGCGTCGTCTCGGCGCACCCGGCGAACCACAACCCCTTGGCGCAACGTGGGTGCTGCTGCCTCCGAGGGTTCGACGGGACGCGACATCTGCCACCAGTGGCGCACGAGGTCGAACCCAGCGTCTCGTAGCCATCGTTGTTGACGCTCATCCTCGGCGAAGGCACCCGAGTCCATGTGCGATTGCACGGCGCGAGAGTCGGTAATGCGGGTGGCAAAGCGCAGAGCCACCGCATAGCAACGCGCGGCCGCCACGTCGGCCATCTCATCAACGAGGTCGGGATCAACGGTGACCCCGACCAGAACCCGTCCCGCGGCACGATCGTGACACGTGACCCACGCGCGAGCTTTGCCCTCCTCGTCGCGCATCATCAGATGCGTTCGGGTGCGCGCACCGCGTCCCGTCACCTCGGCCGAGACATTCTCACTGTCCGCGCCGGGGAAGCCTCGGGCCTCACGCTCATGTCGACGCAACAACGCCGTGAGATCGTCGACGTCGCCAGCTTCAGGGGTGTACTCAACCCACCCAGCCGGCAACGGCGGAAGCGCCACGGGACCGTCTGGGATCGCAGGGGGTGCTGAGGTCACCGAGCGAAAGCCGCTTTGAGAAGGTCTGCCTGCTCCACGGCGTGCACCTTTGCTGAGCCAGCAGCGGGGGAGGCAGCGGCGGCGCGCGAGACCACCTCGAGGCGGCGCTCCTCACCCTCCAGGGCGAGGTCGTCGGGCAGGTTGAGAGCCATGAACGGCCAGGCGCCCTGGTTCTTCGGCTCGTTCTGCACCCAGCGCACAACGGCGTTGGGATAGGCGTTCAGCATGGAAGCGAGCTCCTTGACCGGCGCGGGGTATAGCTGTTCGACCGCCAGAATGACCGTGTGCTCGTCCTCGAGCTTGGCTCGTTCCTCGCGCAGGTCGTGGACCAGCTTCGAGGAGGCCAGCAAGACCACATCCACGGCGGCCTTGTCGAAACTCTCGGCCTGACGATCGGCCAGTACGGGCTCGAAGACGCCGGTGGTGAAGTCCGCGGGGTCGCTGCTGGCGGATTTCTGGCGGAGCATTCCCTTCGGAGTGAACACGATCAGCGGCTTGCGCGGCCGAGCGTGTGCTTGGCGACGCAGGAGGTGGAAGTAGGACGCGGGCGTGGATGGGTAGGCGACGGTCATGTTGTCTTCGGCGCACATCTGCAGGAAGCGCTCGATACGGGCGGACGAGTGGTCCGGTCCCTGGCCTTCGTAGCCGTGCGGAAGCAGCAGTACTACTGAGGAACGTTGTCCCCACTTCTGCTCGGAAGAGGAGATGAACTCATCCATGATCGTCTGCGCGCCGTTGACGAAGTCGCCGAACTGCGCTTCCCACATCACCAGGGCATCGGGGCGCTCGACCGAGTACCCGTACTCGAAGCCCATCGCCGCAAACTCGCTCAGCAGCGAATCGTAGATCCAGAACTTGGCCTGATCTTTGGACAGATTCAGCAACGGGCCCCACTCGTCCGCGTTGACCTTGTCGGTGAGGACCGCGTGCCGCTGCACGAAGGTGCCGCGGCGCGTGTCCTGACCGGACATGCGGATCGGGATGCCCTCCATCAACAACGAGCCGATG
>JBBQNO010000141.1:0-5804 GCA_038330045.1 Actinomycetales bacterium | reverse complement strand
AAGGACACCGGCCCGATCCAGGCCGACCTGAACAGCCAGATCCTCAACGGTGACGTTGACGCTGAGGCTTTCCAGCCTTCGGAAATGTTGCGGTTGAACCTGACCGTGCCGCCGGCCGCCGAGCCGAGCCGTTTGGGCGTGTTGGCGGGTGACCTCCAGGGCTTCCCGAATGGTCGTCGTCTGGCTGACGACGTAGTCGATATCGAGATCCAGGCACTCATGGGTGCTGCGCAGACCGGCGAGCTCGTTGAGGCGTTGGCCACCGGTGACGGTGTCAACAACAACAACCTCGCCTTCAGTGACAGCTTCCCCTACCTGGCGCTGCCGAGTAACTCCTCGGTCAACGCTGGTGAGGACGTCATGCCCGGTGGCGGCGTCGCTACCGGTGCTGGTGGCGCCTTCGCTGACAGCGGCATCCCCGCTTGGGCCTTGACCAGCGGTGTTGCATCGTTGGCCCTGATCGGTATCGGCGCAACCTCGCTGATCCGTCGCCGTCAGAACGCTCCGGTGAGCGTAGGTTCAGGCACCATCGCCTGATCCACCCACCACAGTGTGATCAAGACTGAGGGGGACGGACATCAGCATCACGTCCGTCCCCCTCAGCGCGCACCAAGGTTGATAGGCCACGATGACTTCGGCCTCGAGACAAACACCTAGCCCCTTCGACGTATGCAGTAACCACCGCTGTGAGAGGAACTGATCGTGAGTGATGACAAGGGTGCATCGAGCACCGGATTGCCTCAGCCCGCTCACCGCGCGCCGGCCCGGGCGGTGCCGTTGTCTTTCCCGCTGGTGGCCATCGTGCTCGGCGTGCTCTCTTTGCTCGTCATCACCTCCGCGGTGATCGGCTTCCGACTGGGAGGGGATGGATCGTCAGGCCAGACGGGTACCAACCTCGCAGCGCAAGCCGACGAAGAGGGGACGGCGCTACCGCCGTCGCTGGCCGAGCAAGCAGCGGCCGACCCCGCCGCCCCCGAGTCGGACGTCCCCGACACAGCCGCCGTGACCGCCCCGGTACCCGCACCCGGTGACGATGCCCCGGCACCCAAAGGCAACACTTCCGTCGAGGGCCCCGCCAAACGCGGCATGCTGCACGTCAAGCCCAAGAGCGTGTCGATCCCGGCGATCAAGGTCGAGTCGTCGCTCGTGAGCTTGGGTCTCAACCCCGACAACTCCCTGCAGGGGCCCGAGGACTACTCCAAGGCGGGTTGGTTTACCAAGGGCTCCTACCCGGGTGACCTCGGAGGCCCGCCTGCGTTGATCGTGGGACACGTCGACAACAAAGAGGGCCCGGCGGTGTTCTACAAACTCGACAGGCTCGTAATCGGCGACGAGGTCATGGTGGACCGGGCCGACGGGAGCACCGCCGTGTTTGTGGTCTACGACGGGCAGCAATTCCCCAAAGACACCCTGCCCACCGAGGAGATCTACGGCGAACGTAAGGGCTCAGAGCTCGTGTTGATCACCTGCACCGGTGAGTTCAACCCGGAGAGCGGCCATTACCTCGACAACTACGTGGTCCGCGCGAAGCTAGACCCCAAAGCCAGTGGGCTCGAAGCCTGATGCATCCTTCAACCGCGCGAGCGACCATCTCGTTAGGGGCGGTGCTGCTGATCGGAACGCTGATCGTCGGCCCGCAGATTGCCGGTGGCCCGCCTAACCTCGACCCTGTGGCGGCGACGTCCATTACCGCAGCGTCGACTCAAGGGGACCTGACCGCTTCCATCGCCGAGTTGCAGCAGCAGCTGGAAGACCGCCCCGACGATGACGTCAAGTGGGCCCAGTTGGGTGCGGCATACGTCGAGCAAGCCCGAGTGACCGCCGATCCGTCGTACTACCCCAAGGCCGACGGTGCGCTCGAGAAATCTCTAGAGTTGCGGCCCGAGGGCAACGACGACGCATTGGTGGCCTCAGGTGCCTTGGCAAATGCGCGTCACGAATTCGATGATGCCGCCGACCTCGCGCGCCAGGCTCAAGAGATCAACTCGGCCAACGCCACCTCCTGGGGTGTGCTGGCCGACGCGTCGATTCAGCTCGGTGAGTACGACGAAGCCACCGCTGCTGCCCAAAAGATGCTTGACCTGCGACCGGGCTTGGCGTCATACAGCAGGGCGTCGTACGACCTTGAGTTGCATGGCGAGCACGACCGCGCCGTGGCCGCGATGGAGTTGGCACTGGACGGTGCTTACTCACCGGCCGACACCGCGTTCTGCACGTACTACTTGGGTCAACTGGCCTTCAACGTTGGCGACCTTGACGAAGCCACGAAGCAGTTCGAACGCGGCTTGGCGGCCGTGCCCGACGACCCGATGCTGCTGCTCGGACGGGCGCGGGTGTATGCCGCTCGCGAGGACGCCGACAAGGCAGTTGCGACGTTTGAGCGGGTGGTGGCGGCCCGTCCGTTGCCTGACTACCTGATCGAATACGGTTTCTATCTCGATTCCTTAGGCCGCACTGCGGACGCCGACGAGCAGTTCGCCACGGTGGACGCTGTGCAGGCACTGTTCGAGGCCAACGGGGTGCGCGACGACCTGACGTCGGCCCACGTGGCTGCCGATCGCGGGGAGCCAGCCGAGGCCGTGACGTTCGCCCGCGCCGAGTGGAAACAGCGTGAAAATGTCGACGCCGCCGACGCACTCGCCTGGGCGCTGCACAAGGCAGGAGAGAACGACGAAGCGCTGGAGTATGCCGTCAAGGCCACCGCGCTCGAGGGCGCCAATGCCTCATTCCTCTATCACCGGGGCATGATCGAGCAGGCTCTCGGCATGGACGAAGCTGCACAGGCGACACTCGCTGCCGCTTTGAGCACAAACCCCTATTTCTCGCCGCTGCAGGTGCCGTTCGCGGAGAAGGCCCTCGAAGAAGTGGGCGGTATGCCGTGAAGGCTGCTCGGGTGCGTCGCCTCATCGGAGTGGCCGCTGCCGCGTCCCTGATGGTGCTCGGCTTAGCCGGGCCGGCTTCCGCCGGCAACATCGCCCTACCCGCACACCCGCTCGGGAACTTTACGGTGAGTCACTACAACGGGCTCACATTGACCCCCGAGGGTATCGATCTGCTGACGGTCATCGACAGCGCCGAGATTCCCTCGCAGCAAGACCGCTCAGACATCGACACTGACGGTGACGGCGAGATTTCTGATGCTGAGTTAGCCGCCCGGGCCGAGTTGGTGTGCCCGCAGGTGCAACAGGACATGGTGGCGCAGGTCGATGGCTCGAACGTCGTCTGGGAGGTGTTAGGCACGTCGATGGAAGCCCTGCCAGGGGCTGCGGGGCTGCCGACGCTGCGCATGACCTGCAACTTCTCGGCGGAGGTCGACCTTGATGGTCCAGCCACCGTGAGCTTCACCGACGGCTACCGCACCGACCGCATCGGATGGCGCGAGATCACCGCGACCGGCAGCGGGATCGCTTTGCAGGACCCATCGGTGCCTTCGAACAGTGTGAGCGATGAGCTTCGGTCCTACCCGGACGACCTCTTGTCTTCACCGCTGGACGTGCGCGAAGTCACGCTGAGCGCCGAGCCCGGCGTGGGCAACGCTGCGTCGGCGGCAGACGACATCGCCGTGCCGGGATTCACCGGCTCGGACCCGTTGAGCCGGTTAGTGACGGCGGGGGATCGGCAACTCGAATCCTTCATGGGCGACCGTGAGCTGACGCCATTGCTGGGTACGGCGGCTTTGCTGCTGGCGGTGCTGCTCGGTGCGGGCCACGCGGTGTTGCCGGGTCATGGGAAGACCGTGATGGCGGCATACCTCGCGGGTCGTAGTGGCCGTCCGCGCGACGCGCTGATCGTGGGGGCGACAGTGACCGGCACTCACACCGTCGGGGTGTTGGTGCTTGGTTTGGCTTTGACGCTCTCAAGTGCGCTGGTCGGTGAGCAGGCGCTTCGGGTGCTTGGCATCATTAGCGGTCTGTTAATCGCGTTAATTGGTGCGAGCTTGCTGCGTGATGCTCGTCGAGCCCGCAAGGCCGAGTCGAAGGCGCAGGCCGTCCTGGCTTACGCTCACGCTGCTGGCCACGGACACAGTCACGACGTGGACACCAAGACCGATTACGGCCACTCACACGGCGGCCAGGGGCATTCGCATGGCCACTCTCACGGGCCTGGCCACTCGCACAGCCACGGCCCGGGACGACGCGGACTCATCGGCATGGGCGTCGCCGGTGGCCTCGTGCCCAGCCCGTCCGCACTGGTTGTGCTGCTGGGGTCGATTGCCCTTGGCCGCACCTTCTTCGGTGTCTTCCTGGTGTTTGCCTACGGCATCGGCATGGCGGCAACCCTGACCGCCGTCGGCCTGCTGCTGGTCAAGCTGCGGATGCGCCTTGATGTCGTCGAGTCCTCTAAGAGCAATAAGGTCGCGACCAAGGTGACGGCGGCATTGCCCCTGTTCACGGCGGTCTTGGTGCTGCTCGTCGGGGTCGGCCTCGTCGTCCGCGGCCTTTTCTTTAGCCTTTAGGTCTGCGCTCGGCTACCCCTCGCTGAATTCTTTGTTGCGCTAAGGGACTCAGTACCCCCATTGCGATTCCCACGACGGTATGCGTCGGCTTACGCCACGCTCGCGAAGGCTATCTGCGGCTCGGTGGACGAGCTTCTCGAAGTAGATAGCGCCCGTGCCCAACAGCACGCCAATTGTCACGATGATTAGGCCGTTTCTCGCCACCCACGACCCGTGCGAACGACTCGAAGGTGCCGGTGCCCTCGTCGTCGAGTCTCTGGCCTAGGTAGAGGCCGAACAGGCCAGCCCCAATCACCACCGCAGTCTTCGCCGCGGCTCGGGCGAGCGTGGCTGCCACCGTGAAGGGCTCAGATCGCGAGCCGCTCACCGGTCAGGATTGACTCGAGCACGCGCGCCACACCATCGTCGTGGCATCTCGGCGCGACGTGGTGGGCCACAGCTCGCACACTCTCGTGCGCGTCGTGCATGGCGTAGGACGTTCCCGCCCAGCTCAGCATCGGGATGTCGTTCGGCATATCACCGAAGGCCACGACGTCATCGCTGCGTATGCCGAGACGCTCGCACAGACTTCGGAGAGCGCTGGCCTTGGTGACACCGTGGGCGCTGATCTCCACCAGGCCGGCCATGGACCAGGTGGGGGTGGCGCGATCGCCGACTGCTGCGATGACACGCTCCCGAAAGTCCTGCGAATCCCCGAGCGAGTGGCGGACGAGGAGTTTGAGCGCGGGAACGTCCCATAGGTCCTTCAGCGGCCCGCGCGCAGCAGTGTGCATGCCCAGGTCGGAGTCTGCGTAGGCCCAGTCCTGACGGATCCCGTCGAGGCATTCGATGGCAAAGGTGACCCCGGGGGCGGCCTCGCTGATGGCAGCGACGAGCTTGAGGCCAGCCGCCGGTTCGATGCCCGCGTGGTCGATGACTTCGCCCGCGTGCACGTCGTAGGCAACGGCACCATTTGACACGATTGCCAGCCCATGGCGACCCACGTGCGGCCAGAATCCGGTCATCCACCGCAGCGGTCGGCCGGTGACGAAAACGACCGGAACATCGGCCTCGTCCAAACGCCGCAACACCTCTGTGCAGTATGGGGTCGGGGTGGCGTCGCCGTGGGGCACGAGCGTGCCGTCAAGGTCGGTCGCGATCAACACACACCGAACAGTAGCGCCGCGCCTTCGCCCTGCTCACGAAGCCTCGGCCGAAGGCCTTGTCATCCTGATGCTCCCTCAACCTTTGGGTTAGTTCGTGAGCATGACCTTGATGGCGCGGCGTTCGTCCATCGCGGTGTAGGCCTCGGCGACCTCCTCCAGCAGCAGCGTCAGGTCGAAGACTTTGCCGGGGGAGATCGCCCCGG
>JBBQNO010000140.1:0-5840 GCA_038330045.1 Actinomycetales bacterium | reverse complement strand
TGTCAGACTGCGTAGGTGAGCGACGTGAAGACTGATTTGATCGCAGCGTTTCGCTGGCGATCTGACCCACCGGTCTGGCCTGAAAAACCGACCTACTACGCCGACGACAGCGCATGGTGGCGCGAACCCACCATCCTCGGCAACCTCGGGGGCGCCCTAGCAGCATTGTTCCCCGAAGAATCGCCGACCGTGATCATCGGCTCTGAGTCGAGAGGTTCCTTGCTGGGGCCCCTCGTCGCAACACACCTAGGGATCGGGTTCGCGGAAATCAGGAAGGAGGCCGAACCGGCATCAGATGACGACGTGTGGCTGCAGCGCCGTACGCCACCCGATTACCGAGACCGGCACCTGAATATGGCGGTTCGCCGCTCCGTCCTTCGCATGGGCGACCGTGCGCTGTTCGTGGATGACTGGGCCGCTTCAGGAGGTCAGGCCATCGCCTGTCAGCAACTAACGGCCGACGCAGGCGCCTCCTGGATCGGTGCCGCCATCATCGTGGACAGCCTCGAGAACTCCGCTGACCGGCGAGCCCTAAGGCTCAGGTCGCTTCTCCACCTCCGCGACCTTCGTCGACGATGAGGAAGCGGCTCAACACACTCAACGTCGCGGCCACAGTAATTCTCGGATAGCCGACTCGGCACGAAACAACCTGACCAGAAACGAAACGTCGACGAATTGCCGATCCCCAATCGGTGAACAGCAACCATCCAAATCACGGCCGTGTCGGCCGCCGGCGACTACTAGAAACCCGTTTTGTACTCGGTCAGAGACCTAGAAGCATGGCTGCGAGGAGTGCAGCGAGAGCGCCGACACAACCGACTAGCGTCGCGCGAACGAAATCGACCACGTAGCCACGCCAAGTGACCGACCGGAGCATCAGACCAACTCCTAGCCCGAAACAGAGAGCAACGACAATCCCGGTTGCCGCGCTGTTCATCGGTTGACTACCGACGCGGTAAGCGTAGACATCTGACCACTGGTAGTAGACGTAGGTCAGGACGGGAGCGATGGCAACGATCACGGCCAGCGCGATGAATGCGCGGCGAGCCCATCGCTGCCTCGTCAGATCGGTGCGCACACAAGTTGCCGAGACAGGTGCTCTTACGCTCTGGAACATGTTTTGAATCTACTCCTACCGTCCGATGCCTGTAACCCGACCTCGACAAAGCAAAAGCTGGTCCCGAAAGGGGAATGCCATGCGGTGCTCGCAGGGGCACCGGACGGCCATCGCCAAGGTGGTCGCCGATCACCGATTGGGGAACGTCATGCGGTCTGGCACAGGAACAGCCACTGCCGCGACAGAAGTCGAGACCGTCACCGATGGGGGATCCCCATTCGGTGATGGCGACCACATCGGCCGCGAAGGCTTCACCTCCGCGGAACGCACCGCAGAACGTTGCTTGCGCGGTGACCGGCACCGAGGGGTACAACGAGCGGAGTTCCGCTGATCGGGTCCTCGATAATCAGGGTCTTTAAGCCGAAGACGTCTTCGACCAGGCTTTCGGTCACGACCTCGCTCGGTGGCCCTTGGGCGACGACGTTGCCGTCTTTCATCGCGACCAGGTCGTGGGCGTATCGGCAGGCTTGGTTGAGGTCGTGCAACACGATGACGATGGTGCGGCCGTGGGCCCCATTGAGTTCGGCGAGCAGGTCCATCACATCGACCTGGTGCGCCATATCTAGAAAGGTCGTTGGCTCGTCAAGGAGCATGATGGGCGTTTCCTGCGCTAGTGCCATGGCGATCCACACCCGTTGGGTTTGGCCACCCGAGAGTTCGTCAACGGATCGTTCGGCTAGATCCGTGGTGCGGGTGGCGCGCATGGCCTCGGTGACGGCGGCTTCGTCGGCGGCGCTCCACTGGGCAAACCAGGTTTGGTGCGGGTGGCGGCCGCGGGAAATCAGATCGGCCACAGTGATCGCCGACGGGGATTGGTTGGACTGTGGCAGCAAGCCCATCTGGAGAGCGACGTGCTTGGTCTTCATTCGGTGCACGTCTTGCCCGCTGAGGTGCACGGTGCCCGCGGTGGGTTTAAGGAGTCGAGACAGGCCGCGTAGCAGGGTGGACTTGCCGCAGGCGTTGGCTCCTACGATGGCGGTGATTCGCCCGTGGGTGATGCTGACGTCGAGCTCTTCGACGACCACCAACTTGTCGTAGGCCAAGGTCAACCCGCGAGCGTCGAGTTCGCCTGGCTTTGGTGTGGCAGGAATGGTTGAGCGGATCATCCATCGACTCCTAGACGCTGGGTGCGGGAGAGCAAAAACAGTAGGTATGGCGCGCCGAGGAGGGCTGTTGCTACTCCGACGGGGAGCCCCCCCAGGAGATGTTGGGCGATCAGGTCGGCTGTGAGCACCAGGCACGCCCCGGTGCCCATGGCGGGCACCAGGGCAACCCCACCGGTCGCGCATAGCCGCTTTGCTATCGGGGGTGCAGCGAGGGCGACAAACGCGATCGGTCCGGCGCTTGCGGTCGCGACGGCGGCCAGCAGCACCCCGGCCAGGATGAGGAGGCTGCGCGTGAGGTCGGCGCGCACGCCGAGCGCTTTGGCGGCGTGGTCGCCCAGTTGGAGTGCGCGCAGACCGCGACCCTGCGACAAAGCCAGCGGAACCAGGACGATGAGTGCAATCGCAACGGGGACGACGTGGTCCCATCCGCGCCCGTTGAGGCTGCCGGTCAACCAGATGGTGGCCCGCACGGCGTCGCCAATATTGGCTCGCGTCAGAAGGTAGGAAATGACGCTGCCCAAGATCGCGGTGAATCCGATGCCGACGAGCACCAGTCGGTAGCCGGTGATGCCTTGGCGCCAGGCGAGGAGGTAGATGAGTGTTGCGGTGCCCAATCCGCCGAACATGGCGCCGCCGGTCACCGCCACCGTCGAAGCGCCAGCCACCACGATCAGGAACACTGCGCCAGCGGAGGCACCTGCGGTGATACCGATGATGTCGGGGGAGGCCAGCACGTTGCTGGTGATCCGTTGGAAGATCGCGCCGGACAGCCCGAACGCCGCCCCGACGAGCACACCGGTCAGAGCCCTGGGCAGGCGTAGCGTTTGCACGATGAACTCGGCGTCGGCGCTGCCGCGGCCAAAGATTGCTGGCAGCACATCACCGAGCGGGATCGGGAAATCCCCGATGCTGACGCTGGCGGTCATGAGCGCTGCCGCCGTGGCGATGAGGCCGCATACGACGATGAGCAGGCGGGGCTCGACGATGGTGGAGAAGGGACCTTTGGCGAGCGCGCGACGTCCCCTATTGCGCTCAAGGGGGCTACTCCCTCTTCTTGGGGGGTTGGCGCGGTCGACTCTCGCGTCGACCGTGGAAGCTCTCACAGCTCAGCCAATCGGGTGCGGCGAACGAGCGCAATGAAGAAGGGCGCTCCGACCAGAGCGGTCACGATGCCGACCTGCAATTCGGCGGGTCGCAGCACGAGGCGGCCGACGACGTCGGCCCCCAACAAAAGGATTGGCGCAAGACCCATGGAGTAGACCAGCACCCATCGGTAGTCGGGACCGGTGATGGCCCGAGCAACGTGGGGTATGACGAGGCCCACGAAGCCGACCGGGCCCGCCAGCGACACGGCGGCACCGACGAGCAGCATCACGGCGAAGGCGCCAGCCAAGCGGGTGTAGGCCACACGCTGACCCAGCGACGCGGCAATGTCATCGCCCAGGGACATAGCGTTCATGGGACGGCCAAGGGCCAGAGACACCAGCACCCCCACCACCAGGAAGGGCACCAACACCAGTAGCAGGTCCAGGTCGCGCCCGGTCAGCGAGCCCACCGCCCAGAACCGTAACTGATCCAGAGTCGCCCGGTCGATCAGCACGATGGCGGAGGTCACCGCGCCCAGCATCGCTGCGGTGGCGGCGCCCGCTAGGGCAAGTTTGATGGGGGTGGCCCCGCCGCGTCCCCGACTGCCGAGGAAGTAGACAAGCAGGGAAGCGCCGAGGGCTCCTGTCATCGCGAAGCCCATCCAGCCCAGTGCTGAGGTGATGCCGAAGACGTAGATCGCGAGAGCGACCGCAACAGCGGCGCCTGCGTTGACCCCGAGTATGCCCGGATCGGCCAGAGGGTTACGGGTCAGGCCTTGCATCACCGCCCCTGCTAATCCCAAAGCGATGCCGGCGGCGAGTCCGATGAGGGTGCGGGGTAAGCGAAGGGATCGGATGATCAGGTGGTTCTGAGAGTCGGGGTCAAAGGAAGCAAAAGCCGACCACGCTTCGCTCAGCGGCATGGGTCGCGCGCCGTAGGCCAAGCTGGCGAGCATCGTGAAGAACAACACCCCGGCGACGAGCACCAAACCACCCGACCGCGTCCACACCGACCCCTTCGCCCCGGTTTTCTTCGTCTTCGAGGGGGGTGTCAGGGTCGACACGGTCATGCGATGAGCACGCTGCGCTCGTGGTCGTCTGCCTCAGCAATCCACTGCTTCTTGACCTCTCGCCACGCTTCGTCGTTCATACCCTGGCGCCAATAGGGCGTCGCGGACAACCACTCGCGAGGTATGCCGCGCTCGGTCAGCAAGTAATAACGAACATCTCGCACCATGGCAGCCTCACCATGGATGAAGCCGTGTAGCCGACCGGGCGGGAACTCGAGCTGGCGCACCGCCGCCCCCAACCGGGCCGGACTGAGCTGGCCGTGGCGATACAACCAGGTGATGCGCAGGTCGGCTGCGGTGGTCAGCTCTAGGTGGTCGAGCGGTGACTCCACCTCGATGAATGCATGCGCCACCTCGCCGGGCTGCAGTCGCTCGAGAGCCACCGCGATCGCAGGTAGTGCCGATTCGTCCCCGACCATTAGATGCCACGCGGCACTGGTGTCGGGCTCATAACCGCCGGAGGGCCCCTCGAACTGCAGAATGTCGCCGGGCTTCGCGGCCGCTGCCCACGGGCCAGCCACGCCGGATTCTGCGTGCACGACGAAGTCGATGGTCAACCGGCGCAGGTCCTCATCCCACGACCGGATGGTGTATCGGCGACGGTATGGCCGCATCTGTCGTGGCTGGTCGTTTGTCGCCGCGAGGTCGCAGGGCATCGAGTAGTCCGCGCCGGGGATCGGCAGGGCAATGCTGACGTAACTGTCGGCATACGGGCTGGGTGTGAAGTCGGCCAGCCCTGGGCCGCCCAACACCACCCGGATGAGATGCGGCGTCAGGCGCTGCGTTTCTTCGACTGTTCCAAACACGGTGGCTCCCAAAGAGGGTGGATCGGGCGGGTGGCTCGGTCGGGGAACGGCTCAGGGCTGCAAAGAGGCTTCGACGGCTTCGAGAATTTCGCGGAACCCGGAGAGCCCCGCGCCACCGAAGGCGTAGGCACCGTCCACGGCGATGACCTGGTCGTTTTGCACGGCGGGGATCTGTTGCCACAGCGGTTCGTCGCCCACCGCCTCGTTGACTGCTTCGTTGAGGTCGCCCTCCGTGGCCACTACAGCGATGATGCGGTTGCCTTCGAGGAGGTCGGACTGTTCAAGGGAAATCTGGCGGACCCGGTTGTCTTCGGGGTCGTACCCAGGAACCGTGCTGGTGTCCGGGATCTGTTGCATACCGGCCTGTTCCAGAAGTTGAACGACGGTGAAGTTGTCTTGGAATAGATCGAAGGTGCCCGGGGCAAACAGGGCGATCATCGAGAAGGTGCCTTCAAGTTCGAGGCTCTCGATCTGTGTGTTGAAGTCGTCGACGACTGCTTGGGCGTCGTCGCTACGGTCGAACGCGTCGCCGTAGTCCAATAACCGACCTACCCGGTCTTGGTTGGTCGCCAAAATCACGGTGGGGGCGATCTGGCTCAGGCGCTCGTAGGCCTCAGCATCGGCAGGGACGACCTGATCTTCGAGCCCGACGATGA
>JBBQNO010000139.1:0-5985 GCA_038330045.1 Actinomycetales bacterium | reverse complement strand
GTTCGAATGGTCCCGCAGCATCGACAACCCGCACCAGTTCGTGCTGATCGAGGCCTTCACCGACGAGGGCGCCGAGCCGCACGTCAACAGCGACCACTTCAAACAGGCGATGCAAGACATCCCACCCGCGTTGTCCGAAACTCCCAAAATCGTCAGCCACCAGGTCGACGGCGAGGGCTGGGGCGACATGGGCGAAATGAGCGTGGAGTAGGGACTTAGGCCGCTGTTGACGTGGCCTGGCCTTCCGCATACCTTGATCCTTGTCGTCGGCCCAGGGTTGGCGGTGGTGTGAATCAGCGAAGTCCGGTGAGATTCCGGCACTGTCCCGCAACGGTAGAACGTGCTTTCGCTGCACGTAAGTCCGGTCGCCTGGTTCAGATCAACGATGTGCGCTCTCGACGGAGGAGCGCTCTCGCCACCAGGTTGAGACACGCAGATGTCTGGCCACTCCGTCGCAGATGGAGGAACCATGACCCCCCGGCCGCTGCGGACGCCCAACCTCGAGTCCGCGCCCCTTCACCCCGCTCAAGCCGATTTCCTTGTGGCGCGCCTGAGCGAAGAACTCGACGCCGCCCTACTCCGGCCCTTCGACGAGCGCGGGCTACGCATGTTGGCCGACCTGCGCCTCACCATTTCTTCACGGCAGCCGACCGACCAAACGTCTATCGACGTGCTGACGGTCGCGTACGCCAGCCACCCGGATTACAACGCCGAGTGGGACCAGCGACGTTGCGCATGAGCCGAAAGTCCGACCGTCGACCGGCGCTGCCCGACGTCAGCATCATGGTCTGCCATGACTGTTGCTGCGGCACGAGCCGCAAACACCCGAGCGTCGATCATCGGGCGCAGCGCGATCAGTTGCTGGCCCTTGAGTCCGACACGGTGCGGGTGCAGGTCGTGGACTGCCTGGACTTGTGTCAACAAAGCAACGTGGTGCTCGTGCGTGACTATTCTCTACCCCGGCGCGAACGCGACACCTGGCTCGCCCGGATACACCGATCCTCCGAGATCGAAGCTGTCGAGGAGTGGGTCAATGAGCCCGCTGGCGGTATGCCGATGGATCTCCTTCGCCACGTGTTCACACCAGACCGCAAGCACCACGCCCCCTGAGCTTTTGATCGGCGGGGACGTTGCCTTAGGCCATTCGACGTAGGACATACGAATTGCGCTCTGGCGCACTTTTTGCATGCCCTAACTTCTGGGGGCCTGTGCGGCTCAGCGTCGAAAGTGGCTGCCCCACATTCCGGGCACCGCCTCGACCCTGGCCGTCCATCGCAACCGAGCCCCTCGTAGAGGGCGATGGCTGGCGCATTCATAGAGCCGGTTTGACACGACGATTGTGAACCAGCCAACCCAGCGCATGGCTGAGGTGGCTAGTGTGAGCCATCGGCCTAGAGGTAGCTGACGCCGGTCAGGTCCTGCGAGACGTCCCAGAACTTCGCTGCCGTTGCTGCGTCATACGACGCGTCGTTGCTCGCCACGACCACAGGTGCGCCACGGGACTGTCCGAAGTTGCTGGGGCCGAAGAACTGACCGCCCCAGGCGTTGGGGTCGGTCGCTGCACGCAGGGTCGGCAGCGCACCGTCGTATGGATCCTGCGTGATCAGTTCGAAAACCGGCCGCACGAAGGGACGCAGGCGTTCCTTGATGAGGTGCTCGAAGAGACCGGTCGACGAAACGCCCGGGTGCGCAGCTACCGACATCGCGTGCACATCGTGAGTCGCAAACCGGCGCTGCAACTCGTAGGCAAACAGCAGGTTAGCCAGTTTGGAGTTGCCGTAGGCCTTAGTCGTCGAATACTTCGACGCGACCTCGTGCACCGACCCCGCGTTGTCGACCGTGATTTTGCCGCCGGTATGCGCGAGGCTGCTCACACTCACCACTCGAGCGCCCTCGGTTTTGCGGATCAGATCCATGAGATGCCCGGTCAGCGCAAAGTGACCGAAGTGATTCGTGCCGATCTGCAGCTCGAAACCGTCCTGCGTCGTGCCCTCCGGCACCATCATGATGCCGGCGTTGTTGATCAACAGGTCTAGCTGGGTATGCCGGACGTTCACCTGATGCGCAAACTCCGCCACCGACGACAGGTCAGCCAAATCGAGGCGCAAGACCTCGGCCGAACCGCGCTGGGCACCGAGCGAGTCCACGGCGCCCTGGCCCCGTTCCACGTTGCGGCTGCTGACCACCACATGCGCACCGTGAGCCATCAGTTGATGCACGGTGCTCAGGCCCAAACCGGCGTTGCCGCCGGTCACCACGGCCACGCGGCCGCTGAGATCGGGTATGTCCGCGACACTCCACGCATTCGCCATTAGGAAGCCTGCTCCAGCGTTGGGTAGTCGGTGTAACCCTCGGCGCCACCGCCATAGAACGTGTCACCGTTCGGCTCGTTGAGGTCGTGCCCACCCTGCCACCGCGTGGCCAAGTCGGGGTTAGCCAAGAAGGGGCGCCCGACAACAACCGCATCCGCCAGTTCGTTGCTGAGAACCTGCTCCACACCGTCAAGGCTGGTGACGTCGCTGAAGCCGTCGTTGAGCAACACCGCGCCGCCGAAGCGCTCGCCCAGGCTGGCCGCGATGTCGGTGCCGTTGGCCGCCAAGATGCTCAGGTATGCCAACGTGAGCGGGGCGATGCCGTTAACCAGAGCCGCGTAGGTCGAAGCGACGTCGGCCGCGTCGTCCTCGACGATTCCGTTGAACTGATGCGCCGGGGAGATACGCACCCCGACGCGGTGGGCACCGATGGCTTCGGCCACTGCGGTGACAACCTCAACCACAAAGCGCGCACGGTTCTGCGGCGATCCGCCGTACTCGTCATCGCGCTGGTTGCTCGCCGGATCCAAGAACTGGTGCAACAGGTAGCCGTTGGCGGCGTGAACCTCCACGCCGTCCAGGCCCGCCGCGATGGCGTTGCGGGCGGCGATCACAAACTCGTCTACGACGCCCGGCAGGTCTCCGGTGTCCAGGGCTCGTGGGGTGACGTGCGGCTTCGGGCCTTCGGCGGTGACCATGTCGCCGGGCGCGGTGATCGCGCTGGGTGCAACGGTCTCAAGGCCGTCCTTGTTGTCGGGGTGAGCGATGCGGCCCGCGTGCATGAGCTGCGCGACGACATACCCGCCTTTGGCGTGCACTGCGTCGGCGACCAGTTTCCAACCGGCGATCTGCTCATCGGTGTAGAGGCCGGGGACGTTGAGGTAGCCCTGACCGACGGCGCTGGGCGCGGTGCCTTCGGTGATGATGAGGCCGGCGCTCGCGCGCTGGCCGTAGTACGTCGCGTTGAGCTCGGTCGGCGCGTTGCCTGCACCGGCGCGATTGCGGGTCAACGGCGCCATCACGAAGCGCTGCGGGAGATCCCACTGGCCGATACGGACTGATTCAAATGCGCGTGCCACAACTAGGGGCCTTCCACGAGGGGGATGGTGCGAACTCCCATCGCAACGCGCGGGACGTGTCAACGATTCCGGCGCGCCCGTTGGTTGGGAGCTAGGTGCGCGTACCCGTAGGCCAGGCTGGTCGCGACGCTAAGCCACACCGAATACGGGATGAGGAGTATGCCGACCCACAGCTGAGCAGCGGAGGCGACGGCCACCAGCGCCCAGGTCAGGACAGCGGCAACGGTGAGCGAGATCGCAGCGAGCAGGAGCCGGTGGGGAACGTAAAACAGGTAGGCCCAGGTCAGGGCGAACACGACCGAAACGGTGAGGATCGGACCGAAGGTCATGGCGGCCGTCGTGGCATTTTGGTAGGCCAAGACGCAACTGGCGATAGCGAGCGCCACGAAGTTCAGCGGCCAGATAATGCCGAACACGATGTCGGGAGGTTGCCATGACGGCTTGGGGAGCGCGGCATACCAACCGGGGTTGTGCATGGTCCATCGCACTGAGAAGTAGCCGTAGGCGACGATGACCCCACACAGCGCGACAGCAAGGGCGAGACGATCCATCAGATGAGTGTGACAGAGGCTCCGGTATGCCTGTCGAGCCAAATATCGATCACTCTAGTTTTTTTATGATACATCTTTAGTGTGAGCAATCGCCTCTGCGCTGGCGTCATCCGCGGGGGCGTAGAGGCGCGTGAGATCATCGGTCATCGCAAGGAAGTCGGCCCACCCCTTGGGCCGGGACGTGCTGAACGACTGCACCGCAGCCACTGCTGCCGCTTCCCACTCCTCGTCCTTGGCCCCGGGACCGATCTGCTGGTCGTCGCTCACGTCAACCTCATCCCTTGAATGGCCCGTGTCCTCGTTCGTCGGCAACATCGCCTGAGCTTATGAAGCCACGTACCTCTGTGTAAACAGCGTTACCCACGGCCATGGAAGGGCATGCCGGTCGCGATCATTGTTATCGACGGTACCGACACGTCCAAGGGCAAATCTGCGATCGACGCCACCATCGCCCCGACGTGAGCGACGTCGAATCTCGGCTCAGGACGCCGCGTCCCATCCGCTTGCAGTGCGTCGCTCATCATCTCGGTGAGTTCGGTTGCGGTGTTGCCGATATCGATCTGGCCGACGACCACCCGGTGCTCCCGGCCGTCGAGCGCCATCGACTTCGTCAGCCCGGTGATCGCGTGCTTGGTCGCGGTGTATGCCGCAGCGCCAGGACGCGGGACATGCGCCGAGATCGAGCCGTTGTTGATGATCCGGCCACCTCGCGGGTCTTGGTCGCGCATAATCGCGAAGGCGCGCTGGGCACACAGAAAGGCCCCTGTCAGGTTGACGTCCACGGTCGCCCGCCACGCATCGACCCCGACGGAGTCGGGCGCACCCGTCGGGCCTAAGATCCCCGCGTTGTTGAACAGCACATCGACCCGGCCCCACGTCGCCAGCACCGCCTCAAAAGCCGAAGCAACCTGGGCTTCGTCAGCCACGTCAGTCGGTACGACCAACGACGAACCGCTCGCCCCAGAGTCTGTCACCCCAGAGTCTGTGGCCTCCAGACTCGAGGCGGTGCGGCCAAGCAGTGCCACGGCATACCCCCGGCTCATCAGGGCGTGGGCAACCGCACGGCCAATGCCGCTGCCTGCACCTGTCACGACTGCGACCCGTCGTTCAGTCATGCCAGAGCCAGCCATTTAGGCGGGTCGCGTGAGTAGCTCGCCGTGCGGATCGCCATCGACGTCGACGTGCTGGCCGCGCACCCACGTCCCGTGCACAACCCCGTGCAGTTCTTTGCCCTCGTATGCCGTGATCCGGTTTTTGTGCAGCAGCTTTGTCGCATCGACCACGAAGGTTTCATCGGGGGCGAAGGCGATTAGGTCGGCATCGGCGCCCACCGCAATCCGCCCCTTCGAAGGCAAGCCGACCTGCGCCGAGGTGGCCACCGACATCCAGTGCGACACCTGACCGAGGCTAAAACCACGCTCGCGAGCACCGGTCCAGATCACCGCGAGGCTCAGCTGCACCGACGCCACGCCGCCCCAGGCCACCCCGAAGTCGCCGGTGTCGAGGTGCTTGAGGTCGATCGTGGACGGCGAGTGGTCGGAAACGATCATGTCGATGGTGCCGTCGGCCAGGCCCGCCCAGAGCTCGTCCTGGTTGACACCTTCGCGGATCGGCGGGCAACACTTGAACTGGGTGGCTCCGTCGGGGATGTCCTCGGCCCGCAACGTGAGGTAGTGCGGACAGGTCTCGGCGGTGATGGCCACCCCGTCGTCCTTGGCGCTGCGGATCTGCGGCAGCGCCTCGGCGCTCGAGACATGCAGGATGTGCACCTGGCAACCGGTCTGGCGGGCACCATCGATGACCTGCGCAATGGCTTTGTTCTCGGCATCACGTGGCCGCGAGGCGAGGAAGTCGGTGTAGTGCGCACTCGGGAACTGAGACTGAGGGGACGACTCGATGACGTGGGCATCCTCGGCGTGCACGATCAACAGGCCGCCAAAGGACGCGATCTCGCGCATCGCGGCGAGCAACTCCTCGGCGCTCACCGCGGGGAACTCGTCGACCCCTGAGTGCAACGTAAAGCACTTGAACCCGAAGACTCCG
>JBBQNO010000138.1:0-6030 GCA_038330045.1 Actinomycetales bacterium | reverse complement strand
CCGAGGCGGGCAGTCACGACCACTGATCGCGCTGGTCGGACACCGTGGCCGCTCCGGCGGCACCACGGGCGGTCTGCCCAGCGAGGCACGCTCGAAGACGGCGACGGTGCGTGCAGGCACGATCGCCGAGGAGTGCGGTGCGTCCCATCGGGAGCCCTTGACTACCTCGTCAGCGCCGTTGGCCTGAATGCTCGATAGCGTCCACGCGTGCAGTTGCTGCCCCGGCACGGCCTGGGTGACCTCTTCACCTGAGGCGTTGAAGACGACCAACAGACCAGCACGATCGGGGTCCACCGCCGTCCCCGACGCGTCATCGATATGCATCACGATGACGTCAGGCCTGCCCGAGCGAGTGCCCGAGACCGGGAACGTCACCTTTGCGTTGATCTGATCCGCGTCCCCCAAACGGAAGAGCGGCGATGAAGAGCGCAACCGCAGCAGGTCCAGCGTCATATCGGAAGACTCTTGTATGTCGCCCGGAGCTGGCTTGAGCGCGGGGTCGGCCAACTTTGGCTCCATGAAGGGCCACTTGTCTTCGTTGTCGGGCGCGGGCGGCAAGCCCCTACCAAAACCATTGTCGGTCTTGGTGAAGTCGAGGAAATTGAACCAGTCTCCGCTGTTGTAGGAATTACGGTCCAGGCTCTTACTGCGCAGCAGGTCCGAGCCGGCGTGCCAGAAGGAGACCCCTTGGCCTAGCGTCACGGTAGCCATGGACAGCGTGTTGAGTCGGACGCGATCAGACATCGCCATGTCCTGCGGCACTTTAAGCGTCAACGAGTCGAACAGGGTCTCGTTGTCGTGGGCATCGACGTAATTGACGACGTGCCAGGGTTGCTCGGCATACCCGGCGGGTGACCCGTTGTAGTCGACGTCCGCGCCCGTCACCGTTTGGGACGTTTCGGCACTCGTCATCGAGAAGTCGCGCAGATTGCCGATCAGCCCTAGCTGGACGAGGTCCGTGTCGTGCGGCTTGTCGCCGCCAGAGCCGAAACCGGTCGTGCCGGGGTCTTCGTCAAAGGGCCCACCGCCACGGACCGCGTCGCGCATCCGATCGTTGAACGTCCCGATTTTGGTGCCTCCCAACTGGCCTTGGGTGGCTTGCTCGAAGAGCGCGTTGTCGGCCACTTCGCCGAAATTCCACCCCTCGCCGTAGAGCGTGACAGCACTGCCGTCTACCCCGTCGCGCTCCATCGTGAGCTCGTCGAGACCTGCCCTAACGGCTTCCATGTTGGCCCGGCTGTGGTGGCCCATCAGGTCGAAGCGGAACCCATCGACCTTGTAGTCGCGGGCCCATACGACCACCGAGTCGACCATCAATTTCTCCGCGAGCGCATGCTCGGTAGCGATGTTCTCGCAACAGGTCGAGGTCTCGACCTCCCCGACGTTGTTGAGGCGGTGGTAGTAACCCGGCACCACCTTGTCGAGCACCGACTTCTCGCCTTGCCCGGAGGCGGCAGTGTGGTTGAACACCTCGTCGAGGACGACCCGCAGCCCTACGTCGTGAAGACCGCCGACCATAGTGCGGAATTCGCCCACCCGGTCGCCTCCATCGGCGCTCGCCGCGCTGGAGGTGTAGGAGCCTTCGGGGGCGAAGAAGTGCCAGGGGTCGTAACCCCAGTTGAACGCATCCTGATCGGCGACTGCGCCAATGCACTTCTGCTGCTGCGGGGAGTCGGGTGCCAGCGAAGTCAGGTCACAGTCCGGCTGGACCTGCTGGCCGGGGTCCTCTTCGATCGAGGCAATGTCGAACGTGGGCAGCAGATGCACGGTGTTGAGCCCGGCGTCCGCCAGTTCTCGCAGGTGCCGGCGCCCGTACCCGTCTTCGGCAAAGGCGAGGTAGGACCCACGCATGTCTTCGGGCACGTCGGGGTCGTTCAAGGAAAAGTCACGCACGTGCAGTTCGTAGATGCTCTGGTCGACTTCGCGGTCCAGGGTTGGCGCGGTCGCGTCCCGCCAGAGCTTCGGCCGGTATGCCGGATCGTCCATGTCCACGATCACCGACTTGGTCGAGTTGAGGGTCAGGGCCGTGGAGTAGGGGTCGGTGACGTAGTTCGTCTCGACCTTGCCGGTGGACGGAACGAAGACGGTGACCGCGTAGACGTACCGCTTGTCCTTCCAGTCTTTGCTGCCCTTGGCCCGCCATGACCCGTCGCCCCGCCGCTTCATCGGCTCCACGATCGCGTCCTGGACCGGGGCGTCGTCGGCGGCGTCAGCACCCCAGAGCACTAGTTTCACGTCCTGGGCCGTCGGCGCCCACACCTGAAGTCGAGGTTTCTTGCCCTTCCACGTGACTCCGAGCGAGGCGTTGGCGGCCTTGTCGGCATACAGGGCATCGAGCACTCCCGGGATTTGCACCCCAGTGGCATCGCTGAGTTGCCCCAGGTCATCGAACGTCGCGACCGCTAGTTGCCCCTTCACCAGGTTCTTCGCCTGGCGCGCGCTCTTGGCGTCCAGCCGCAGTGCGATGTACCCCTCGACCTCGGGATTCACCGAGAGGACCTCGTCGGTGAATCCTTCCGGATCTCGGGTCAGACTCACCGCGTCCCCACTGGTCAACGCTTGACTGTTGACGCCCAAGCCACCATCGGAGGCCGAATACAACCGCCAGGAGGCCAGTTCGGGGCGGTCGAGCGCAGGCACCGCAATGAGGTCGGGGGCCAGCCACAGGGCTTTGGCTGCCTTAAGGTCTGGAGCCACTCCGGGCGCAGCCGTACTGGCGCTGATCGCATGGGTCGCTGGGTCATAGCTAATGGTCACCACGATCCCATCTGCGGGCACCGACAGCGGAACGTTGGCGTCCGTGCCGTCACGCCCGTAGCTCTCGTCGAAGCTCAGCCCGTGGGCGACTTTGAACTCGTAGTTTCCCGCCGGGATCTGAGTGCTTGACCAGGTATAGGTGCCGTCGCCATCGGGGTCTTGCAACCAGGGCCGCATGCACTCCGGCATCCACTCCTTCTCGCACCCGAGTTCGTCTTGATAACTTCCGGGGGCGGTGTAGATCGGGGCGATGGCGTCATTGGTCGCCCAGTGCGTGGCGTGGTCGTAGTAGTAGTTCATGGGTCCACCGGGGGCGGCGTAGGGGATATTGCCACCGTCCAAGACCGCACCCGCGCCGTAGTTCTCGTCCCACGACGTGTTGATCGCCGCTTTGAAGGCGTAATTACCCGCGGGGATGTCTTTGGCCCCCTTCCAGATCATGTCGCCTTCGTCGAGACTCAACTGCGCCTCGTCGCATTCCGGCTGCCAATCCCCTGGGCAGCCCATCTCGGAGTTGTGGTCGCCGGGCACCGACACCGCATCAGGTTGCTCGACCGGACCCACGGGCCCGGTTGTGCCACCACCGCTGGCGGCAGGCTCACCCACGATCCCGTATGCCGAGTCGGCAGCCAGGTTCCCGTCCAGGTCTTGAAGGACGGTGCGGTATTCGAGCAGGGTGCCGTTAGCGATCTCCTTCACGTCATGGAACACGCGGTAGGGCGCGTTGTCGTCGGTGCCGATCGGCGTCCACTCCTGCGTGCCCACCGGGCGGAACATGAACGACACCTGCGCGAAGGCGTTGTCGGGCACGGCTGCACGAATTTCGGCCCGCCCGCCCACGGCATCTCCGGGTGCAGGCGACGTGAGATAGACCGCTGGCGCCTCGTCGCGAGCTTTGACTTTGCCTTTGGCCCGGTAGACCTCGACCGACAGCGGGTCAACCGTGACGCTGAGATCACCGTCGCGATCGCTTTTGAGAGTTTTACCGTCGCCGTAGATGCCGGTGTATTTTGCCTTAGCCCGATAGGTGGGGATCGACACAGCTGCGGCGGTGGTCGAGTTGTTGGAGACCACCACGTATTCGCGCTTGTCGGCCGGGTCGATCCGGCTGAACGCAAAGACACCATTTGAGGACGAGGCATACCGCTGAATCTGTGCCCCGTTGACGAGCGCGGGGTGCTTAGCGCGCAGCGCCGCGAGGTCCGCGATCTGCTGGTAGAGCGGGTGCTCGGGGTTGTATCGCTCCATCGCGCCCGAGGGCCCGCCGAGGACTGGCTCGTCGGCATACTGCTGCGTTTGGGTGGCAAACATGTCTTGGCGAGCGTCTTTGTCGCCACCGGACCCCATAAAGCCCTGCTCGTCGCCGTAATAGACCACCGGCTGCCCGCGGGTCAAGAACATCAGCTCGTTGGTCAGCTCGACCCGGTCGAGCAATTCGTCGCCCTCGAAGCCTTGGCCGGCGAGCATCATCGCTGCCCGCCCCATGTCGTGATTGCCCGTGAAGGTAGGCAGTTGATAGGCGTTGGAATCGGTGTCGGTGTAGTAGTCGTCTTGGGCGTAGAAATCCCTTAGGGAGGTGGTCGGATCTCCTTTAGCGAAGTCGATGCTGCGGGCCTGGAAGCCAAAGTCGATGACCGCCTGGATCTTCGCCTCCGTGGTGAAGGTCGATAAGTAGGTCGGGTCGGCGTCGTAGACCTCGCCGAACATGAAGAAGTCTTCGTTCTTTTCGCGCGCTGCCTCGAGCACAGCGGGGCTGAACTTCTGCCAGAACTCGGTGTTGACGTGCTTGACAGTGTCGATGCGGAATCCGTCGATACCGAATTGCGCCCACGTCGAATAGATGTCGATCATTCCGTCGGTCACGTCGCTGCGCTCGGTCCATAGGTCGTCCAGACCGACAAAGTCGCCATACTCACTGGACTCACCAGCGAAGGTGGAGTCACCCCGGTTGTGATAGAGCCGCGGGTCGTTGAGCCACTCTGGCACTTTGACTTCCTCGTCCTCAGCTGAACCGAACACCGGGGTGTAGGGGAAAGACGTTTCGGGATCGACATCGGGGAAGTCATCAGTGCCGGCATACTCCTTGTCGTCAAAGACCTCCCCCGAAGCGTCTGTATACGGCGACGTCTCTTTGTCGATGTAGGAGTATTCCCCCTCGGCATAGTCGATGACATCCGCCGTGTGGTTGGTGATGATGTCGAAATAGACCTTCATGCCGCGGAAATGGGCCTCCGTGATGACCGCTTCCATCTCGTCGTTGGTGCCAAGGTGGGGGTCGATCTGGGTGAAGTCGGTGATCCAGTAGCCGTGATACCCAGCGCTAACGTTCTCACCAGTGCCCTGCACGGGACGGTTCTTAAACGACGGCGTGAGCCAAATGGCGGTGGTGCCCAAGCCCTGAATGTAGTCCATCTTGTCCAACACCCCGGCCAAGTCGCCACCGTGGTAGAACCCTTTGTCTTCGGGGTCGAAGCCGGTGCTCAGCCGGTCGCCGCTCAGCCCACCCAGGTCGTTGCTGGGGTCGCCGTTGGCAAAACGATCAGCCATCACGAAGTAGAACTGCTCCCCGGTCACCGGCTCACGCAAACTGTTTCCTGCGTATGCCGCGTCATCGGCTGACACGGGCCCAGACAGTTCGGTGGGTGCCACGGTTACCAGCTGCGCGTCGGCGTTGAACGTGAACTCCAGGGTCGCCGGACCTTCAAGCACGAGCGGAAGGTTGGCCTCGGGAAACGACGCATCCCAGGTTCCGTTGAGCGCAACCTTGTAGTCGTAGCTTCCTGCCGGGATGTCGAACGACGACGCGTATGCATCCGGCTGTCCGTCCACGGGGGCGAGCGCGGTCTGCGTGCACCCAGCGTCCCAGTCTTCTACGCAGCCCAGTTCGTCCTGCAAGCTGCCGACCAAGGTGACGGTCATCGGCGCCGGCTCAACTTCAGTTGCTGAACCCATCGCGGGGGTCAGCGTGGACATAACCAGGGCTGAAGCCCCGGCGAGGGCAGAAAAACGTCGATACGCGATGGTGGCTCCCGGTGTCGTGTACAGGTATAGCGCCCCGTTGCGCTAGATGTTTGGACTGTAGGCCACATCCCGGCGCGCCACAATAATTAAACTTACGTCGTCAACTGTGCGTCAGACACCGAGTCGATGCCGGCCTGGCATCCAGTCTGCCCTCGCCTATCGGCTCACCGCATCTATCGCAGACGCCGTACGTACCAGCATCGAGTTTGGCGATTGCTCGCTCCACCTGCTTCAGGCCTTCCCCGAGACTGT
>JBBQNO010000137.1:0-6049 GCA_038330045.1 Actinomycetales bacterium | reverse complement strand
CCAAACGAGGTCGGTACGTGCTGGATGATGCCGACGTGCAGCACGTCCCAGGGAATCAGCCCCAAACTGGCGCGAATCACGAGGGCCATCGAGGCGCCATACAAGAAGAGACCGATCAGCAGCTGAATCAGTCGACGCGGGAGCCGCCCGGCGCTGAGCTGTTCAACGGGGCCGAGGTTCGCGAGTTGGCGACGTTGAGCCGCGCTGTTAGGTCCAGCCATAGAGACGATCCTGCTTTCAATTGGCCCGTTTTGAAAGGTCCAATTCGTCACGGGTGGCCTCGCCTCAGACCTGCCGATACTCGTCTAGCCCAACATCATCTACCTCGAGTTCGTGTAGCGGAAGTCGGGAGCCTGGTAATCACGACGAGGCGTTGGCTTCCTCTCGCTCTTTCTGTGCCTTTTTGGCGGTGGGTCCGAAGATGACGAGCCCGCCGATGACCGCCACCAGATACAAGACGGTCATTCCGATCAGGAGCGGCCACGGCCCGAAGTTGTAGATCAACGGAACGGCTGCAGCTGTTACGAGGCCGCCACCAAAGAACGGCTCGAAAACCAGCTGCTTATAGCCGAATGCCTCGAACGCGGGGCTCTCGGCATCCGGGTCGACGATACGCATCAGGATCAGACCGGTCGCGGTCACACCCATGGACTGTCCAAAGTCGCCGATCCCACGCTCAAACCAGTAGCGCGGCATGATCTTGGGGGCCAGCCACAAGAACATGCTTACGTTGAACGCGATGCCTGCCACACACAGGATCAGGAACGACGAAATGTTGGATCCGATGGCCTCCAGCGACAAGGTTGCCAACGCGCTGATGATCAAGAAGTCCAGCGCCAACCCTTGGATGCGCAACATCATCTGTGGGTCGATCAGTCGGTCAGCCCCCAGCCGCTCAGCGACCAACTGCACGACGACCCCGCCCAGCATGGCCAGCGGAAACAGTGGCACGAACTCGAAAATCTCGATGGTGTCGGCCCAGAACGTCTGCTCGACCCACTGCAAGCCTTCCAACATCAGCCACCCGATCAAGATCGACAGTGCCACGATCGAGGCGTGCAACGACAGCGGCTCAACGGAGGCCGGGCGCGAGGTCAGCTCACCAGCGGGGTAGTGCTCGTCTTCGGCGTAAAGGCCCTTCTGCTCATCGATGGACGCCTTGGCGTCACCTTTCAGGATTTCGGTTTTCCCGGTGCGGACGCCCCAGTTGATCAGCACGATGCCGATCAAGATGCCGCCGACCACCCCGACGGTGGCGATGCCGATAGCGATGTCGGCGCCTTCCGCGTAGCCCAATTCTTCGAGGGTGCCGCGCATACCGGCCGCGGTGCCGTGACCGCCTTCAAAGCCGATCTCGAGCAGGGCTCCCACCATGGGCTCTGCGGCAAAGATGGGCACGAGCACTGCTACCGCCAGCAGCAGCGCGATCACGTATTGACCTGACCCTAGGGCGATGCCCAGAGACAACTGCGGCCCGACGAGGGTGGCTGCTCGTTTGGGGCTGGGGAGTTTTTGCCCGAGGAACAATGTCGCGAACACGATGCTGATCAAAATTCCCGGAAGCGGGCCCCATACCGAGAGCATGTCGGCGGTGAACAGGCCGTTCTCGGGCCCTCCCAGCTTGCCGAAGACCTGGGGTCCTAGGAACAGCAGGAGAAACCCACCGATGATCGAGCTAGGCAGAAAGAGTTTTTGCACCGCAGGGGTTTTGACTCGAATAATCTTTCCGATGAGCAGAAAGATCCCCAGAACGAGGATGGCGAAACCGACGGTGCCAGCAGACATGACTCAACTCTTTTCCTAGGGTGTGGCCAGCCTCCCAGGACTTTCACAGGTTGGCAACCGTTAGGAACTAATCACTCGTGGTCACACTGGAGCCGGGTTTCCGGCGAAGCGAGGAACGATTGCGCTAGCGGGGGACGCGGCGGGGCGTGAGGTGTATGCCGGCCAGCATGCAGCGCACGGACCCGCCGGCGAGCTCGATGGTCGGGACGTCCACCGGGACGATGCGACAACTGCGTTCGATGACCGCGATTTGCTCAGCGTCCAGGCTCCGATGAGCCCGGCTCGACATCACCAGGAGTCGCCCGGCGCGGCTCTGCAACTCGATGGCGTTGCCCGCGAAGTCGAGGATTTGGTCGCCGCGTAGCGCAATGAGGTCACGACCGGAATCTTCGATGGCCTCGATCACCGCGGCCCGGCGCTGGTCGTCCGGGATCATCTCGACGCCGACCATGGCGAATGCGGTCCCGATGCACATCATGACGTTGGTGTGATAAATCGCCTGACCAGTGGAGTCCACGGCGTCGAAAACCAACGACTCGTAGCCGAATCGAGTGCAGAAGCGCTCGAGAGCCATCGCGTTAGCGCGGTTCGAGCGCGCCGCAAAGACCAACCGGCTCGTGTGGTCGAGCACCATCGCTCCGGTGCCCTCAAGGAAGATGTTGTCGTATTCGAGACCGGAGAAGTCGCTGACGTCTTGGACGCGGTATTCGCGCTTGAGCATCTCGATGATGTCGCTGCGGCGTTCGATGCGTCTGCTCTCCGAATACATCGGATAGATCGCGACGTAGCCGCCCGCGTGCGTAGAGAACCAGTTGTTCGGGAAGACACCGTCGGGGTGGGTGGCGCTTTCGTTCTCGAAGACGTGGACCCGCACACCAGCATCCGTCAGCACCTGGGCCACCCCGGTGACCTCCGCGTAGGCATCGGCGGCGATCTGTGCGGCGTCGCGGCTAGGGTCCAGCGACTGAAAGGCGTTATCGACCGCCGTGGCGGGGTTGGGGGTGAAGTGACGCGGGCGGATCAGCACGACTGCCGGTGGGGCTTGGGACGACATTGCGCCAGTATGCGGCACACGCAGCCCCGCGCGGGAGTGCCTTAGGCGTGGCGGGTGGTCGCTTGCCTGAAGGTGTTGCGGGCCGAGGCGAACGGACCCGTTCGGTGCGCAAGGTCGACCAGCAACGGAGCGAAGTCCGCAGAAAAACTCACGCTGGCTTCCAGCGGCAGCAACGACGGAAGGTTGTCGATCGCGATGACATCGAGGGGGATAGTCGCGCCGTCGTCGGAGGAATTTTCGGGAGCTTCGAAACGTCGGCTCGGTTCGTTCCAGGTAGTAACCGAGCGGTTCAGGGGCAGCACGTTGTTCGCTGACGTCACGTCGCAGGTGACATCGCCGATAACCCGCAACTGACGACCCGGCGCGGCGACGTCGTCGAGGGTCACGAACGGCTCTTGCGGTCGATGGGTGACCACGCAGTTGATCATCACTTCGTGCTCCAGCAGGCGTGCCTTGTCCAAGGTCACGGTGTCTCTCGCGCCCCACCGCGTGGCTTCCCACCCGGCGCGGGCCAGCGCCTCGACAGCGCCCCGGCCGCTGCGGCCGCGTGCTCCGATGACCAGCGAAGACCCGGTCGGGGCGCAGTGATCGCGGACGTCGGTGTCCATGGCCGTTTGAGTCGTCGGTGCCAGCGGGCCGGTCAACGCGCCGTGTGCCTGCAGCAGGGCCAAGGATGCACCGACGTATCCCGCCCAGTAGCCGAACGCCACCACACGGCGCCCGTTCACGGTGAGGTATTCGACATCGAGCAGTTCGCCGCCACCGCGCTCAAAGCGCGACAGTAGATCGGCGGCTCCGTCTTGGCCCTTATAGGCGTGCGCAAAAAAGATGTGGGTATGCCGCAGCTCGGCGGGCTCTGAGGGCAACTCCTTTATGCCGACGATGTAGGCATTGGCTGGGGCGTCCACCCAGGTGCCCGTGTCGGCAATGGCCGCGCCCGCCTCGGCATACTGGGCTATGTCGAAGACCCGCTGTTCAGAGCGCTCGACGGTGAGTTGCGCGCCGTCGACGATCAGCGCCTGGGCGTCTGCGGGGGCGATGGGTGCCCGTCGTTCGGTGGCTCGGCCCTCGGCGCGCATCCATAGGTGTATGCCGGTCAGGCGCGGCTCTGCGGGGCTCGTCTCACTCACTCCGACACCCTAAGGTGCGTACCCGCTTGAGGTGACAAGGTGCGGACCCGCTTGAGGTGACCCGTCGGGGCACCGGCTGGCACCACCGTGGCGAGCCGTATCGTCCTTTAGTAGTCACCGGCAGGCGAAACATTCGGTACACATGAATTGGCGAGTGCGAGGCGGAGGGGTTGAGGTTCATCTGGGATGTGGTGATCGTCGGGGCCGGTCCGGCCGGGGCCAGTGCGGCTTTGGGCGCTTTGACCCAGCGGCCGGACGCGACAGTGCTGATGCTTGACCGCGCGCCGATCGGCCGGGATAAGTCGTGCGGGGACGGCATCGCACCGCACGCGATCGACACCCTGCGAGCGATCGGTGGGCCGACATCGTTCCCCGGTCATCCGCCGATCCCGACGTTGGAGCTGCGCAATGGTGACCACGGGGTGACCCGGACGATGCGGCGGCCAGCCCTGGTGGTTCCGCGGGTGAGTTTCGACGCGGCCATCGCGACCTCGGCTCTCGAGCGGGGGGCTGAACTGACGCAATGCCACGTCCGGACGGTGGAGCGGCGGAATGGCGGAGTGTTGATCAACCGACAGATTGCTGCGCGCACCCTGATCGCCGCCGACGGCGCGCACTCCACAGTCCGCCGCCTGGCCGGTGGACAGCCCGTGGCTCGCGGCAGAGTCGCCATGGCGCTGCGGGGGTATGCGCCTACTCCGCCTGATCGGGCCGGTCGCCAGGTCATTCGGTTCGGTCAGACGCGGCAGCCTTCATACGCCTGGAGTTTTGACCGAGGCGATGGGTGGGCCAACATCGGATACGGCGAAGTGGTGCATCGCGGCCCGGCTCGCGCGCCATTGTCTAAGGCTCTGATGATTGAGCAGATCGAGGCCATGCTGCCGGGCAGCACGGTCGGCGCGAAACAGTGGTTGGGTCATCATCTGCCGTTGTCGTCAAGGCACTTCACTCACCCGGACGGCCCCATTTTGTATGCCGGGGATGCCGCCTCATTGATTAACCCACTGACGGGGGAAGGCATTTACTACGCCATCACCACCGGCGCGATGGCCGGGGTGTGCGCGGCCCGGGAAGGTGTCTCAACGGCCGCGTCGCGGACCTATCGCAGCGCGGTGCGGCGGTTGCTCGGTCGACACTTGGCCACCACGGCGTTTGTGGCGCGGGCGGTCGAGTTCCCCGGGGTGCTGGACGCTGGGCTGCGAGCGGCGAATGCCGATCAGGACGCTTTTGACGACCTCGTCGACGTGGGCTTGGGGCGAGGAATGCTGACCACCCGGTTGGCGGCTGGCCTGGTCACCGAAAGCGTTGCCCTACGAGCGCCGTGAGCTAATTGGGCACCAGTCGTTGAGCTGATGTATCTTGGGCGTTTACGTTGTAACCCAACCCTAGGAGACAGCATGAGCAAGCTCACCATGGCCGCCGCGGCCGGTATCGGATACGTTCTCGGAGCACGCGCAGGCCGCGAGCGCTACGACGCTCTCAGCGAGAAGGCTGAGTCCCTGTGGAACAACCCTAAGATCCAGAAGGGCAAGAAGCGGGCCGAGGAGAAGGCCAACGAGATGACGTCGGACGGCACCGAGTCCAGCCTCAGTGACATCGGCGGTGACTTGTCGAACGGTTCCGATCACCACAATGTCTGAGGCGATGAAGCCGAGCGTCGACCACGCCTCAACGGGCGAGTTGATCGCTCGACTCTCTGAGCAGACGTCAACCCTCATCCGCGACGAGATGCGGTTGGCTCAGGCAGAGATGTCGGCGAAAGCGAAGCACGCTGGGACAGGTATCGGCATGTTCGGTGCTGGCGGAATTCTGGCGCTGATGGGCCTCGGTGCGGCCGTGGCCACCATGATCATTGCCCTCGCATTGGTCCTGCCGACGTGGGCCGCCGCGCTTATCGTCACCGTTGCCCTGCTGGCGCTCGCCGGTATCGCTGCTCTGTTGGGCAAGAAGCAGGTCGAACAAGCCAAGCCGACCCCGGAACGCACCGTCGCCAACGTCAAACAGGACGTTGCCGCTGTGAAGGAGAACGCGTCTAGATGAGTACCGCAAGCGCCACCGGCGACGACCAGACCTCCGCGGA
>JBBQNO010000136.1:0-6101 GCA_038330045.1 Actinomycetales bacterium | reverse complement strand
GCGGCGGTACGCCGGTACCAGCGCAAGCTGATGCCGGTGTCATTGAGGCCAGCGATTCTGAGAAAATCGCGGAAGGTGCGGCGGACGTTGTAGGGGCTGAGCGGTCCGCCGCTCCGGTTGGCGAAGATCGTCCGGCCGCTGTCCTCAAGACTCATCAGGTTAAGCCTTCGTAGGAGCACCTCGGCCGCGAAGTTCGGTACCGCGACATGGCGCACCGAGGCATCGGTCCTTGGGTGATCCTGTCGCATCGCGCCTCTGCCCTTACTGTGCACCATGGTGCCCGCGACGTAGGCGATCATCCCCTCGGGTCCGTTCGTGATGTCACGACGTCGTAAGGCAAGCGCCTCTCCGGGCCGCAGCGCCGTGCCCAACAGCACCTCAATGATGTCGTGGACCTGGCCATCGCTCTTGGGGCCCGGCAGGCCCGGCCCGCTGCTCAGGTCGCCGCGGCTTCGCGGATCGCGGCGATCTGAGCCGAGCTGAGCGCTTGCGGGGAGAACTGTCTCCCGCGCGCGTTCGAATACGACGACTGTGCCTTCAGGAACCACTCAACGCGACCGGTGGTGACCTCCGCGAGTGTGTAGTGCTCGAAGGCGGGTCGAACATGGAGCCGGAAGTGTTCGCGGTATCCGTGTCTTGTCCCTTCTGCGAGTTCGCGAAGTTCCAGGTCGGCGAGCCAGAGGTCTGCGAGCTCGGCAAAGGAACTCGACGGGTGCAGTTGTCCTCGGTTCCCGTAGCCGGGCCGCGCCAACAACTTCTCGCTCAGCCGTCGACGCGCGGCCGCGGCCGAGGGTGCGGATGTCGACACGCGGCGCAGCCGTCCATCGGCATCGCGGAACCGGGTCTCGGCCATCACACTCTTGCCGCGGCGACGTGTGCTTACCGCACCTGAGGTGCCGATAGGGGTTCGCGGCCGGCCAACCATCAGGCCCGCCCGGACACGTGCGTGCGGCTGTCGTCCTGCTCCATCCTCTCCAGCCAGGCCTCAACCTCGCTTACCCGGAAGCGGAGTTCGCGACCCACGCGGAACCCTCGTGGGCCGCGGCCCTGGCTACGCAGGTCGTAAATCGTCTGCGCGCTGACGTGCAGGTGCGCGCACAACTCGGACAGGGAGACGACCTGCTCGATCACTGTGACGTAGGAGCGGTCTGCGAGCTTTATGTCTGGTTCTTTGGTGTCCATGACCACTAGGTGCGCCAGGCCCACCGCAAGTGCCCGAGAACCACCGAGAACCACCGATGCAGGCTGCTGGGCGAACCCATAAGTGGCGGATAAATGGAGAGTGGCCACGCTGTCCTCCTGTGTTAGGACGACGGCGTGGCCTCTGACCAGCGTGTTTGGTGGAGCTGAGGGGAATCGAACCCCTGACCTTCTCATTGCGAACGAGACGCGCTACCAACTGCGCCACAGCCCCTTAGCGGGTCATACGACTGCGAAGATTATCACCATTGTGGTCGTGTTTCGATCCACCCGGCTCGAGCCTCAATCAGGCTCAGGCCAGGCCGCGGATCGCCGAGGGAAGCTCTTCGAACTCTTCCTCGAGCGACAGAGCGATTCCGTCCTGCGGCAACTCGGTGGGCAGCTCGACGCGGACAGGCCGGGGCTGTGCCTTGGCCTTCAGTGTGTATGTCGGGGGCGGCACCGGGACTGGGGCCCACGTGCCCGGCTCCAAAGGCTGGGCAACCACGGGAGCAGCGTTGGCGTCACCCGCCGACACTGCCGCGGCGACCTGCTCGACGGCCTCGATGTTGAACACGCCGCTCGAGGTGCTGACAGACCTAGAGGCAACAGAGTCAGATGGTGAATCAACCATGGCGGCCGCGGGTGAGGCGACCGGAGCGGAAGGCAGCGTCGGGGCGGGCTGAAACGTCTGCGCCAAAGGCGAGGAGGTCAGCTGTTCGTCGTGCATGTTGGCGGCAAACGCAGCGGCAGCACTTCCCCCGGCTGAGGCCGCGCTGCGGCGCGAGCGTCGAGCCGTAGGCAGTCGAGCCACCTTCGGGGGCCTGATCGAGCGCACAGCAACCGCAGGCCGCGCAGACGCCTGGCCCACGCTGCGTCGGATCATGGCCACGGCAAAGACACCCACCCCAGCGGCGACCGGCACGGCCCACCACGTCAGGAGGCCAGTGGCGGCAGCTAACACACTCACTACAAAGATCGTCGCCGCGGTCAGCAACGCGATCCCCCGCACACGAGTGGAACTCACGCGAGGCTTGAGTGCGTTGCGCGGCGCGTTGTCACGAGACGGCGCAGTGGAGGCAGTCATCTCGGCGACGAGGGGCGCTTCGGGGACCGGCGACGTCGGCGCGGAAGGATGTGCGCGTTTGATCATGACGTCAGGAGCGGCGGGGCGCACCAGCGAGACGGAGTAGGAGCGTGGAGTCGGCTCCGAAAGATCCACCTGCGGGCGGTGTTGACGCCGCTCGAGCACCCGCATCGCCTCGGAAAATCGATCGACGGACCGCGCGGTGGCAACGTGCTCGCGCCGATGGACCCAGTGCTGGATGACATAGGCAGCCCAGACAGCGACGATGACCGCGAAAATAAGGCTGCTGGGTGGCACGGTAGTAACCGTAGGCGGTAAAACTCGCCTGAGACGACAGCACGTCGGTGTGTCGCTGAAATGAAGTGCACCACCTACGCGAGCGGTCTGCCCTCGTGCAGTTGCCGCACCAGCGTGCCTGCCATCTCATCTTCGGCCACCACCACGAAACACCGGTGGTCTCGCCAAGCCCCATCGACGTGCATCAACGAACGTCGAAGTCCCTCCTCGGGCATCCGTAACCGCCTGGCCACAGCAAGGCTCGCGGCATTCTCGGGGCGAATATTGACCTCGATGCGATGCAACCCCACGTCTGTGAGTCCATAGTCGAGCACCATGGCCAAAGCCCAGGTGGCAATCCCTTTTCCAGTGGCGCGCTGGTCGAGCCAATACCCCGCTGCCCCGGAGCAACGCGGGCCCCATTGGAGGTCAAAGAGGTGCATCTGGCCGACGAGCACGCCATCGACGTCGATCACGAACGGAACGAGCTTGCCCTCTTCGGCACCTCGGTCGAAACTACGGCGAAGCCGTCGAAAACTTGGCGCAACGGGCACGCCGGTAGGCGGGGTCGACTCCCAGGGCTGCAACCACCGAGCGTTGCGATCGCGCAGGTCGCGCCAGGCTTGTCGGTCGTTTCGTTGCAACGGGCGCAGCGTGATCAGCGGCCCGCCGGGCTGGCGGGCGCGCACTTCGTGGGGCCAGGTCCACATTAGGTGCCCTCGCGGACCCAATCCCCCGAGCGGCCCCCAGACTTCGCCACCACCCGGATGTCACTGATCGTCGACAACTTATCGACGGCTTTGATCATGTCTACTAAGGCCAAGGCGGCGACGCTGACGCAGGTCAAGGCCTCCATCTCCACCCCCGTGCGGTCGGCGGTGCGCACGGTGGCGGCGATCTCCACGGAGTCGTCTTCGACGCTTAGATCCACTTCGACCGCGTGCACGGCGACGGGGTGGGCCAGCGGCACCAGATCGGGGGTCCGCTTCGCCGCCTGTATGCCGGCCAGCCGGGCCACGCCTAGGGCGTCCCCCTTGGGCACCGTCCCGCCGCGCAGGGCATCGATGGCCGCCGCCGACATCAGCACCCGCCCGCGAGCGCTAGCCGAACGCGTCGTGACCTCTTTGGCGCTGACGTCGATCATGTGGGCGGTGCCGTCGCCGCGCAGGTGGTTCAGCCCGCTAACTGGTGCTGTCATCGCTCGGCCTCGCTCTCGGCTTCCAACCGGGCATCCAACTCGGTGCGGTCGCGGAGCAGGATCATCTCGACCGTCGTCCCCGCAGACACCTCGGTGACCTCCTCCCCGGTGATGGCCAATGCGTCGGCCATCGCCAGACCTCCGACTAAGTGCGAGCCCGGCCCACCAGCGGGACGGACGGCATACGCCCCCGTGCTGTCGCGCTCGACACGGACCCTGGCGTATTGGATCTTCCCGTGTGGGCTCTTCCAGCCCTTCAGCACCAACGCTTCGTGGGTGACTGGCCGGTATTGACGACCCGCAAGCACCGCGAGCGCTGGCTTTACGAAGACCTCAAAGCTCACCAAAGCACTGACCGGATTGCCCGGCAGCGTGAACACTGCGACCTTGCGCTTGCCGAGCACGCCAAAACCTTGAGGTTTGCCCGGTTGAATCGCTACCTCGGGGAACTCCATCGAGCCCTCCCCCGTCAGCACCGCCTTCACTGCGTCGTAGGCACCCTTGCTGACGCCGCCGGTGGTGATGATGACGTCTGCGTCACCGAGGTGACGGCTCACCTCAGCCTTTATGGTCTTCTCGTCGTCAGGAAGATGGCCCAGGTGCGCCAGCACGTAACCGGCTTCTCGCACGGCCGCGCCCAACATGGGCCCGTTTGAGTCGATGATTTGCCCCGACATGATGGGCTGATCCAAACCGCGCAGTTCGTCGCCGGTCGAGAACACCACGACCCGAACCGGTGCGGTCACATAGACGTGAGCCACCCCCGCCGAGGCGATGGCCGCAACCTGAGCGGCCCCGATGGTGGTCCCGGCGGTGACGATCGTGTCGCCCACTCGTACGTCATCGCCAGCGCGGCGGATGTGCGCGTTCTCTTTCGGTGCCCGACGCATCAGCGTCTCTCGGGGCCGATCGTCGGTGTCTTCGACGGGCACGACCGCGTCCGAGCCCTCGGGCATCGGCGCGCCGGTCATGATCCGCCACGCCCGGCCTGAGACATGCACATGTGCCTGCGTGTCACCAGCGGGGATGTCACCGTTGACTTTGATCGACAGTGGGTTCTCCTCCGAGGCCTCTGAGACCTCATCGGCCTTGACCGCATACCCGTCCATCGCGGAGTTGTCGAAACGCGGCAGATCAACGGTGCTGACGATGTCGCGGGTCGTGACCAACCCCAGGGCGTCGTTCAACGAGACCTGCTTCTCGGGGTTGCGGCGAACCTGCTCTAGGACGTGCCCCAAGTGGTCCTGGAGGCTAATCACGCCGAGACCTTCCCAACAGAGGAACTCGTAAACTCCTGCAGCCACGCGCTGAAGTCGGCACCCAACTCGGGGTGTTCGCTACCCAACTGCACGACAGCCTTGAGGTAGTCCAACCGGTCCCCCGTGTCGTACCGGCGACCGCGGAAGATGACCCCCGTCATACCGGACCCTTCACCCGTGGCCGTCGCCAAGGTCAGCATCGCATCGGTTAGCTGAATCTCGCCACCGCGGCCCGGCTCGGTGGTTTCCAGCGCCTCAAAGATCCTCGGGTGCAGCACGTAGCGGCCAATCACGGCAAGATTGGACGGCGCCTCGGACGGGTCTGGCTTCTCGACGAGACCGGTCACGGTGACCACGCCATCCTCGGCCACCTCACCGGCGATCTCTGCGCAGCCGTAGCGGTCGACCTGCTCGGGGGGCACCTCCATCAACGCCACGACGGACCCGCCGCGCCGCTGCTGCACCGCGATCATCTGCTCCAGTAGGTGGTCGCGCTCATCGATCATGTCGTCGCCGAGCAACACTACGAATGGCTCGTTTCCGACGTGAGACTTCGCGCACAGCACCGCGTGGCCCAGGCCTAGCGGCTGGCCCTGGCGGATGAAATGCACTTCGTAGTCACTGCTCTTGGCGACCTTGGCTGCTCGCACGGTGTCGCCCTTGCGCCCCAACGCTGACTCAAGCTCGAAGTCGCGGTCGAAGTGATCCTCGATCGCCCCCTTGCCACGACCGGTCACCATCACCACGTCGTTGACTCCTGCTCGTGCCGCCTCGGCCACGATGTACTCGATAGCGGGGGTGTCCACCACGGGAAGGAGTTCCTTGGGAACGGCCTTCGTGGCGGGAAGGAAGCGGGTGCCGAGCCCGGCCACCGGGATAACAGCCTTACGGACAGGCGTGGGCGTCACTGGGGTCATGGTGCGTAACTCTAACCGCGCACACTGTCACTATGGCGATCTCCTCAGCGGCTGGGTCCAGCACGATTCACGATCAGAAGGCTGCGCTTCGCGCGCACGTCCGAGCCACTCGCAAAGATCGCGTCCGCGCCGATCCATCCGCGCGGGACGCCCACGCGCAGGCGCTCACAGACGTGGGTATGCAG
>JBBQNO010000135.1:0-6103 GCA_038330045.1 Actinomycetales bacterium | reverse complement strand
GGCGTCGTTACCGCGCCCCCGCGTCCCAGCGGCGTTTCTGAACAAGGCCAGGAACTGGCTCAAGTCTCGACCGTCCTGAACTCGCCGGCCGTGCTCGAAGAGAGCAGATAACTCGACGGTCTACGCTCCCCCGTCCACGCTGGGAAGCACACCGCACCGGCGGGGATGCTCCGAAGTCAGCTGCTCTATCCACTGAGCTACGGGCGCACATTTACGCTCAAAGAGAGCGGAAAAGTGGATGCGGCATTCTAAGCACAGCGCTCACAGACCACAATAATCGGCAACTCGACGGGAGGCACAACAGCCGACTTCGAGGCCGCCGGCGCGGGCATCGTCAAGCGCCACGCGCTTCAGCCGTAGCCCCTGCGAATCTCTGGCGCACCCACGAAGTGAGCGACGTGGGATCGACCCCGTAGATGGACGTCATCTCGCGCATGTCAAGCGGCGTGTCATACATCTCGAGGGCGGTCACGAGATCAGTCACGAAATCCGGGAGTCCCGGAAGCCGCTGGCCGACTGCGACGGTCTCGAGCGGAACGGGGCGGCCGAGCTCCTGTTCGAAGGTGCTCACGATGTCCCGCCATGAGAGCGGCTCGGGGCCACCGATCACGATGGTGCTGTTCCTGGCGGCGGGGTGGTCCAGCACCGCGACGGTGAATGCGGCCACATCCTGCTGGGCCACGAACGAGTGCGTGCGGCGACCTTCGCCCACCACCCGTACCGGTTCGCCCTGACTGAGTGGCAGGTCGACGACCAGCGGGATCAGCATATCCATGTGCACGTCCGCCTGAGTGACCGTGAACGTCATGCCACTTGCCCGCAGGCGTTCCTCGGTGATGCCCTTGGCGCGCAGCAGCGGCGCCGGGCTGTCGGGATCGCTGCCCAGGACCGATGTGAAGATGAACCGTTCCACGCCGGCCTGGACGGCTGCGTTGATCAGGTTGTGGTTGCCCTCATCGTCGACGGTCTGGAACGTGTCCTCCCCGCCCCGTCCGGCGGCATTGGCGGTGGTGACGACGGCCTCGATGCCCTCACAGGCCGCATGCAATGACGCAGGATCCTTGAGATCTCCGACGACCGGCTCCGCGCCGGCCTGCACCAGCGACCCGTAGTCCGATTGAGGACGCACCAGAACGCGCACCTTTCGGCCGTCAGCCAGCAACCGCTGGACGATCTGTCCTCCAAGTCGCCCGGTGGCACCAACAATGAGAATCATGGCGAGTCGATTCCTCCTTCATGCAGCTGGACCGGAGCCCCCGGTCAGGACGTGGCGGGTCGCAGCGTCGATGTTTTCGCTTCCCTCGTCGACCGGCTCCAGGTAGAAGCGGCACCACGCCGCCTGGTCGTCGGCGACCCCGTAGATCGCCACTCCCCGCATCCGGAATGGCGACCGATCGCGACGCGTTCCGACCATCTCCCACTCCGACCATGCGGTGTCACCGTCGACGGTGATGCGAACGACCTCGGCGGTGATGTCGGGAACACCGCCAAAGATCTGCTCCCAGTTCTTCCGCACCTGTTCTCGACCTCGGAAGCCGCGTTCGGGGTGCACTGGCGTTTCGTTGACGTAGTCATTGGCAAAGCAACTGGTGAGCGCCTCCAGATCGTGTCCATTGATCGCGACTCGGATCCGCTCAACAACGGCCTCAACTCCGGAGCGCTTGGTCGTTTCCAATGCACTGACCTCCTGACTCGCCATATCGCGTACAATGGTAAGTAACGAATACAGTATACTGGAATGAAATGGCATCCGTTGTCAAGCCTTCGCGCCGATATGACGCCAGCGGTCGTCGGGCACAGGCGCGCCGGACCCGCACGATGGTCCTCGAAACCGCGCAGCGCCTCTTTATGGCGAACGGGTATGCCGCGACCACCATCGCTGCGATCGCAGCCGCAGCCGGCGTTTCGGTAGAGACCATCTTCAAGGCCTTCGGCAACAAGCCGGGCCTGGTGCGTGCCATCCACGAACGCGCCCTCGCCGGGGACGAATCGGTCCCGACCTCTCAACGCTCGGACGAGATGCAGGCGCGGGAGAAGGACCCGCGAAGGGTGATTTGGAACTGGGGCAGTTTTGCCATGCAGGTTATGCCTCGTGTGGCGCCCATCCTTCTCCTTGTCCGCTCCGCCGCGGCCACTGCCCCGGAGTTATCCATCCTCTGGGAAGAGTTGGAAGACCAGCGCCTGAAGCGCATGACCCACAACGCCCGCTATTTCGTGGATGGCGGTCATCTGCGTCAAGGTTGCACGCTCGAGGAGGCCAGGGACGTGCTGTGGGCTTATACGTCGCCGGAGCTGTACGAGCGGCTCGTTCTCCGTCAGGGATGGCCTCTCGCGCGCTGGGGTCAGTTCGTCAGCGACGGGATCATCGCGGCGCTCCTCGCCCCATGAGTGAAGACGCTGCGGGACCCACGCGATTCTCGTCGTCCCGCCATTGCGGGCAACGGGGCGGATCGATCCCCTAACCCGAACCCTGTGCCCTGCGCCATCATCCGCCGGATGAAACCTCACGGACTGCGCGGCGAGATGCTCCGACGCGCGCGATGCACGCCCGGACTCATGCTCAAAGAGAGCAGATAACTCGGTCCGCTACGCTCCCCCACCCACTCTCGCTAGCACAGCGCACGGGCGGGAATGGTCCGAAGTCAGCTGCTCTATCCACTGAGCTACGGGCGCGAGATTCGCGCTCAAACAGAGCGGATAACTCGACCGGCATTGTGCCGCAGCGTTCCCACAGCACCTAACCGGCGGGATGGACGCCGGTAGGACCGCAAGCTGCTGCGGGTATACGGCAACTGGCGGCACACCGAGTTCCACCGCGATGCCGGCCGAGCGGGCGCTGGGACAGACCCTAGGCCGACGAGCTCATACCGCTGTGCCGCCGCGGTGCTCTGCCCCGTCTTACAATCTCAGTTCGAGGGGGCTGCAGCGTTCGAGCGTTCTCACTCACGGTCCTTCGCACCTCTTCCGGAAGGCGTACGTCTACCGCCGGCCAGAGCTTCGGTCACGCCACCCGTCGCGGGATCGATTCGGAGCAGCACGCCATCCCGAGGGCTGGTAGCCCATAAGGCGTCATGGGCGAACGCCACGCTCGGGGGTTCCGTGAAGACTTGACGCGCGCGACCGCTGCGCGCTTGGAGCCCCATCGGTGAGCAGCGTAACGAAGTCGGGTTCGGCGAGAGGATGGCCGAAGTAGAACCCCTGGCCGACGCGGCACCCCAGGGCGAGCAGCTGTGCGCGTTCCTCCTCCTTCTCGATTCCTTCAGCGACGGCGCTCGCGCCAAACCGTGATGCAAGCGAGACGATTGTTTCGACCAGTGCCGCCGTGCGGTTATCGCTGAGCCGGGTAACGAACGAACGATCGATCTTGATGATGTCGAATGGGAGGCTGGCGAGCTGATTGAGCGACGCGTGACCGGTACCAAAGTCGTCGATCGCTAGTTGAACTCCCGTCGCCGACAGCCGCCGGAGGACGGGCAGCGACACGTCAAGCGATACGAATGCCGTCTCGGTGATCTCGAGGATCAGTCGTTCAGGCGGAAGGCCGGCGGACGCCAGTGCCGCCGTAACCATCGCCGCGAACTTTGGATCGGCAAGCTGGACCGCTGACACATTCACACTCACCGATACGGCATTTCTAGCGTGTCCCCGGGGCCAATCTGCGGCGCGCGCGCACGCTTCCTCCAGGACCCAGCGGCCAAGACCTAGGATGTCGCCCGTCGCCTCAGCAACCGCGATGAACTCGCTCGGATGAATGAGACCGCGGGTGGGATGACGCCAACGGACAAGTGCTTCGGCGCCGCCGACCACACCGGATTGCAGATCGACGATCGGCTGGTACCGCAACTCAAACTCGCGGTCGCGCACTGCGCGTGCAAGGTCAACCCTGTAGTCCAGATCTCGGACCGTATCGCGATGGCGAGCCCCATCGAAGCGGACGCTCCGATGCTTCCCTCCGGTTTTCGCCAGGTACATCGCAATATCCGCGTCCCGCATCATGGTTTCGGCAGAGTCACTGTCGCCGAGGCCAATACGAATACCGACACTGACACCGGGGGTCCACTGCCTTCCAGCCACAGCCACCGGTTGCGCAATCGCGCTGATCAGACGTCCGGCAACCGCCTCCGCGCGCGCCGCATCTCCGTCGGTTGTGAGCAGCACGCCAAACTCGTCGCCGCCCAACCGTGCGGGGACGTCATCGTGTCGAAGTACGTCCATCATTCGACCGGCGATGTGCCTCAGTAGCTCGTCGCCTGCCGCGTGGCCAGCTGTGTCATTCACCGCTTTAAAGTCGTCGAGGTCGATGAAGAGGACCGCGGGCCGGACCCTTGAGCCCAGCGCTTGCTCGAGCCGAGACTGGAAAAGGCGTCGGTTCGGAAGTCCGGTAAGCGAATCGTGCCAAGCTTGGTGCTCGAGTTCTTGCTGAAGCCGCCCACGGTGGGCGAGAACTGACCGCAGATCGCTGGCGACCGTGTACAGGCGAGCAATCACCAGCGTAAACAGTACGGCCGACGCCAACGCGATCAGCGGCACGTCAATTGGGACGCCGCGTGCCCACTGGAAAACGAGCAGGGTTGGCGCCATGAGCGACGCCAGGGTCAGGAGTCCGAGCCGGTACACGCTGAATGGGGTATCGCTCGTTTGCGCTCTTCCAAATGCAACCGTCGCCATTGACGGATGCAGTGCTGCAGCGCCCCAGAACACAGCGCCCAAGAGCCAGCCGGCGTCGAGAATCTGGCCGGTCCGGTACGCCCCGATGAGCGACATGTAGCCATACGGAAAGTCTGCTAAGAGGTAGAGCGCGAGCGCGATCGTAGCGAACCATAGAGCGGTGCTTCCGGGACCACCCTGCAGGCCGACTCGCACGACAAGGGCTAAAGCCAAGAGATCGACGAGCGGATACGCGAGCGCCACAGCGGCCTCGACCGGCGGCCCTCCAAGCACCGGGGCTATGAGAAATTGCCAACTCACGAGCCCGGCGCCAACAGTAATGATGATCGCATCGAGCGTGGCCGCTCGGTCGTGACCGGTCACCCGCGAACGCACAAGGAGCCATACACCGATCAGCGTCAACAGGTTGCCGCCGATGTAGGCTGCGTCCGCCAGTGACGGGAACGGAGCACCAACGGAGCGCAGTTCCAGGATCGCCCAGATCGAGTCGCCCACCGGCACGAGCGAGCGTCCGACGAGGATGATGACCCACGCAACCAATTGAGCGGGCCGCCAGATGAGGATCCCCGCTCCGATCGCGATCGCCGCCGCCACGCCCGGTACGATGTAAGCCAACAGTTGCGCATCGGTTGAGGGCAGCAGGAAGTAGGAAAACACGTAAGCCACACCCAGCCACAGAAAGACTGCGTATCCCTTTCGACCCAAGCGGCGTGCATCGGTTTTACGTGCGGCCAAGTCCTACTCCTTTCCTAGATTCCGAGTGTGGCGCACCTAGGAGGGCGAGCAACCCTACCTTTGGGGCCACTATTAGTCAGGAACGCGTGCTGAACCCCGGCGAGAGCCGGACATCGAGGTGTGACCCAGAGCCCGCGTGCGAGTGGAGCGTCGTCGCGCCACCGTCGGTCAGATCGGTCCAGGTGGTCGATTTCGCCGACCATCTACGACGTTCGCCTGGAGGACTGTCAGCGTAGCGTGCTGCTCGAGGACATCCTGACAGCAAAGGAGGACGCCATACTGACGTACGACTGATGGAGCCGCCACCAACGCGGCTGGTCCAAGACCTGGGAATTAGGCACAGCCGTAAGCTGTTTGGGCTGATCTTGTGCGCAAAGAGAGCAGATAACTCGACCCGAAATGCTCCCCGCCCACGCTCGCAAGCACAGCGCACCGGTGGGAATGCTCCGAAGTCAGCTGCTCTATCCACTGAGCTACGGGCGCGAATTCGTGCTCAAAGAGAGCACAAAACTCGATTCGGCATTCGAAACACGGCCCTCACAGAGCGAAAATAGTCGACCCGCGCACGAGGCACATCGTAACCGCGGGCGATACGATCCGCCTACGAGGGGAGATGAAGTGCCTATACGGAGCCTGCGGGACGTACCCGAGTCGCGATAGCTGCGCGAGTAGGCACTCTCCTTGTCAGCGACGCAAGCTC
>JBBQNO010000134.1:0-6105 GCA_038330045.1 Actinomycetales bacterium | reverse complement strand
ACGGTCCTCGACTGGTTGGCGGATCTGACCAAGGAAGAGAAGCTTCCGCAGAAGTTGGTCGTGCTGCACCAGTTCAGGCTGTCGATGCTGCAGGACCAAGACCAGATCGACGCGAGTCACGATGAACTACAACTGCTGATTCACATGGACGGTCAGGGCAGCCCCGACCTCAAGGACGGCACCTGGCAGGCGGTGGTCGGAAATGCCCGCGAAGGTATGCCGTTCGGCTGGAAGAACTTCTACGACGAAGACGACCCCATGCTGACCCCGGAGCAGACCATGGACAAGGAGCCGACCCCCGTCATGATTTCCTACCAGTGACCGCTGGTATTCCGTCCGGCCGGTTACGTCGTCGCTCGCTGACTCGGCGCTCACTTCTGACCGGGGCCCTGGGTGGGGCGTCAGCTCTCACCCTGTCGGCCTGTACTAACGGTGACGGCCGCCCCGGCGGTGTGAGCGATGCGACGACCACCTCATCGACGACGAGCGCCCCCGACGCCCAGGCTGACTCCACCTCAGCGACACCCTCGGATACCGGCTCTGCCACAACGTCGGCCCCGAGCGCCAGCCCGAGGGACATCGCCGAGCGAGCGGTGGTCCCGGTGTTGTGTTGGCATCAGCTGCGCGACTGGAGGGCTTCGGACTCCGAATACGACCGAAGCCTGCTGGTGTGTCCACCGGCGAATTTCCGAGCCCAACTGGACGCTCTCGCCGACGACGGCTGGACCACCATTGGCCCAGATCAATACCTCAAGCACTTGGTCGAAGGCGCGCCACTGCCTACGAAGCCCGTAATGCTGAGTTTTGACGACAGTCACGGGAGCCAGATCAGCGTGGGGCTGCCGGAGCTGCTCAAGCGAGACATGACGGCCACGTTCTTCGTGATGACCGTGGTCTTGGGCAACAAGGGGTGGATGAGGCGCAGCGACGTCCGCGATCTAGCCGCCGAGGACATGACGGTCGGCTCGCACACCTGGGACCACCATCGCGTCGATGAGTACTCTGGCTCGGACTTCAGGATCCAACTCGAGGAGCCGCGCGCCACGCTCGAGGACATCATCGGCCAGCCAGTCGAGCATTTCGCCTATCCGTTCGGCGCCTGGGACGAGGAGGCCCTGCCGCATGTGGCGGACGCGGGCTACCGGACGGCATACCAGTTAAACGACCGGAAGCCGTCCAAGGATCACCCCCTGCTCACCCTGCGGCGCGACCTGGTGGACTCCCGTTGGTCCGGCAAAGATCTGCTCGCCCAGGTAGCCAAGCGAGTGTGAGCTGGCCGCCTCAGCGATCGTCTGCTGCAGCGTGAGCATTCCTGTGCAGGGTCTCACCAGCACGCAGCCAGGGGCCGATGGCCAGCGCGCTGATCAGCCCGGTGATCGCGAAGGCCCACCCGAAACCGAAGGCGTCGGCAATCAGACCGATCAGGATGGGTCCGACGATGGCCCCCGAGTCTTGGGCCATCTGGAACGCCGCGAGCACGGTGCCGCCACTGCGCTCCGAGCCCACCAGGTCGGCAACGGTGGCCTGTTGGCCGGGGTTCACTAGGCCTGCCCCCAGTCCGCTGATGGCCGACAAGACCAGCAGCACCAGCAGATCGCCAGACAGACCCATCAGGCCGAGCCCCAGCGCCGTGATGGCCAAACCGGCCATTACCAGTGGCCGCCGGCCGATCTGGTCGGCCAGCCGGCCCGCCACCTGCAGGGTTAGCGCGGTGCCGACGGCGGCCACGGCGAGCGCGAGACCAGCCACCCACGTTTCGTTGTGCACCGCAACGGCGAATTGCGGCAGGATCGCGACTCGCACGCCGAAGTTCGACCAGCCGTTGGCGAAGCCCGACGCCAGACTTGCCCGGTAGGCCGGCGAGGCCAACGCTTCGCGCAGCAGCATCGGCGGGTTCACCGGGGCGCCGGGGTCCGGCCGTAGCGAGGACCCCGACAACCGGATCGCGACGCTCGCGGCGGCGATGACTAAGGCGACGGCATACACGATGAACGGCACCCGCAGACCAAGCGAGGCCAACGCACCACCGGCCAGGGGGCCGACCATCCCCCCGATCAAGAACGAGCTGGCATAGGCCGATGAGACGCGACCACGGATCGTGGGCGGAGCCAGGCGCACCAGCAGAGCCATCGCCGAGACCGTGAACATCGTGGATCCGATGCCGCCGAGCCCTCGAAAGAGCAGCAGCTGCCAGTAGGAGTCCGCGAAGGCGGTGGCGAGCGACGAGGCCGCCACGATGAGTAGGCCGCTGAGGTAGATCGGCCGCTCCCCTAGGCGCGAGACGAGGGCGCCTCCCACGGGGGCAAACACCAACCGGAAAAACGCGAACGCAGACACCACCACGGATGCCGCGGCTACCCCGACGTCGAAACTGCGCGCGTAGGCCGGCAGCACGGGAGCGACGAGGCCGAACCCGATGGCGATGACGAAGGCGGCCGCGACCAGCACGCGGATCTCACCGGGGATGGGGAGGGGTGGTCCGGCGTTCGACTTGGACCGCAGACTCACCACGGGATGAGGAACGTTAAAGGTCCAGCCGATATGCCCACAGCGGGAAGTCCGGCACGGGAGTCCAGTCTCGGTCGGGGACACGCTCGAAGCCGAGCCGCTCGTAGATCCGCCGCGCGGCCTGCATCTGCGGCGACGTCGAGATCACTACGGCGGCGAGGTTTTCACGCTGGGCCCGAAAAATGCACTCGCGCACCAACATCTCGCCAACCCCCCGCCCCCTGCCTTGTGTTGCTACGCCAAGCATCCGGAACTCCCCCTCGCCATCGCCCGCCACTTCACGATGGGCCGACGTCGCGGGGCACCAGGTGACGGTGCCCAGAATCATCTCGGCATCCTCATCAAGGGCTACCAACACGACCGAGTCACGTGATCGACCGACTGCATCACGGATCTGTGCCAGATAAGGGGCGTCGACAGCTAGGAGGCCATCGTCGAGGTATGCCGCAGCAACCAGGCCACCGACCTGAGCCAGTTCGCTCTCCAGGGCCGGGCGAATCGTGACCGTCATGAGCACACGCTACGCGGCGCGGGCCGCAGCCGATAGGGACATCAGGCGTTCTTCAGGGCTGAGATCTCGATCTCGAGAGTGATCTTGTCCGAGACCAGCACGCCGCCGGTCTCAAGGGCGGTATTGAAGGTCATGCCGAAGTCAGAGCGAAGGAGCGTCCGCTGATGGTGTCGCCTCCCTGCACGGAGCCTTCGAACTCGGTGAACGAGCCGCGCACCTTGGTGATCATGGCGTGTCGAGCTGAAGCCTTGCGGAAAAGGTAGACCCCGGTCGTCACCCCATTGACGGCGCTGGCTTCCTCATGGCGTACTTCCCTCGTTGCCTACTAACCTGGGCCTGGTGAGCACCGTAGAGAACGTGGAAATCAGCGACGACGCCATCCGGCTCGGCCAACTGTTGAAGTTGGCCGGCGTCGTGCAAGACGGAGCAATGGCGCGCATGGTGATCGAGAACTCGGAGGTCACCGTCGACGGCGACATCGTGGTGCGCCGGGGCATCCAAATCCGCCCCGGCATGGTGGTCCGCTACGACGGAGCCGCGTTCACTCCTCGTCGTCGACCGTAGGGCTTAGCTAGGGGCCAGCAGACTGTGATAGCCCTCGTGCTCCTCGATCCAGGTCGCCACAAACGGACACGTGGGGACAACGGTCATTTTGTCGATCTTAATCCGATCGAGGGCACCTTGGACCAACACCCCACCTAGCCCTTGCCCACGCACCGAGGTGTCCGTCTCGGCGTGCGTCAGGTCGACAGTGTTGCCTTGGGTGCGGTAGTCGAGGTAGCCGACGACCTCCCCGTTCTGTTCGATTTCGAAACGCGAAGCGGCGGCGTTGTTGCTGACGGTGACGTTGCTCATCGCTCTACCCTCCCAGATTCCTCGGCGCGCGGCGCGGCATACCCCGGAGCTTTTAGAGCCAGCCAACCCGTGGCGCGAGCACGAGATAACCGACAAACGCGAAGATGTCGAGCAGCAGGTGCGCGACGACGAGCGGCGTCACGCGGCGGGTATTCGCGTAGATCACCCCGAAAATGAGCCCCATGACCACATTGCCGACAAAGCCCCCAAAGCCTTGGTAGAGGTGATAAGTGCCGCGAATGAGCGCCGAGCCCACGATGATCGTGATGATCGGCACCTGGGCCTGACCCCAACGGGTGAAGAGGTACCCAACCATGATCACCTCTTCGAGCACTGCGTTTTGCGCAGCAGCCAGCACCAAGATAGGCACGGCCCACCACACGTCAGGCAGATTTGCGGTCGACACCGTCGTGTTTAAGCCCAGGGAACGGGCAGCAAGATACAAACCCACCCCGGGTAGGCCGATCAGCGCGGTCAACGCCGCCGCTCGGCTCAGGTCCCGCGGCAGGCCGGACCGATCGAGCCCCACGTGCGCCATCGCCGCGACACTCCCGCGCAGGTCGCGGCCACGTAGGTTCCGGGCCTGCAGACCACGACCGAGTAGGTGCAACGCCAGTACCACCGGCACCAGGGCAATGGCGATGCCCACCGTTTGGTAGGCAAGGTCAAGCCACGGGCGATCGGGGGTCACCGCCTGATTCATCGAGGTCGTTTGCGCCGAAAGCGGCGCGGCCGCGGTGAGTTTACGGATCAGGGACAAAACCGACCATATCGCCGAGGCTCCCAAACTCACGCCCAGCACCAGCGCGGTCTCAACGAAGAGCGACCGTCGATCTAACTCGCTCGCAGGCTCAACGGGACGGGCCAGCACGTTAGACCTGATAACCGAGGAACACGGTGAATAAGCCCAGAAAGCTCAGGGTGGCGGCCACGGCAACCGGGCCCAGCCGCGGTTCGGGGGAGGTGAAGGCCCGATAGGAAGCGCCCAGGGCCATAGGCAACGCGAAAACGATCAAGATGCTGGTGAGGTTGAGGATGTTCCAGGACGCGGTCGACAGCACCACAGCCGCAATCAGATAAATACCGAAAGGTACCAAAACAATACTCTTTGTTGAATAGTTCAGGGGCCCCCGTTGACTCCCACTTGACCGACGCAGGCGTATTTCACACCCCAGATATGTCAGGGCCATAACCACCATAAAGACGCCGGGGAGGAGATCCATCCGTCTAGCGTATCTATCACCGCCGCAGCGCTGGACAAGCACCGCCGCACAAGTAACACTCATGACGTCTCACACGACTTTCCCAGCCGATTTGACGTGGCCTACTACTGGCCGACGAAGGCTCCATGAACAGGACAAAACACGTGCGCTCACACCTGCATTCTCCCCAAAAAGCGGCGCTAGCGCTGGTTGCCGTCGCCTCCGTCGTCATACCGGTGGCCTTTACTCCGCTCGCTCAGGCTCAAGAACAGCCAATTGAGTCCACCACCGCCACCGACATTTACGTAGTGCAATTGGCGGACCTGCCCATTGCCACCTACGACGGCGGCGTAGAGGGGTTAAAGGCAACCAAACCGGGTATGGGCGAAAAGGTCGACACGGATAGCGCGAAGGCCAACAAGTACGCGGACTACCTAGCCGACGAGCAAGACGATGCGGTCGAGGACGCGGGGGCTAGCGTGAGCGACGTCGTCTACCGGTACGACACCGCGCTCAATGGTGTTGCCGTCGTGTTGACGCCTGAAGAGGCCATCAACATCGCGAAATCCCCTGGCGTCCTCAACGTGTGGCGTAACGAGATACGTACCGCCGACACGACCACCACGCCGGACTATCTCGGACTCACCGGCGATGAAGGCGTGTGGAATCAACAATTCGGGGGCCCGGCAAACGCAGGTCAAGGGATAATTGTCGGAGTGATCGACTCAGGCATCTGGCCTGAAAGCGCCAGTTTGACTCCCCTCCCACAAGACACCACGCCAGACTCGTGGGCGGGTAAGTGTGTCGCTGGGACCGACGCCGACCCCGCCAACAACGTGGAGTGCAACAACAAGTTGATCGGTGCCCGGTACTACAACAAAGGTGTCTCCGTCGCGGACGTAGAATTCAACTCTCCCCGCGACTACGACGGCCACGGAACGCACACCGCCACCACCGCCGCGGGCAACAATTCGGTGCCGATGTCGGTGAACGGAATCAATCTCGGCGAAGGTAGCGGCATGGCGCCCG
>JBBQNO010000133.1:0-6157 GCA_038330045.1 Actinomycetales bacterium | reverse complement strand
GTGAGTGTGCTGGCCGGTCTGTGCGGCCATCTGGCCCTCGGTCGTTTCCGCTCGCACCTCGTCGGCGTTAACATCCCCGGTGCGCAGGCTGAGTTGTTCACTGACGTACCGAGCGGTGGCCACCAGGGAGGCGGTCAGCGGAACTGCGAGGAAGACGCCGACGATGCCAAACAGGGTTCCGCCGATGGTGACCGCCACGAGGATAAGGCCGGGATGAACCTGCATCGTCTTGCCCTGAAGCATGGGTGAGAGCACATTGCCCTCGAGTTGTTGGACCAGCACGATGATGGCGACGATGATCAGGGCCGTCTGCCAGCCGTTGCTCACCAGAGCAACGAGGACGGCAAGGGCTCCGGCGGTGATGGCACCGACGATCGGGATGAAGCCGGCGAAGAACGTGATGACGGTCAACGCCAATGCCAAGGGCACGTTGAGAATGAACAGGCCAGCACCGATGAGGAACGCGTCAATGGCGCTGACCAGAGCCTGGGTTCGGATGAAGCCGCCCAGCACCGTCCAATTGCGGGTCAGCACCTCGGTAAGGTGACGACCGGCTCCGCGGCCCATGACCGAGCGCTGCCACGCCAAGAAGCGGTGGCCGTCTTTGAGGAAGAAGAACGTCAGCGCCAGAATGAGAATTATGTTGATGACGAGCGACCCGGCTGCTGAAACCCCGCTGAAGGCACCGGAGGCGATGTCCCCACTTCGGGTCTTGATCCAGGTCGTGGCTCGATCAATCGCATTGCTTATCTCGTCGCTGCCCAGGTCCAGCGGCCCCCGCGCTAACCACTCTTGCAGCTGATTAATGCCACCTTGGGCAGTCCCGCCGATCTTCGCGAGTTGGCTGCCGACGTCAGGGGCGATCAAAACGAAGGTGCCGATCAAGGCCGCCAAAGTGGCAACCAAGGTGAGGATGGCCGACAGCGTGTGGCCCATGCCTCGCTTGAGCAGCAATTGTTTGAGAGGCATCAGGAGCGCGGTCAGGATCAAGGCCAGGATGACCGGCAGGAGTCCGGCCCACAGCGTGGATAGACCCCACAACACCAAGACAATGCCGACGATCACCAAAATCACACGGCCCGACCATCGGGCCGCCATGTCGACCCATGCACCGACCACCACGCTGCGGTCGACGGTGCGGTCTTCGATGGCACTTTCGACCTTTTCGGATGTAGCCGCGCTGGACCCGGATGTCGTCGCGCTGGACGCGTCGTTTTCGGCATCGGTGGTCGCGGTATCGCGGGCTTGCGCGTCCTCAGAAGATGTTGCCTTGCCTTTGGGTGTGGTGCTCATTGTTCCCCTTATGGTCGTTCGCTTCGCTAGGTCGATTCACCGTGATTATCGTGCATACGACTGGTGTCGGCACAGGCGACTAATCTTGCCCGGTGACTGACTCGCCGATTGGGATCTTCGACTCGGGCTTCGGGGGTTTGACCGTGGCCCGCGAGGTCCTCGACCAACTACCCGATGAGTCGGTGCTCTACCTCGGTGACACCGCACGCGCACCCTATGGGTCGCAACCGATTGCTGATGTGCGGGCCAACACCTTGCAGTGTCTCGACCGCCTCGTTGACCACGGAGTCAAGGCCCTCGTGATTGCCTGCAATTCGGCGTCCGCCGCAGTATTAGCCGATGCCCGCGAGAGGTATGACGTGCCGGTCGTTGAGGTCATTCGTCCCGCGGTGCGACGCGCTATGTCGGTCACCCATTCCGGCCGCGTGGCGGTGATCTCGACCGTCGCCACCCACCAGAGTCGTGCATACCTCGATGCGTTCGCGGCCGCTCCGCCCCACGTGCAGGTGTTTAGTCAGCCGTGCCCACGCTTCGTGGAGTTCGTGGAGGCAGGCATCACCAGCGGTGAGGACGTGATCGCGACCGCGCGCGACTATCTAGCGCCGCTGCAGGCCAGTGAGATCGACACGTTGATCCTTGGCTGCACCCACTACCCCTTGTTGACCAGCGCATTGAGTTACGTGCTGGGCGATCGAGTCGCGTTGGTGTCATCGGCCGCCGCCACCGCAGCAGACCTCTATCGCGTGCTTACGGACACCGGCATGCTTCGTCCCAGCAGCCAAGGGCCGCCAAGTCATCAGTTCCTGACTACAGGCGACCCGCACGGATTCACGCCGCTCGCTCGGCGGTTCCTCGGCCCCGAGGTGGAGCACGTGGCCCGCGCTTACGTGGGCCGCCCCGAAGAGCGCAGCGCATGAGCGGCGAACGTCTCGGTGCCTTGACTGCGTCCACAGCAGGATTCGACGTCACCATCGTGGGGTGCTCGGGGTCGTTCCCGGGGCCGGACAGCCCAGCCAGTTGTTATCTGCTGACTGCCGTCGCCGATGGCCGCCGCTGGCAACTCCTTCTTGACCTGGGCAGCGGTGCCCTCGGCGCATTGCAGCAGCACACCGACCCGTTGAGCATCGACGCCATCGCGCTGACACATCTGCACCCGGATCACTGCCTCGACCTCACCGGTTTGCACGTCATGCGCACTCACCACCCCCATTGGCCGCCGCCGCCCGGGCTCGACGTTTTTGCGCCCGCGGGTGCGGCGGAGCGCATGGCTCGGGCGCACGGCGTCGACGAGGCCAAAGCCGTCGATGACACCTTCGCTTTCCAGGACCTGGTTGACGGCGAGCCGTTCGCCGTGGGGCCGTTTGTCGTCACGCCTTATGCCGTCCATCACCCCGTGCCGGCCTTTGGGTTCCGGGTGGAGTGCGGGGGAGCCGTGCTGGCCTACACCGGTGACACCGACACCTGCCAGGTGCTGACGCCTATGATGGCCGGGGCAGACCTCGTGCTGGCCGATGCGGCGTTCGTCGAGGGCCGAGACCTGACTCGGGGCGTGCACCTCACCGGTCGTCGGGCAGCGCAGGCGGCTCGCGATGCCGGTGGAGTCACCCGATTGATGCTGACGCACATCCCAGCGTGGAATGACCCCGAGGTATGCCGATCCGACGCCGCCTCCGTCTGGCCCGGGGACGTCGAGCTCGCCCAGCCTGGAAAAACCCTGGCGCTGCGTGCATAGGCAGTGACAGCGGACATGTGCGCGCGACTCTCAACCCGGGGCTGCGGCATACGGGACAATCCGTCTTCATCTGTGGCGACGAATTCCGAGGTGACGGATATCGCACCGTCATATTTGCGTTATCGATGTATACGTATTTGGTTGAGAGGATACGGATATGACTTCACGTATTGGTGCCCTACTGTCAGGGATTGCCGCCGGTGCCGTCACTCTCGGCGTCGCCGAAGTGCTCGCGCTCGGTTTGACCCGGCTCGACGCCGCCAGTGGCACACCTTCGCCCCTGTTGGCCGTTGGAGGGGCCTTCGTCGACCGCACCCCGCACTGGCTGAAGGACTTTGCCGTCGCCACCTTTGGGACCAACGACAAGTTGGCCTTGTTCGTCGGTATGGGTTTTACGCTTTTTATTGCCTGCGCCACCCTCGGTGTCATTGCGACGGCTCGCTACCGCCTCGGGCTGGGGCTATTCGCCTTGGTGGGCATCATCGGAAGCGCGATCGTGCTCACCCGGCCGGGCAGTTCCTCGGTCGACACCCTGCCCACCATTATCGGGACCCTTGTTGGCCTCGGAGTGCTCAGCTGGTTGGCGCGCGGAGCAATGCAGGCAGCCGCGGTCGCACCCGCTGACAGTTCCGTGCCCAGTCGCCGTGGAGTGCTCGCCTGGGGCACCGGGCTAACTGTCCTGGGTGCGGGCGCGATGTATGCGGGCCGCACCATGAGCAATGCAGGCGAAACGGTGCAGGCAGCGCGCAAGCGAGTGACGGATCGCTTCGCGGGAACGGCAGCCGCCTCGGGGCCCCCGGTGACCATCCCGGCGGACGCGGACTTCACGATCAAGGGACTCGTCCCCTATGTGGTCGACAACGAAAACTTCTACCGGATCGACACGGCCCTATCAGTGCCCCAGATCGACCCGGATAGGTGGTCCATCCGCATTCACGGAATGGTCGACCAAGAGATCAAAATGACGTACGAGGACATCCTGGGCGAAGAGTTGATCGAGACCGCCGTCACGCTGACGTGTGTGTCCAACCCGGTCGGCGGCGACCTGATCGGCAATGCGATCTGGACCGGATGGCCCATCCGCGAGTTGTTAGCGCGTGCGGGAGTTTCCGGCGATGCCGACATGGTGTTGTCGACCAGTTCGGACGGGTTCACCGCGGGCACGCCTCTGGAGGCGCTCACCGACGAGCGCGACTCTATTTTTGCGGTGCTTATGAATGGTGAGCCGCTGCCGGCGCAGCACGGCTTTCCGGTGCGGATGGTCGTGCCGGGTCTCTACGGTTATGTTTCGGCCACCAAGTGGGTGGTGGACCTCAAAGTCACGACCTTCGCTGCGGATCAAGGTTACTGGACGCCGCGTGGGTGGAGTGCCGAGGGGCCGATCAAAGTCCAGTCGAGGATCGACGTGCCGACCGCGGGCGAGAGTCTGGACGCAGGCAACGGGGTCATCGCAGGGATTGCGTGGAATCAGCACACGGGCATTGAAAAGGTCGAGGTGCAGGTCGATGACGGTGAATGGCAGACCGCCGAGCTGGGCGGATCGGTCAGCGACGACACCTGGTTGCAGTGGCGCCTGGACTGGGATGCGCCCAGCGGCAACCACACCATCACCGTGCGAGCCACCGACAAGGACGGGGAGACGCAAACCGAGGAAACGGCTGCCGTGGCACCCAACGGCGCCACCGGCTGGCACGCCATCGATGTCTCGGTGGCCTAAGCGTTCGGGACCTCGGTGCCGGGAGCTGGGCTCGGTCGGTGTCGACGGTTAGCCTGTGCGGATGACCGAAACGCCTGCTTTGCGCCACGATGGCCGCGCCCCTGACCAACTCCGCGATGTGCGAATCACCCGCAACTGGCTCGACCACGCCGAGGGCAGCGTGCTGGTGGAGTTCGGTAAGACGAGGGTGCTCTGTGCAGCATCGCTGACCAACGGCGTTCCGCGCTGGCGCAAAGGCAGCGGCAAGGGGTGGACGACGGCCGAATACGCCATGCTTCCGCGCGCCACCCACACACGCAGTGATCGCGAGTCGGTCAAGGGACGTATCGGTGGCCGCACCCACGAGATTTCCCGCCTCATCGGTCGTAGCCTGCGCTCGGTCATCGACCTCTCGGCGCTGGGCGAAAACACGATCCAGCTGGACTGCGACGTGCTGCAGGCTGACGGCGGCACCCGCACGGCTGCTATCACCGGGGCCTACGTCGCCATGGTCGATGCCGTCGAGACCGCTCGTGAGCGTGGATTCATCGCCAAGAAGGCAAACCCAATCACCGGCTCCATTGCCGCAGTCAGCGTGGGTGTGGTGGATGGCCGCCCGGTGCTGGACCTGGACTACCCCGAAGACTCCAGCGCCGACACCGACATGAACGTGGTGCTGACCGGGGAGGGGGCCTTCATCGAGGTTCAGGGCACCGCCGAAGGCGCGCCATTCGACCGAGACTTGCTCAACCAATTGCTGGATCTCGCCGTCGGCGGCTGCGCTGACCTGGCCATCGCCCAGCAGGCGGCGTTGAGCGGGGAGCTCCCGACATCGTGAGCCCGTCGCGCACCGTGGTGTTGGCCACCCGAAACGAGCACAAAGTTGGCGAGTTGCGCGACATCCTTAGCGACGTTCTGAGCCGGATCGACATGGATCTGATAGGGATCGTGGACTTTCCACAAGCCGATGACGTCGTCGAGTCCGGGGTGACCTTTGCCGCCAACGCGCTGCTCAAGGCGAGAGCTGCAATGGAGGCCACCGGCTTGCCGTCGATGGCTGACGACTCTGGCCTGGCCGTGGACGTGCTTGGCGGAAGCCCCGGCGTCTTTAGCGCACGTTGGTCTGGTGTGGGCGGGCACGATAAGGATCGGGCTAACAACGACCTTCTGCTCGCTCAACTTGGTGATGTCCCCGACGAGCACCGCGGCGCGGGCTTCGTCTGCGCGGCGGCCTTGGTGCTGCCCGACGGCACCGAAATCGTGCGGGAAGGTGCCGTGCGCGGGGTGCTCGCTCGGGAGCCACACGGCGAGGGCGGTTTCGGCTACGATCCACTTTTGAGGCTGCCTGATGGGCGCACCTTGGCTGAATACTCCCCACAACAAAAGCACGCCATCTCCCACCGCGGCGCCGCGTTCGGCGCGTTGGCCGATGATCT
>JBBQNO010000132.1:0-6179 GCA_038330045.1 Actinomycetales bacterium | reverse complement strand
GTAGCTGAGGAACTTCAGCAGCGGGTTGGACTTGTGCTCGGTGATCTCGTTCGGCCCGTACTGCGCCAACCGCTCGACCGCCTTGGCCGCACTCAGCCCGTCCGGTGAGTAACCCAGTTGTGTCTCGACGTCGGCCAGCGGCGCTGACTTCAAATCGGTGTCCTGTTCGGCCGTGCCCGCAGATCGTGGCGGCGTGATGTGGGGGCTAGCTGCGGTCATAGCGGTGACCGGCGTACGGTCGGCGGCTGCGCTGCCCCAGCATTGCCGTGCAGTGCGGACCGCCTTCGAGCGCTCGCGCTGCGCTGGCTCTCATGGAGGGGCGGGCGTGGACCCGGATTCCCTCGCCCCGGCTGCAGCAGGCGACTTCGAAGGTGATCTGAGCGATTCGTGCGCGGAACTCGCCGGTCTCGATCAGGATCAGCGGTTCCGCGAGAGAGGGTCGAAATTGCGGTCCCCGCTGGAGGAACCACACCGAGGCCGCAAGGGCGTCGATCGGTCCGCAGCCGAGGCAATGTGAGCAGTCATGTCCGAGCCAGCGCAGCGCGGAACCGAGCGTAAACACAGGTGCGAGGCGGCCGTTGGGCGCGAGAAGGTCTGGCGGAGCATTCATGGTGATCCCCGGAGGAGCGATGTCACCGAAGCGTCCGGCAGTGAGCGACTGCTCCGCGAGAGGCGGCAGCGGACAGCCACCTCATTCCAGACTGGTTGAGAGTCTCAACCTGGTTGACGCTACACCTCATACGCATCACCTGCCGCGGCATATTTCGGTGACGACCTGTGTTCGGGTGGATGTCGACGTGTCCGTCGTCGGTCATGTGGGGCCTCAGGACCTAGTTGGACACTTTGTTCTCGGGACCTTCTTGACAAACGCCGCCCCGACTTGTGAGGCTTTCTCGCCCTGTCAGGTAGATCGCAGCCCGGGGATCGGGAAGTGGTTGGTAGAACAGCGGTTTCGAGCCGTCCTGGAGGTGTTGGACGGGTCGCCGGTCACTGAGGTAGCTGTCCGGTACGGGGTTTCGCGACAAGCGGTTTGCAACCTGGAAGGCCAAACATGCCTCCGGCGGCGTGGATGCGCTGCGGGAGGTGTCGAGCCGAACCCCCGCAACAGCCCGGCCAGGATCGCGGCCGACGTCGAAGCACAGGTGTGCGAGATGCGTCGCGCTCATCCGCGTTGGGGTGCCCGGCGGATCGCGTTCGAACTCGCCGAGACCGGGGTTCCGGCACCGCCGTCGCGAGCCACGGTGCACCGAATCCTGGTCCGCTACGGCTTGGTCCACCACCACCAGGAGCAGCAGCAGCGCCGCAAGTGCAAGCGGCGGCAGCGGGAAGTGCCGATGCACTTTGTGGCAGCTGGACCTGGTCGGTGGCATCTACCTGGCCGACAGGAGGGAGTGCAAGATGCTCACCGGAATCGATGACCACTCGCGGTTCGTGGTCGTCGCCGCGGTACTCGCAGTGCCGTCCGGGCGCGCGGTGGCCGACGCGCTCCTCCAGGCAATGCGCGTCTACGGCGTTCCGTCGGAAGTGTTGACCGACAACGGAAAACAGTTCACCGGACGATTCATCAAGCCGCGCCCCGCCGAGGTGTTGTTCGAGCGGGTCTGCCGAGAGAATGGGATCATCACCAGGGCTGACCAAGCCGTATTCACCGACGACCACCGGAAAAATCGAACGCTGGCACCAGGCTCTGCGTCGGGAGTTGCTGGACTCGGCCGACGCGGGGACTTTCGTAGGTTGGCGTACTGGATGTGATCGATGTGGGCGACGAACCGAGCGTTCGCTGGCAGTGCGCCATTACCCGCGACCAGGCCTGCCATCTAGCCGATGGCGGTCTTCCAAGTCGGCGGCATCGGAGCTGGCCCCGCTCCGCGGTCAGTTGATCCGATTGGTGTGCTGTGGCCACCTTCGGTGACCTCGGTCATCCAGTGTGCGCCCGGGCCCTCAGTTGATCACGCTCGCGACCGGACGTGCCGAGACAGATCTCCGACGACATGCCTATGCGGCCCGGTAGCCGCGAGATAGAGTGTCACACCAAGAGTTTCGCCGTTCGCCAGTCGCGGGGGTGAGGGACGTGCCCGTCGCCGCAGTCCCGAGTTGGTGCTATAACTTGACCGCACGCATCGGCCGGGCACGGTGGTGGATGCGGTTCGTCGCGGAATTAGATCGATGGGTTGAGCCGCCAACGGGGTGTAGCGTTGATGGTGCTGAGAATCTCAGCTGGTCGGGATGAGTTCGGCTGTCCGCCGCTGAACTCCGGGAGCATGTGGCTCCGCGGCCCGTGCATACCGGTGATCGTCTGCGCATTGGGATCGCCATGACTGTTTCGCAAGGATATCCAGGTCGATCTGCCCCTCCCTTTTTTTGGGCCTCAGCACGATGACGGTGGCGAAGGACGTTGCCAACTGCGCCCGCCGACAGGACTGGCTCGGATTTGACCCCGCACCTGAGTCGCCTGCCGGTAAAATTGCAGGTAACTCACTGTCATCGGCGCCGACCGACCCCTCGTCGGCGACCACGGCATCTCTTGGGGGGCGCTGGAGTGCGGCCATTTCCACACCAGCAGCGCATCCGGAGGGCACCTTTAACTCACGAATGGGGGTCTCGCGATGAAGGCGCTGAGGTTGGACGAAACCCTGTCGGAGACCGACAAGATCAACCTCGACATCCGCGCCATCCTCGACGTCACCACCATCGAATGGGGCGTGCAGGTCACCCTGGTCGAACTCAAAGACATCCAATTGCCCGACAGTATGAAGCGGGCGATGGCCCGCCAGGCCGAGGCGGAGCGGGAGAAACGCGCGAAAATCATTGCCGCCGAGGGTGAATCGCTGGCTGCGGCTGCGTTGGGTGATGCCTCGGACACCATGATGGCCCACCCTTTGGCTCTGCAGCTACGTAACCTGCAGACGTTGGTCGAACTCGGCGTCGACAAGAACACCACCGTGGTGTTTCCCAGCGCCGTTGATGTCGACCATCACCGAACTCGGTGCCTTCCTCGCGAGGGAAGGCGCCGCGGCGACCCAGCCCGAGCCGCACCCGACGATCCCCATCCCGGCCGCGGTGACCAACGGAACCTTCGCCACCGGTGGCTTGCCATGATCGTCGCGCTGATGTTCATGGCGTTGATCGGGTGGGGTTGCTGGTGGATATTCCACGACGGCCGATCTCTGCTGACAACACCGATGGACGCAGCCCCCCGGCGGGCTACTGAAAATTGGACTCCTCTCGGAGTCGAAGACGACTCCGATCAGTGGCCCGCCATCCGTGGACCCTGGACCGCGTTGGACGAACGCCAGCTCACCCGGCTACTGATGGAATCGGTCCATGTCGACCGGCCAGCGACGAACACAGTCGACGACGCAATTGCCCCTATCGAGGACGAGGACACACTATGACGAGCACTGCTGCGATGCCAGGCGTGAGTTCGTTGGAACCTGAACTGCTGCAACGGATGGACGCGTACTGGCGGGCGGTGAACTATCTGTCGGTCGGCCAGATCTATCTGTACGACAATCCGTTGCTGAGGCGGCCATTGGCGCTCTCGGATGTCAAACCGCTGGTGGTGGGGCATTGGGGGACCACACCCGGGCAGAACTTCATCTACGTGCACCTCAACCGCGCCATCACGAAGTACGACCTCGACATGTTCTATGTCGCCGGCCCCGGGCACGGCGGCCCGGCTCTGGTCGCCAACACCTACTTGGAGGGGTCTTACTCCGAGGTCTATCCCGATGTCAGCCAAGACGAGGCCGGGATGAAGAAGCTGTTCACCCAATTCTCCTTCCCCGGCGGCATTTCCAGTCATGTTGCGCCGACGACTCCGGGATCGATCCACGAAGGCGGGGAACTGGGCTATTCGCTGAGCGACGCGTTCGGGGCCGCGTTCGACAGCCCGGATCTGATCGTGGCCTGCGTCATCGGTGACGGCGAGGCCGAGACTGGCCCGCTGGCCACCGCGTGGCATTCCACCAAGTTTCTCGACCCGGTCGGGGATGGGGCGGTGCTGCCGATCCTGCACCTCAACGGCTACAAGATCAGCAACCCCACCGTGCTGGCCCGTATCGAACCCGAGGAACTCGATCAGTTTCTGCGTGGCTGCGGCTGGGAACCACGCTATGTCGAAGGCGACGACCCTGAAGTGATGCACGAACTGATGGCCACCGTCCTCGACGAGACGATCGAAACCATTCACCTCATCCAACACAACGCCCGCACCGGCGGCGACACCGTCCGCCCGCGGTGGCCGATGATCGTGCTGCGCTCACCGAAGGGCTGGACCGGTCCGAAGTTCGTGGACGGCGTGAAGATCGAAGGGACGTTCCGGGCGCACCAGGTGCCACTGCTCGTCGACGAGGCCCATCCTCGACACGTCGAACAACTCGACGCCTGGATGCGCAGTTACAAGCCCAGCGAGCTATTCGACCAGACCGGCCAACTGTTGCCCGAACTGGCCGCACTCGCCCCTCGGGGGCCGCGGCGGATGGGCGCCAACCCGCACACCAACCCCGGAGTGCAGCGTGATCTGGCGATGCCCGATTACCGCGCCCACGCTGTCGCGGTCGCCGCGCCGGGCATGGTGGAAGCCGAGGACACCCGGGTGCTGGGCGGCTTTCTGCGAGATGTGATGGTACGCAACGACGATGCGCGCAACTTCCGCCTCTTCGGGCCCGATGAGACCCTGTCCGACATGCTCGGTGCGGTCTTCGAGGTCACCGACCGCCAATGGGAGGCCAGGACCGTCGGAGGGGACGAGTCGCTCGCCCGCCAAGGGCGGGTGCTGGATTCGATGCTCAGCGAGCATCAAAGCCAAGGCTGGTTGGAAGGTTATCTGCTCACCGGTCGACACGGGATGTTCAACTGCTACGAGGCGTTCATCCACATCGTCGACTCGATGTTCAACCAACATGCCAAATGGCTCAAAGTCACATCACAGTTGCCGTGGCGCCGCGACATCGCCTCACTGAACTACCTTCTCGCGTCGCACGTGTGGCAGCAGGACCACAACGGGTTCACCCACCAGGACCCGGGCTTCCTGGACCACGTCGTCAACAAGAAGGCCGACGTCGTCCGATGCTACCTGCCGCCCGACGCCAATTGCCTGCTGTCGGTGTTCGACCACTGCCTGCGCAGCCGCCACTACGTCAACGTCGTCGTCGCCGGCAAGCACGCCCTGCCGCAATGGCTGACGATGGAGCAGGCCATCATCCACTGCACCCAGGGCCTGGGCATCTGGCCCTGGGCCAGCAACGACCAGGACGGGGAGCCGGACGTGGTGATGGCCAGTTGCGGCGACACGCCGACGCTGGAGAGCCTCGCCGCCGTCTCGATCCTGCGCCGGCATCTGCCGGAGCTGAGGATGCGCGTCGTCAACGTCGTGGACCTGATGCGGCTGCAGCCGGAGTGCGAGCACCCGCACGGCATGAGCGAGACCGACTACGACCAGATGTTCACCAGGGACAAGCACATCGTCTTCGCGTTCCACGGCTACGCCGGGCTGGTCCACCGCCTGACCTACCGACGGACCAACCGCAACCTGCACGTCCGCGGCTACAAGGAGGAGGGCACGATCACGACCGCCTTCGACATGCGGGTGCAGAACGACATCGACAGATTCCACCTGGTCATGGACGTGGTCGATCGGGTGCCGGGCTTGGGCACCAAGGGCGCCTACCTGAAGCAGCTCATGCGAGACAAGCTTGTCGAGCACAAGCACTACATCGACAAGCACGGCGAGGACCTGCCCGAGATACGCAACTGGATGTGGGGCCAGCCGTCATGACGGCGACGCTCGTCGAGACGGCGCGGGCGCTGGTCGGCGCCGGCCGCGGATTGCTGGCGATGGATGAAAGCAACCCGACCTGCGACAAGCGGTTCGCCAAGGCCGGCATCCCCCAAACGGTCGAGGCGCGGCGCGCCTATCGTGAGCTGATCGTGACCGCGCCCGGCCTCGGCGACTTCATTAGCGGCGCGATCCTTTACGACGAGACGATCCGGCAGCGCGACCGGCAAGGCGCCGTGTTCGTGGAGCGGCTGCTCGGCGCCCGCATCATCCCCGGCATCAAGGTCGATCTCGGCGCGAAGGCTCTGGCGCTGCATCCCGGAGAGACGGTAACCGAGGGCCTGGACGGGTTGCGTGCACGCCTCGCGGCGTATGCCGGCATGGGTGCCCGCTTCGCCAA
>JBBQNO010000131.1:0-6205 GCA_038330045.1 Actinomycetales bacterium | reverse complement strand
AGGGATCATCAACCGGGGGCGCTAGTCCCCGGCCGACACCGCCAGCATCCTTGCTCGGAAGGGGCAGGGTAGCCACCTGCTTGTCCTGACAACCCTCGAAAGCACCCGACTGCCCAAAACCGGCTCTCGGCGGTTCCTAGGGACGAGCGCAGCGAGGACACCTGCCGGTTGGCCGCGCAACGGCCAAGGCTCACCCCGCATACGTCGCCAGCGCCGAGTCGCCCGGTCCACACCGGCGTCGAATCCGCCACCTAGGATGCAGTGGATTCCTACCCATGGCCGTGGCCAGCCGGGGCCCTGGCGATGCTATCGGCTTGAGCGGGATCCTTACGACGTCGTTTGGTCAGTCGGGGAGCCGTCCCAATGCCAACTCTTCCAGGACTTTGCGGAAGACTTGGTAGCGCTCCTGCCCGACCTGTCCGGCCCAATCATGCTCGATGCGCAGGTTCCGATCGAGTACGGCGTTGAGCACTTGCTGCCCCAGCGGCGTACGACGGACCACCCGCACCCTGCGGTCCGTTGGGTCTTTCTCCGTAGCTAGGTGCCCGGTCTCGACGAGGTGGGTCACGAACTGCCCACACCCCTGCTTGGTCATGCGCACACGCTCACCGAGCTCTGTGATGGACACGCCATGATCCGGCACCGCGGACATGACCCGGAAGTGGGACTGTCGCAGATCGTCCCAGTCCTCGGTCGCGAAGATCGCGTGCACCTCGCGGAACAGTAGCCCCATGAGCATCGGAGCGTGGATCTCATCAACAGGAAAGTCGGCCTTGACAAAGATCATAAAGCTACTTTACCTTCAAGGGATAGGAAAACCACTTTCCTACCTATGGAGGTTCACCATGCACCAGCGTGAAGCTCTAGGACCCGCCGACGTCAGTGACGAGGAACTGACCGATCTCGTGGCTGCGCTACTCCGCGAGCCCGCAGAGCGGGTCACTGTGCTGGAGTCTCACGCCGAACGGGTCGCCTACGACCTGCCAGCTATCACCACAGCCGGTCGTTACTGGGTCCGTGGCCAAGCGCTGGTCGACGGTCGCCGCCAGTCCTTCTGCTTCTTCGTCAAGCACGTGCAGTCGTGGGGCAGATCGCCGCTGTTCGCGGGGGTGCCGATCGAGATCGCGGCGATGGCCGAGGCGGGCGTGCCCTGGCGGACCGAGCCGTTAGCTTACCGCTCCGACCTGGGTGATCGACTGCCCCTTGGCCTTCGGATGCCACGGGCCGTGGGGGTATTCGACATCGATGCGAAGTCGGCCAGCATCTGGCTGGAAGAGATCACGACCGTGGCAGCGCACTGGGACACGGCCCGGTTCTCGCGGGCCGCTTATCTCCTGGGCCAGTTGGCGGCCAGCCCTCGTGTGCGAGAGCGCGCTGGCGTGGGTGAGTTCGAGTGGACCATCCGGGACTACCTGGGTGGGCGGCTCACGCACCAGGTGATCCCGTTGATACGCGACTCCGACATCTGGGACCGCCCATTGATCGCCGAGGCCTTCGACGAGCCATTGCGCAGACGCCTGCAGGCCGCCGCCGACCGAGCCGGCGACCTCGTCGATGAACTCGCGGACCTGCCGCTGGCCACCATCCACGGCGATGCCTGCCCGAACAACCTGCTCATCACCGACGACACCGACGACTTTGTACTGATCGACTACGGCTTCTTCGGCGAGGGCCCGATCGGCTTCGACCTCGGACAGCTGCTCGTCGGTGACATCCAGATAGGCCGCCAGTCCGTCTCCACCCTGCAAACCGTCGAAGATACGGTGCTGCCCTCGTACGTCGAGGGGCTCCGGGTGCAGGGCCGCGACATCCCACTGCACATCGTGCGACGCGCGCACGCGCTACACCTGATCCTGTTCACCGGACTGTCCACCCCGCCGTTCGAGCACCTTGACGCCGACCCAACCCCCGATCTTCACCAAATAGCTACCGACCGCGCCACCATCGCGCGATTCACCCTCGACCTGCTCGACGCCACCGAACCGACACATCCCCGTGCGAAGACGATTGAAGATCCGACCAGGTCCGCCACTGTGCAGGCAAGCCTTCACTGAAATCCGGACCTGCATGATCCGGGCTCAAGGATGAGCGTCTTTCTGCCGCCTGTGACCGCTTTGCCCTCTGGTATCCACTTCGGCGACCGCAGGTTCAGCCGCTGGTCGTTGCTTATCCGTAGTGGTAACGACAGGCGGCGATGCGGACTTCGTCCTCCGCGATCTTGTACACGAGTCGGTGCTCGTCGGTGATGCGACGCGACCAGTAGCCCGCAAAGTCATGCTTCAGCGCTTCGGGCTTGCCGATCCCCTCGTTGAAGTTGCGCTGAATGTCCTTCAGGAGCAGGTTGACGCGTTTCAGGATCTTGCGGTCCTGCGCCTGCCACCATAGATAGTCCTCCCACGCGTTCTCGTCCCAGACCAGCAGCACTAGATCAGTCTGCTTCGACCAGCTCGTGTTTGCGCCCTTCACCAGCTTCCAGCCGCTCCATCGCATCCAGCAGCCGACGGGCGTTCGCGGGCGAACGCATCAGGTAGGCCGTCTCCCGCAGCGACTCGTACTCCGCCAAAGAGACGATGACCGCCGACTCGTGGCCGGCACGCGTAATGACGACCTCTTCACGGTCGTTGGTGACCCCGTCCAGAACCTCTGCATAGCGGGCCCGCGACTCGGTATAACTCATGGTCTTCATGTCTGACCTCCTGTACAGACAACTGTACGCCTCCCTCTCGCGGCAGAGCAACAGCCAGGGCGAACGAATTCACATCACCACATCCGCACGCGCCACGATGAGCGCGTCAAACCGCCGCGATTGCGCAGGTCCGATCCGGTGGCTGCCGCCACATCCGATGCGTTCTGATGCCGCAATTTCGCGTGCCGAGCGGTCCCCGCCTGGTGGGCGCTCTCGAGACGTCGCGACATTGGCAACGTACGTCGACGATCTCCGCCGATGCGGGGAGGGTGCGCATCTACACCATGCGCATCGCGCCGAAGCGCGACTCCAATTCGGGCATCCAGCTTCGGTCGAAGGTCAGGCCGTAGCGATCACAGAGCCCATAGACGGCGGCGTCGCTTGGTGGTGGGGACTGCTGTAGCAGGACAGCCAGTTCCTCGAAGAAGTTCTCAAACCCTGCTGGTGAGATCGTTTCCAGGATCCGCGCAGGCTCCGGGCCCGGGTTCCAGAAGGTGTGAAGGACATCCCTAGGCTTCCACACATAGGAACCGGCACAGGCTTCGATCTCCTGCTCACCCACCCGCGCCCAGACCGTGCCTTCGAGCACATAAGACAACTCATCCTCGTGCCGGTGAATGTGAGGCTCAACGATGATCCCGGGCGAGATGGGGTGTTCCACCACGGCGAACGCGCCGCCAGTCTGTTCCCCGCGGACTTTGAAGTGCACGCCGAGACCGCCGAGATCGACGAGGTCGCCGCCGTCCGGTCCGAGGTACACGCCACCGCCATCCATGGCTAACGGTACCGTGCCACCGTGTCCGCGTGCAGAAGGAGTCCGACAGCCGGCTCTAGCCAGTGCCGACACCGCTGCGCGGGTCATGCACCCTGTGCCCACGGTGCGCCTACCGCTCATGTCGCGCCGCGCGCAAGAGATGATCCTTTGACGACCGAGAGGGGGTTAGTCTTTCCGCCGCCAGTGGGCGCCCGCAAGTGGCCGGATTGGTCGATGCTTGGACGTTTGCCCCCATTGACCCTCCTGCGCCATTGACGGCCGTTTTACGAGAGCGTAGAAAGGTCCTACGGCGGCGCCCACGGAGGCCTTGCCCTTGAGGAAAGCCCAACATGCATCGTTTGCGCTTCATCGTGTCAGCGGTCTTGTTCGCCATCTTGTGCCTGCCCGCTGGCACCGCCGCTGCCGGCGCACCCGACCGCTTCGTACAGGCATCCAACGAGGAAGGCACCTTCACCGTCGATTGCGGAACGTTTGAGGCCAGTGTCACCGGCACGTTCTCGGACCGCTTCACCGTCTTCTTCGATGCCGACGGGAACGTGACCCGCTTCACCGAGCTCATCTCAGCCCCACACGATGTCTGGACCAACACGACGACGGGCAAGTCCATCACCGTGCGCGGCCACTTCGTGCAGGTCGCCCACAGGATCCCTGGAACCAATGAGTTCACACGCACCGTGACCGGCTTCCGATACCTCGTCAACAAGCCCGGTCAAGGTGCTGTCATCCGCGATGTCGGACGGATCGTCTACGACAACCTCGACGAGTCGTCTTTGGCGCGATCTAGCGGGACAACACGACTTTGCCAACGGCAATGATCATCGAGCGGACACTCTGCGCTGCCATCGTCTGAGCCTCTGCAGCACCTTTCGAGGTCTCCAACGATGAATGCCCGGATCTACCGCGATCAGCTTGCTCGTTCCTCAATTGGGCGGGCGGGTCTCTCTGTCGCTTGTCCGCACGCCCAATCGCGGTCCGCACTTGCTGAAGTACTGGCACGGCCGGGCGGTCGAAATGCTGCAGAGCCGCTGTGTAAAAGGCCGATCCACCCTGGAAGGCAACCTTCATCACATGCCAAACCGAATAGTGCGCGGCTAATGTCGGCTACGAGTGCGCGAACGCCTAGCGCGGTCATCCGCAGAGCTATCGGGCCGGGATCGGTGACCGGTAGGTGGTGGCATCCGCGCCCGACCGGCGTGCCTCCGTACAGCCGAGCAGAAAGCGACGATATAGACGGACCTGACCGCAGTTGCACCAGGTGGACCTGGCACGCGCTCAGGATGCCGTCTGTGAGCCATTCCGGGGGTTTGGTCTGGCGTGAAGAGGTCGGGCCACAGGTGGCGCCCGCGGCCGCGCAAGATCGTCCGCCGGTGCAGGTAGACCCTGCCTACCGGTTAGGTGGGCAGGGTCTGGCTGGACCCTGGCGGTAACCGTTGCGTTGCGCGGAACGGGTCGGGCTCGCCTGGCCGTACTCGGCCCCAACGACAGCGTCAGCATCAGCGCAGAGCAGGGCGTTGATCATGGTTTGTAGACACGTTGCGCATCAAGTCAGGGCTGGCATCGCCCAACGCTTCGCTAAGCAGGCCAGCAGGGTCGACAATATGGGTAGCGGTCATCGGGTGTGTCCTTTTACGAGTCGGTTGTCAGAGATCACTCGAAGGATCACGCGGTGGCCGCGTCCGTGTCCACCGAGGCGATGACAACCGGCACCGCGCTACACCACTATCAGGGGACTTAACTGGCTACTCAATGGGCGTGCGTCAACGGTTGGCGCTGGCTACGGCCTTGCTGGGCGATCCGCCAGTGATCATCTTGGACGAATTAATCAATGGTCTCGACTCTGAAGGCGGCCTGTGCCAGCAGTGGGCGCAGGAGGGACGGTGTGTCGTCATCGCCAGCCACTTGGTCGCCGGGGTCGCCCAAGCTGTCGATCGTCTGGTCGTCATCTCGGCAGGAAGGTAATCACAAGGTTCAGCCTGAAAGATGTCAGTTATGCGATCGAACAGCATCCCGTGGCTCCTCGTCCGAGGGGTGGAAGAGAGCACCGTCGCGGACATTCTTGCTGACGAAGAGCTCCAAGTCCGATGTTCCAATCCGGTGGCGCTAACTACAGCATTGGGCAACCGAGGCGCGGAAGTGGCGATGGCGGGTGGCATGTCGCGGGTACGCCGATGCACTGCGGAAGATTTCGGAGGCACAGCGACGAGTCTGTCCTTGTCCCTGTACTCCTCAGCGTCCGCACCGGCGGGATCCTCTACGTCGGACTCGCAATCTTCGCCCTCGTTCTGGTCGTGGTGACGTTGCACTCAACCGACGCCATAGCCAGCTGAGCGCGTCGTGGAGATCTCTTCAACCACCATGACGCCACCAGTCCCTCCCGCCGGCGCACGCAGCGCACTGGTTTCAGACGTCCTCAAGGGCGAGGACAGCGACTACGCCACGTGGATGACGGCACGGGTGAAGGCAGGACAGTCAATGGCAACGGCCGAACTTGAACGCCTCGAACGCCGCGCACCACAGCTGACTGACGCTCAAGTACGTGTCGTCGGCGAAGCAGTCGATCGATTGGTGCAGTGCCTGCTCATTGATCCTTTGCATCGAGGACTCGACCAGCCCCACTACGCCACGACTATTCAACGCCAGGTCCGCGCTCTCTTTGACGAACCCGCACCGCGATGCGTGCCACACAACCGGACTGACTGATCGGCAGCCTCGATGTCAACCGCACCCTCACCAGTCTGCTCGAG
>JBBQNO010000130.1:0-6305 GCA_038330045.1 Actinomycetales bacterium | reverse complement strand
CTTTTCTTCATGGGAGCCGCCCTCGCAGGGTGGGCATTGCCTCGAACGGCAGCCATTCTCCTGTCCTTCTTGCCTCCCGAGGCCGGGGGTGTGCTTGACGCGGTGAGTTGGCTCAATTTTGTCCTCTACTTCGTGGTGGCCTTCGGTGTCGCCTTCCTTCTCCCGGTCTTCATGGTGGGCCTCAACAGTCTTGGACTGTTCCCGGTCAAGGCCATGCGCAGCGGTTGGCGTTTCGCGTTGCTTGGCATCCTGTTGTTCTCTGCCCTGGCCACCCCGGACCCCGAGTTGACCACCATGTTTGCGTTGGCCACTCCCATGTTTGCCTTGTATTGGTTGGCCGTACTGGTATCCACCTTCAACGAACGACGCCGACGCAAGAATGAACCCGACTGGACGCAGACCGCCGACGACGAAGCCAGCACCTTGTGAGGTATGCGGTCCTACATGGCGGACGCTCAGGTCGGAGGTCCGGCGCAGGACTGGTCGAGCACGTCATCACGGTGCTGCGAGCTGGTGGGCACGAGGTTGAGTTGCTGACCGCTGACGACGTTGGGGCCGCACACTCGGCCTGTGCCGCAGCAGTTGCCGGAGGTATTGACGTGCTCCTGGTGATCGGCGGTGACGGAGCCGTGCGCATCGCCGCAAGCCACTGTGTCGGCAGCCGGACAGCCATCGCGATTGTCCCAGCAGGCAGCGGCAACGACACCGTGCGCTCGCTCGCCATCCCGGCCGCTACGGCAGATGCCATTCAGGTCGCACGCCGCGGTCACCGCTTGCGCATCGACGTCATCGACGCGAGTAGCAACGGTGCCGACGGCGCGTCGTCCACCAAGGCGTGGCAGGACTACGTCGTGGGCTCGGTGCCTGCAGCGTTAGACGCTCGGATCGCCGCTCGGTCACAGCGGGTGCCGTCGCTGCTCGGCCCCGCTAAGTACGCCGCAGCGGCCCTCATCGAGATCCCCCAACTTCGTCCGCAACCCTACCGCCTGCGCCTCGACGGGCACGATAAGCACAGTCAAGATCTCGACGTCGAAGCCTTGGTCGTCGCCGTCTGCAACCTGCCCATCTTCGGCGGCGGAATGCACATTGCCCCCGAGGCTGACCCCAGCGACGGCCTGCTCGACGTCGTGATCATCGAAAAGGTCGGCCCGGTCGCGGCCCTCGGCTTGCTGCGGGGGGTCTTCACCGGCACCCACGCGAAGCACCCCGCCGTGCGGATCGAACGCTGCTCCCGCATCGACATCGCCGGGCCCGAGCTGACGGCATACGGAGATGGCGACCCGCTGGGCCGGCTGCCGCTGACCTGCGAGGTGCGCCCCGCGAGTCTCGACGTGGTCGTCCCTGCGGGAAACGGCAAAGGTCCTGACGTAGCCTGATCGGTATGTCGCAGGCCGAGGAAATGTCCCCTGCCCAGCGGTACGCCGCATCACGAGAGCGTGCCAAACGCCAGTCGTCGCCCGCGGGGGATTTTGCGGCCAGCCTGGACTTCGAGCTCGACGACTTCCAGATTGAAGGCATCGACGCCGTCGCTGCTGGGTCAGGGGTCCTGATCGCGGCACCCACCGGGGCGGGCAAGACCATCGTGGGGGAGTTCGCGGTGGATATGGCTCTGCGGACCGGGCGCAAAGCGTTCTACACCACTCCGATCAAGGCGCTTTCCAACCAGAAGTACCACGACCTCGTGGACCGCCACGGCGCCGATCAGGTCGGGTTGTTGACCGGGGATTCTTCTATCAACGGTGAAGCGCCGATCGTGGTGATGACCACCGAGGTGCTGCGCAACATGATGTATTCGGGGTCCGCAACGCTGCTCAACCTCGGCTTCGTGGTGATGGACGAGGTGCACTATTTGGCCGACCGATTCCGCGGAGCGGTCTGGGAAGAAGTCATCATCCACCTCGCGGACAGTGTGCAGGTGGTGTCGCTGTCGGCGACGGTCAGCAACGCCGAGGAGTTCGGCGAGTGGCTGCGGGCGGTGCGCGGCAACACCGAGGTCATCGTCAGTGAGCACCGGCCGGTGCCGTTGTGGCAGCACATGATGGTCGGCACCGACATGTTCGACGTGTTCGTGCAGACCCCGGGCACGGTGGCCGGGCGGGACCACGGCATGACCCGGGTCAATCCTGATTTAGTGCAACGGATCTCGGCGGCTGAGCGGGCCGACGGGTGGCGCCGGGCGGACTCTGGGGGGCCGCGCGGACGCAAGGGGAAGTCGAACGTAAAGTGGGATCGCGGCTCGGGGTCGGATGAGCGCGTGGTGCGACAGGGTCGGCCACCGGCGCACGGGGCCAGTCGCGCCGACGTGATCGAAGAGCTAGACCGTCACGGCTTGCTCCCGGCGATCACTTTCATCTTTAGTCGCGCCGGATGCGACGGGGCGGTGACGCAGTTGTTGATGCGCGGCACCCGCTTGGTGCCGGACGCGTTGGGTCGCGAGATTCGGCATGCGGTCGCGGATCGTGTCGCCACCGTGAGCGAGCCCGACCTCGCCGTCTTGGGGTATGCCGAGTTCGTCGAAGGCTTGTCGCGGGGCTTCGCTGCCCATCACGCCGGGATGCTGCCGCTGTTCCGCGAGATCGTCGAGGAGTTGTTTTCGGCAGGAATGATCCGCGCGGTGTTTGCCACCGAGACGTTGGCGTTGGGCATCAACATGCCCGCCCGCAGCGTGGTCTTGGAAAAACTCGTGAAGTTTAACGGTGAGTCGCACGCGCCGATCACCGCCGCCGAGTACACCCAGTTGACGGGGCGCGCTGGCCGTCGTGGCATCGACATCGAGGGCCACGCGGTGGTGTTGCATCGGCGCGGGGTGGACCCGGTTGATGTCGCCGGGTTGGCCTCGGCGCGTACGTATCCATTGCGTTCCAGCTTCCGGCCGAGCTACAACATGGCGGTCAACTTGGTAGCGCAGTTCGGTCGTGACCGGGCGCACGAGTTGCTGCAAGCTTCGTTCGCGCAGTTCCAAGCCGACCGCTCGGTCGTCGGGTTAAGCACTCAAGTGCGGCGCCACCAAGAGGCCCTTGAGGGGTACGCCGAGGCGATGGCGTGCGACCTCGGCGACTTCGCGGCATACGCGCAAATGAGGCACCAGATCACCGCAGCCGAGAAGGCCGGTGCCAAGCGTCGGCTGGCCAACCGGCGGATGATCATCGCTCAGTCGCTGCTGGACCTGAAGCCCGGCCAGGTGGTGCACCTGGCGAGCGGTCGGCGCCGGGGGATGGCCGTGGTGTTGCGGGGGGCGCGCCGAGACGTGGACGCTCCCGAGCCCACGGTGTTGACCACCGACGGGCAGGTGCGACGGGTCGGAGTCGCCGAGTTGGACGAGCCGCTGACGGCACTGGAGAACACGCTGCGAATCCCGTCCCGGTTCAACCCGCGCAACGCCAGATCACGCCGCGACCTCGCGGCCACGCTGCGCACCCAAGTGCCCGACGATGCGCATCGGCGCGGCAAGAAGGCTCGTAGGGAAGCGGCCGGAGCGGACCCCGAGAGCGCGGCCGAGGTCGATCGGCTCAAAACTGCGCTGCAACGCCATCCGTGCCATAGCTGCCCAGAGCGCGAAGAGCACGCCCGGTGGTCCGACCGCTGGTGGACGCTGCGCCGAGAAACCGACGACCTGCAGCGGCGCATCGGCAGCCGGACCAACACGGTGGCCCGGACCTTCGAGCGGATCTGCGACCTGCTGAGCGAGCTCGGATATCTCAGCGCCGATGGGTTATCGGTGACCGAGCATGGCCAGCAGTTGCGACGGATCTACACCGCGCACGACCTGGTCGCAGCCCAATGTCTGGCTGCCGGGACCTGGCAGCGCCTCGACGCGCCGTCGTTGGCTGCGGTGGTCTCGACGATGATCCACGAACCGCGCTCGGAGGAGACGTCGGAGGCGATTATGCCCAACGTGGAGACCGCCGAGGCCTACCACGAGATGGTCGCCATTTGGTCGGTGCTGCAAACCCATGAAGCCTCGCACCGGTTGCCCAGCACCGGGGAGATGGACGCTGGGATCGCCTCAATGGTGCACAAGTGGGCCTCGGGTCGCAGCCTCGAAGAGGTACTGCGGGGCAGCGACCTGTCGGCCGGTGATTTTGTGCGTCGGTGTAAGCAGATCATCGACCTGCTGGGCCAGGTGCGCCAGGCTGCTCGCCAGTCGTCGCGGGATGAGGTCGCCGAAGTGGCGCACCGGGCGAGCACCGCGATGCTGCACGGCGTGGTGGCCGCCGACCGCCTCGACTGACCCTCCATCGACTTGTGACCTGTGGTTTGCGTGCTCAGGCGCTCATTTCGCTGGTCATAGATTCGCCGACAATCTGGCGGCATACGATCGCGGCGTTAGAGCGCCACAAACGAATGGCCGGAATGTTGCGCCGGTCTAGGCGCGGTTGATCTTGAGAGCGGTGAGCAGGCGGCCCACCGAGTTGCCGATGCCGTAGGCCTCGATGTCCTGCTCCAACGTTTGGGGGTCGGCGATCTCGCGGGGGAGCGTCAGTGCTCGATCCGGCAGTGGGCACTCGAGGGCCACCTGCACCACCAAGGGCGCCACATCAAGGTATGCCGACGCGGCCTCGAGATTGGCCCGGCGCGCGCCCTTGATGGCTGGATCCCCGTTATCGACCGCTGTGCGCACCCCGGCGAGGGACCCGTAGGTCTCGATCAGCGCAGCCGCCGTCTTGTCGCCGATGCCCTTCACCCCTGGCAACCCGTCACTGGTGTCACCCCGCAGGCATGCCATGTCGGCGTACGCCTGCCCCGTCGGCACGGCATACCGAGAAACCAACGCCGATTGGGTGATCAAGTCAGCATTGCGCACCCCGCCGCGAGCGGTGTAGACCACTCGGATCTGCGCGTCGTCGTCAACCAACTGGAAAAGGTCGCGGTCTCCAGTGACAATCTCCACAGGCATGCGGCCATGGTGAGTATGCGTCAACGTGCCGATCACATCATCGGCCTCATAGCCGTCGGACCCCAGCACGGGCAGGCCTATCGACTCCATCACTCGCCGCAGGATCGGCACCTGCACGCCGAGGTCGTCAGGCCCTTCTTCTTTGACGTCGCTGCCTTCGACTAGCCGGTGGGCCTTGTAGGTCGGGATCGCGTTGACCCGAAACGCCGGCCGCCAATCGTTGTCCCAACACGCCACCAGATGTGTTGGCTCGAAGCGGGACACCAGGTTGGCGATCATGTCCAGCAGCCCGCGCACCGCGTTCGTCGGCGTGCCGTCCGGCCCAGGCGAAGGCTCCTTCACGCCGTAGAACGCCCGAAAGTACAGCGAGGCGGTATCAAGGAGAACCAGTCTCTGCGTGGGCATGACCATCCCCAGAGAGTAGAGCCTCCGAGCGACGTGCGTAGCCTGCGACCAAGCCGTAATGCAGCGAGGCAACCATTTGGTAAGCAGGTTTCGGCTCTCGGCGGCGACGAGTACTGGACATCGTGGAGCGATGCCCAGACCACGTGGGCGATCACCGCCGAGCCAACGCCTGGCCCACGCCGGACCAAGTACTGCTACAGGTGGAGGGCCATGTGAAGAGGAGCTTAAGCTGCAGGTCTTCGGCCTGTTTGATTCCGATGAGCAGCCGTGACCCTAGGGTGGGGCCTCATGGAACCGCTTGACCGCCACATCGTCACCCTGCTGGCCAAAGACGCCCGGATGAGCTTCACCGACTTGGGCAAGGCCGTGGGTCTGTCGACCTCCGCAGTGCACCAGCGGGTCAAGCGGCTCGAGAAGGCGGGAGTCATTGCCGGCTATCGCGCCACCATCGATCACGCTTCGGTCGGGTTGCCGCTGACGGCGCTGATCTCTGTGGCACCGTTCGACCCTTCGGCACCGGACGACATACCCGAGCGTTTGTCGGACATTCCTCAGATCGCGTCGTGCTGGTCGGTCGCTGGCGACGAAAACTACGTGCTGCTGATCCGGGTCGGCCGCCCGCAGGACCTCGAAGAATTGCTGGCCACGATCCGCGCTAAGGGACAGTGCAGCACCAACACCACTGTGGTGCTCTCGACCCCGTGGGAGTCCCGGGTCGCGATGCTGCCCGAGGTCGGCCACGATGTGTGAGTATGCACCTCGCTAGATGATCGAAGGAGTAACCGTGCGCATTCTCTTCACCGGGGGTTCAGGCAAAGCTGGCCGCATCGTGGCGCCCTACCTAGCCGCCCAGGGCCACGACGTGATCAATGTCGATCTGGTGCCGCTAAGTCATCCTGACGTCCACGATATTCGTGCGGATCTGACCGATCCTGGGCAGGTCTGGAGTTCCTTCTTCAGCTATCGCAACAACGATGAACTCGACGCGGGTCAGGGGCCGCCG
>JBBQNO010000129.1:0-6324 GCA_038330045.1 Actinomycetales bacterium | reverse complement strand
CCTTCCCCCGGATCCCCATCGCTGAAGGCGACCTGACCACCGCTGGCATCATTGTTGCTGCCGCGATCGCGTTGATCACGTTGCTCGCCGCCATCCTCGGTGGCATCGCTGGGATGGCGTTCCACCGCAAGGTCGACAAGACCGGCCTGGGCCGCTAAGTACAGCAACTAACTGCCGGTCACGATGCCACCTGTCCTAGCGGGTCGCTTGCATCGTGGCCGGCAGGTTTTTGTCCGAGCCCGGACCTGTTCACAGGTGCGGGCGTTACTAGCGGCGCGCGGGTTCTGGGCGTGGGGTGTTCCGACGGTGGCCACGAAGGGCCCTTTGACGCTCGGGCTGGGTTAGGCCTCCCCAGATGCCGTACGGCTCCTGGGTTTTTACCCCGTACTCACGACAGATCGCGATGACAGGACACGCCGCGCAAATCGTTTTGGCTTGCGTCACCAGGTGAGTCTGCTTCAACCCGCGCACCCCTTCGACAAAGAACAAGTCCGGGTCCACCTCGCGGCATGCGCCTTCGCGTTGCCATATCGCGATATCGGCAGCAAAGGTCAGTAACGGTTTCGATGGCACGAGCACGACCTTCACGTGGGGGGATACAGCCAACAGTTGAAGGCGCTAAACACCTTCAGGTTTACACTGTAAGGCACGAGGGTCGGGTGTGCGTTCCGGTTGGACCGTCCGATGTACAACCTGGGCGTGCTGTTCCCTAAGGAGATGAAATGAAGGCAGGTCAGGGCACCGATGACGCCACGGCGTGGCGCCGCTCTTCCGCTACGTAGGTCCAACCGGATTTTGATCTGTTCGACTTCGACTTCGACCTCGGCGCGTTGGGCGTTGTCCGAGATCTGTGCTCATGGCGCGGCCACCCGGGGTACCCGGCGGTTGGGGTGGCATTGAGCTGGGTTTGCGGGTTCAGAAAGGTGCTTGTGGCTACCGGGCTACCGAAGGAGGCACGGTCGGACACGCCGCGTGAGGATGTGTTGCGGTTGGCGTGGTCCCGGGCCGGTTTGCTAGCTTTAGACAAGGCCGGAATTGGTGAGGTGGGCGCGGCCGTGCAACGCGTAGCCGCTGACGACACGGTGTGGAGACCGTGAGTTGTTCCGGTGGATTCGGGTTCTTTGCGTCGTTGTGAGCACGCCAGGGTGGGGGACGTAATGGTCGGCTACGGCTACCGCGATGAGCGAGTCGTGCTCATCGCCACCACCGGTGGTTCGGGCCCGCAATGGGGTTTGCGCAGCGTCACCAGTGAACGGGCCATGAAGTACGTCACCGATCCCTACGCCCAGACGCCGAGAGTGTAGGCAGTCGTAGATAGTCCACGTTCACCCGTCGTGAGCTCGCTGGGGTAATTCCCACTCGGTCGGGGGTATCGATACCGCTGCCTATCGAGCGCAGTGCTCCCGCTTAGAGGAGATTTGATGAGCCAAGGAGCTGCCCTCGAAAATGGCGTTGTGCGTTTCCAGGGTGTGGATATGAAGTCGTAGCTGGGCGAGTTCTTCACGGTGCCCGGCGTTCAGTGCACGGATGTGGGTCCGAAGGGTGGCCTCGATTGTTAATGGTTCACCTTATGGGGGTGCTGCGGCACTAAGCGTGTTGGTGCCCGCAGCCTTGCGGATACGGGGGCCCAAAGTGGGGTGTCGGGAGAGGTAGGCCCGGGAGACGCCGGACCGGTTGGCGACGGCGGTGATGTTGACGGGGTGGCGGTCCCGCGTCAGAGCGCGTAACGCCGCCAGGACTGCTTGTTCTTTGGTCGCGGCCATGGCTTGGCGCGCGGCGATCATGGGACCTGTGCTGGGGGGTGAGCTCACGGGCTACTTTCCCGATCGAGGTTGCGGGTGGTGGTGCCGGCGCCGTAGACGGGGGAGGTTCCGGCGTTTTCCAGGGTGTTGATGATCGCGGTCAGTGAGGTCAGTTCGCGGCGGCTTCCGTCAAAGGTGTAGCACGCAATCGGTGGGCTGGGTGTACCGCTGCCCCTACAGTTGTGCGGCCTCAGATGAGAGCGCTGACTGTACAGTTTTACGGGCACCAGGCGACAAGGGGTCGTTGACCAAGGGTGCGGTCTGTCCCTCACGCAGGATACGTTGATCTGTTGCGCGACAGCGAGTTGGCCGAGTCGTTGGCAGAAGCCCCGCGAACTTGGGAGCACACGCGCTCGAGGGAGCCCGACTCTGTCCCGGCCCAGTGGTGAGGACGAGCCATTTGCACCGCCCCCGTCTGAATATCGGGGGCGTAGCTTAGGGGCGCGCTTCCTCGCACAGGCGCAACCAGACCTCGCTCGGTGTGGGGAATGCCGGGACTGCTTGCCAGAGTTGCTCCACGGTCAGGCCGGCGGATACGGCAATCGTTGCCGGATAGAGTTGCGTGCTCGCGCTGGGCCCGACGAAGGTCGCGGCGAGGACAACCCCGGTGTGCTCGTCGAGCAGCAGTTCGGCGGTCCCGGCGTCGTCGTCGCGCTGGACCGCCGTTCCCGCCACCGCCATCGACAACTCGATGCGGCGTATGGCGAATCCGGACTCGCGCAGCGCGCTCTCCGAGCGCCCGACCGAGGCGACCTCGGGCTGGGTGAAAATGACCTGGGGCACCGCGTCGTGGTCGGATGCCGCGACATATCGCGGGCCCTGAAGGGAATCTCCGCGGGCGGTGGCCGCGATCACATCGCCACAGACTCGTGCCTGGTACTTCCCTTGATGAGTCAGCAGGGCGCGGCCGTTGACATCACCGACGGCGAAGAGCCAGTCACCCTCCACGCCGACGACACGCATCGAATCATCAACAGGGACGAACCCGTGAGATGAGGAGAGGTCGGTCAGTCCCACCGAGTCGAGTCCGAGGTCGTCGGTGCCGGGAGCGCGTCCGGTCGCGGCGAGGACCTCGTCGACCTCCAGGAGATGGTCATCCCCGTCGTCCTGCGTGCTCTTGATGCTGACCGGCCCGCCGTGTATCTGGCCGTATCCGGTGTCCTGCGGCGCGGGCCGCGTCACCGAAGTCGGGGACGTGTTCAGAAGCACCGTGACCCCGGCCGAACGCAAACCGTCAAGGACCGCGGTCGCAGCGAACTCCGGGACGTTCCGCAGCAGGCGGTCGTCTCGGACGAGGAGCGTGACCTCCGTCCCGAAGGACGCGAACCACGTCGCTGACTCACACGCGACGACGCCGCCGCCGATGATCGCAAGGCGCTGCGGAACCTCGTGGACATTCGTCGCATCCCGCGACGTCCACGGCAGAGCGACGTCGAGACCATCGATCGGCGCGATCTTCGCGGTCGATCCCGTCGCGAGCACCACCGCTCGGCGGGCGCGCACGGTTCGGTCTGCGACCGTGACCTCGCGCTCGCCCGAGAGTCGCGCATGACCCCGAATGATCCCTATGCCCACCCCCTCGGCCCAGTCGACCTGACTCGAGTCGTCGAGACCGTGGGTGAACGTCTCACGGCGCAAAAGGGTCGCGTCCACGTCGACACGGTCACCGGACAGCACCGAAGCCACCCCGGGCACGTTCTCGGCGTGAGCCAGCACATCGCTCGGCGTGAGAAGGACCTTGCTAGGCATGCACGCCCAGTAGGAACATTCCCCGCCGAGGAGTTCGTGCTCGATGATCACCGCCGACATGTCACTGTCGGCAATTGCGTACTGGGCAGCGTTCTCACCAACGGATCCACCACCGATGACGATGATGTCGTACTCGTCGATTTCGTCAATGTCTTTCACCGTCGTTTTCACCATTTCATGCTACGCACCATGCGTGTCGGCCGCTAGCCCCGTCAGGAGGGACCTGCCCCGACCCGACCGAGATCCATAAGGTCGGCTGATTCGCAGAAACGCAAGTCGCTCTGACAAAGTGACGATAAGGGTGCCTCGGCCCAGGGCGGCGGTCCGGCGGAGTGCCAGTGGGGGCCGCGAGAGTGGCCCCAGCGGTGAGGCCAGCAACTCTGGGCTAGCAAGCGACATTGCGAGGAGTTGGGCGCCTCATACGGTGGCTGCAACAGCGCCAAGTCCCTTCGCCGCCGCGGCGGCACCGTGTGAGGCATAACCTGGTCCCGCGATCGCGAGGGCGCCCCAGTGCCAGGAACACGGGTGACACGAGGTCCAGGATGTTCTGTCGAGTGCGGACCGGCATTCCTCTGGCCTCTGTTTTCTCGACTTCGTTCGACGGGCACGCGTGGTCGAGCCCACACCCTTGATGGTGACCGGGGTTTGAACACCCGACGAGAAGGCGCGCGAGTTATGCTGTTCGGCGCGGCAGACTTGGTGGGACTGGCTAGGGTCTGGTGCTGGATCCACACACCCGGCGAAGAGGCTTAGGCCCGAGGGAGCGGATCCCCAGTTCCCTCGCCTCGCATCTCCGCCACCCGGCGGCATCATCTCGTGGTTCACGACACGGTCCCGGCCCTCGGCCACCACGACGAAGCAACCCACGATCCGACGCTTGACGAAGCGATCGAAACGTACGAATCACCAGACTCCTGGGGCACGAAGGTGGAGCCCACCCTGCCGCGGGGATGATGGATACGCACGAGATGTAGTCGCAAGGTAAGGGCTGACACTCAACGTGTTTTTGTAATTTCAGGAGGGGCTTCTTTCTGAAGTGCCATGAAACTTCGTCTGGGTCAATCCCACGGAGCAACACCGGACCTCGGCCTGGGTGCGCCGACACTGGTTCGTTAGCATTGCCGGCATGCCCGCCACCGATCAAGACTTCTCGGACCTGACCGCCTTGTTCGTAAACACCACGCTCACTCGGTCACCGACCGCGAGCCACACCCAGGTACTCATCGACACCAGCGCCGCAATCATGACCAAACAGGGCGTTCATGTCGATAAGTTTCGCTCGGTGGATTTCCCGATCGCTTCCGGTGTCTATCCCACCATGCGTGAGTACGGCTGGGACATCGACGCCTGACCTATTTCCGCGCGTGCTCGCCGCCGACATCCTGGTGATCGCTGGCCCGATGTGGCTCGGCGACAACAGCAGCGAGACCAAGAAGGTCATCGAGCGGCTGTATGCCCACTCCGGGGAACTCAACGATCGCGATCAGTCGCTCTACTACGGCCGAGTCCCGAGTCGGCGTTTGTGTGATCACCGACAACGAAGACGGCGTCAAGCACTGTGCTTCGAACGTGCTCTACAGCCTGACGCACATCGGCTACTCGATCGCACCACAGGCCGATGGCGGCTGGATCGGCGAGGCAGGCCCAAGAGCGAGCTACCGAGACGAACAGAACGACGTCACTCGGGCGGGGTTGGACAACGACTTCACCAACCGGAACACCACATGCATGACCTGGAACCTGATGTACCTTGCGCACGCACTGAAGTCGATGGGCGGATTCCCCGCGCATGGGAACCAGCGCCAGGAGTGGGACGACGGGGCGCGCTTTGACTTCGAGCCCCCTGAGCACCGCTCTTGATCTACCCAAGTCGCGTCCGGTCCAGACGGAGGTGGCCGCCATAGAGGCACACAACGGATAACCCCTGCGCCGCTGTGGTCTTCGAGCTCGAAACGGTTAAGGACACGGCGGTGGTGGTTTTCTCGAACGCTGACATCGTGGCGGGGGCAACGAAGGCCTACCGAATGGTTTTTACGCAGAGTCGGGATGCCCGCTGACAGAGCTGGTCTCTTGGGTTCTCGTTGCTGTGGGATCTAGCGCTGGAAGTATGGCGGGGAGGGTAGTCGTGGTCTAGGCCCGCTCGGCCTGCGCGATAGCCCACGCCGCGCTGACTAGTCCGATGTGGCTGAACGCCTGAGGGAAGTTTCCAAGCAGATCGGCCCCGGCCGGGTCGACCTCCTCGGCGAGGAGCCCGACGTCGTTGGCGTGGGAGATCGCCAGCTCGAAGGTCGTGCGTGCTCGGTCAGTCTCGCCGACGAGTGCCTGCGCCTGTGCCAGCCAGAACGTGCACAACAAAAATGTCCCTTCCTCGCCCTCTAGGCCATCGTGGGCGAGGTAGCGGTAGACCAGCCCGTGGTCATCGACCAACCGGTCGGCAATCGCGTCCACGGTCGCGCGGACCCTCGGGTCGTCTCCCGGCAGGAACCCAACGATCGGCATCATCAAGTTGGAGGCGTCCAGGTCCTCCGAGCCGAACGACTGCGTGAAGGTCTGAGCGGTGTCGCTCCAACCCTGCTCGAGGATGGCAGCGGCGATCTCCTCCCGTGTGGTGCTCCACTCCTGTGTGCGTGCTTGGGCGTTCAGGTCATCGGCGAGGGCGATCCCGCGATCGAGAGCGACCCAGCACATCAACTTCGAGTACAGGAAGTGGCGTGGTTCGCCTCGGATCTCCCAGATTCCCTGGTCCTTCTCTCTCCAGCGGGTCGCCGCGGTA
>JBBQNO010000128.1:0-6395 GCA_038330045.1 Actinomycetales bacterium | reverse complement strand
CAACGCCGGGGATCCGCCCCGCTCCATCGTGCTGACATCCTCACTGCCGGAGGAGGGCAAGACCACCACCACCGCGCACCTGGCCTTGACGCTATCGGCGACGGGCAAGAAGGTCTGCGTCATTGAGGGCGACCTGCGCCGACCACGCCTGATGGAATATCTGGGGCTGGAGGGGGCCGTCGGCCTCACCAATGTGCTCATCGGCGAGGCAGAGCTGGACGACATGCTGCAGCCCTATGGCGACACCAACCTGACCCTGCTCGGCTCCGGGCCCATCCCGCCGAATCCCGCCGAGCTGCTCGGTTCGGAGCGCATGAAGACGCTCCTCGCGGACCTCGTGAGCCGCTTCGACACTGTCATCATCGACGCGCCGCCGCTGCTGCCGGTCACCGACGCCGCGGTCCTTGCCGGTGTGACCGACGGGGCCATCATCGTGGTCGGCGCCGGAGTCATCAAGAAGGAACACCTGAGCAACACCTTGGCCCGCCTTGAACAGGCACAGGGAAAAGCGCTCGGGCTCATCCTCAACCGGCTGCCCGCGAAAGGCGCCGGCTCCTACTACTACGCCGACTACACACCGCGTACGGGGACGGGATCGGAGCTGACAGACTCCTACTCCTCCTCCCCTGATAGCCGGACCAGCACCCGAACTTAAGCGCCGTCGCTGGCTTAGGGCGATGACTCCTCTACGACGACGAGGCTCGCCCACTCCTGGGCGGACGTGGCCTCACTCGCGTCCCACACCACGACATCGGTGTCTTCCGCCCAACGGACGAGGGCTTCGTCCACCTCTGCGGACGCACCGCCCCGACCTTGTCTCACGAGCACCGCCGGAGTGTCGTCTCCCAGTCGCTCTTTCAGGGAGTCGACCAACTCCTGAACGTCAGCGACCGCCTCGTCGGCTACGTCGTTGACTCCGAGGTTGAGCACCACCAAGTCCGGATCGGAGACTAACGCGACGGGGTCCAGGAAGAGTGGCAAGCGTGCGGTCACCGACGGGATGTCAGCCCCGGTGCGGCTGGCGTTCCAGATGGTCAGCGGCTCCCCCTCACCGGTGTCGCTGATCACGTCGGGCGTGCTGTAGCGGACGTCTGCGGCCTCGTCCCACTGCACAATCTTCACCGGACGGCGCTCAGCCAGGTCTGCTCCCCACAGTTGGACCCACTCGCTGCGGAGGTTGGACGTGTCGTCTCCCAGGACCAGGACGCTGACCGGCGCACCGTCGGAGCCCGACAGCGCGGCCTGTGCCTGCTCCTCGGCCGACGTCGGCTCTCCCTCCGAAGGTGACTCGCTTGCAGCCGACTCGTCTGTAGTTTCGCTGGCACCCTCCGTCGTTGGACCCACCGTCGCGGTTGATGTGGCGGCGTCTCCGTTCATCGTGGCCCCGTTGAGCGAGCGCGCCACCGAATCGACGCGATGGACGCCGCTGAGCGCGAGAGCGACCAGGACCGCGGTGAAAACGGCCAGCGCGATCAGCATCAGATCACTGGCCCCGAGCCGGGCGTGCTTCCGGCTCGTCTGATCCTTCTTCGGGGTTCGGGTCACCACCGGGCAAATCCTAGTCTGGACTCATCCGTGGCCGCGGCTCGACGACACACCCTCAGCTGCGTGGGCGGCGGCATACCGGGCGGACGAAGACATAGAACGATATGACCAGCAATGAGTCAGGTTGCCGGGCCGAGAGGCTCGGCCACCACCACGAAGTTACTCTCGTAACTGCCAACCTCGGGGCGCCACCGCCCAGAGCAGGTGATGAGGACCAGCCGGTGCCCGCCGGTCTGCTCGAAAACCGCAGTGTCGGTTGCCAGAACGTCTTTGTCCACCAGGCTGGTCGAGACGACCCGGTAGCGCTGCTGGTGCTGCCCCGATCGCACCGTCACAACCTGGTCGACACGCATACTCAGCAGCCGGGTGAAAATCCCCAGCCCCTGCTCTGCGGAGTCGATGTGCCCGGCGATCACCGTCGAGCCGAACGGGTCCCCAGCGTACGAGCTGCCGTCCCACCACCCGACGTGCTCCACATTTTCGGGGATCCGCAACTCCCCGTCCACGGTCTGCGCCGGCTGCACCGAGGCGGACACGCCCCCCGGCAGATCCAGGGACTCGGGCCGGAACCGGATCCGACTACTGGCCGCGGGCTGGCCGCGCCGGGCCTCCGTTGAGGGCCGGTCCTGGGCCCCGCTGGTTGATCCGTCCTCGCCGATCGGGTGGTCCGGGGAGGTAGTCGCCGTGCTCGCCGAGGAGGAAGACTGGTGCGCGATTACACGGCCACCCGGGGCGTCGTCGACCGTCCCGCAGCCGGCGAACAGAAGCAGGCCCGTCCCGCACATCGCAGCCGCCCGGACAAAGTTCCTGCGGACTAGGACGGCGGTCACCGAAGCAAACTGGCCAACAACGCATTCACCCGCATCAGGAAGGCAGCCTGGCCACCGGTTCCGGTGTTCACCATGTCGGGAGCTTTTGATCCGGTGTCCTCGAGGTCGATCACGTGCAGGGCGACGTCCATCGTCTGGGCTTCGGGGTCGCCAACTGCGTATACCCTGTTAAGGGCACCGCCCTCGACGGTGAGATCGAGCGGCCCCAGAATGGCCGGGGAGGTCTCTCCGGTGGGCACGATCTGGACCTCGTAGGTGTCCACCGGGACGACCAGGTTGAGCGATTCGCCGTTGGCCACGTTGGCAAACAACACCTGGCCGTCGACCAGGATGTCTGCAGGCGGCACCGCGGCAGTGTGCGCCACGGTCAGCGAGGCCTTGTCGGCAGGCACCGCGGTCATATCGTTGGCGAAAACGGTGACCACCGTATCCTCGGTTGCACTGGTGCTCATGTGCACAACAAGGTCGGAATTCGACCCTGCCTGGGTGGTCACCGTGTTGTCCGCGACGACCGAGCCGCTCTCATCGGTGAAGCTCACCTCGTTGCGTCCCGCGCTGACCGAGAAGGGGCCGACCACGTCGGTGGTGGCGACTTCACTAGCAACCGTCTCACCGTCAACCGCGACGTCCACGGTCTGGTCCGGCAGACCCTGGACGATGTAAAGCGTTGCTTCGTCGGCGGCACCAGCCGACGGCGCACCGATCACCGCGGTCGCTAGGACCCCGACGGCGATTCCCGCGACGGTCACGACCTGAATGTACAAGCGGTTTGTCATGATCATTTTTCCTTTTTCCTTTACCAACCATTTGCTAGATCCATACCCCGCACATACTCTCAGAAGATCCGATAATTGCAACTCGCGAATCCGACGTGACCCGAACAACGAGTGTCGTAGAACGGAGAAAGGGGATCCAGGTTGAAGCGTGACCGGAGGAAGCGGCTCAGCATTTTGCTGATCACCATGCTCTGGGTGGGGGCCGCGGTGTTCACCGCCCTGACCATTCGTGCGGTGCTTTCCGACGACGGGCCGGTCGCTACCCCTACCCCGCAGGGCGCGGGAACTACCACGCCGAAGAGCCCCACAACGACTCCCACCACACCCGCCGCACCGGCGCCGCGCGAGACCCGCTCGGTGACGCCGGCCGGGTTACCCACCGACGGGCCGGGAATCTCCGAGCCGGGGGTGCTCATGGTCATCGCCCTCTCCACCGGCGGGTCGTTCAACGTGACCGAGCAGGTTCGGTTGCCCTCAACCACCAACCTGGTCGAGCTCGCCCCGGCGCAACTCTCCCGCGCTGGGGGGCAGTTCGACGATGCCGAGCCGGTAGCGACCGCGGTGCAGCTGAGCACCGACGGACAGCCGATCGTGGTGCCAGACGGGACGGTCGCCGCACCGTTGAGTATCCCGGTGGATGGGATCACCCAGTTCGAGCTCAGCTACCAGGTGGACGGGGTCACAGTGCGCAGCCTGCCCTCCACGGCCCGTCGCGCCCTGGCGGCGGTCACCCCGCTGGTCCAGGCGACGCCTGGTAGCCTCCCGGTGGCCGTGGTGGTCGCTGGCCCGGTCCTTGGCGTCAACTGCCCTTTGCTGACGTTGGCCGAACGATCCTGTGGCGCCGGATCAGCGCCGATGATTCAGGTGGACCGGGTGCTTCCCTTGGACGACGCCGTGGTGACGATCCAGCTGGACCTGCCGAGGGCTTGACCCACTCGCCTTAGGAGAAATGCCTAGACCTTATGCCCGCTGAAGAGCCCGGCCCCAACCAACAGGCCATCGCGTCAGGAGTTGATCATTCCGGCTCCGACGGTGGACCCGGTGGCCTCATCGATCAGGATGAAGGAGCCCGTGGCGCGGTTCGTCGAGTAGTCGTCACACAGCAGCGGTTGCGTCGTGCGCAGCGTGACACGACCAATCTCGTTGATACCCAACTCCGTTGAGTCTTGGTCGCGGTGCAACGTGTTGATGTCCAGACGGTACTGAATGTCCTTGACCACGGCCCGAGCGTTGCGGGTGGTGTGCTTAATCGCAAGCTTGCGGCGGTTGCGCAGCGGCTCGGGCACCATCCACGCCACCATGGCATCGATGTCTTGGGAAACGCGCGGGGCGTTCTTGGGCCGGCAGATCATGTCACCGCGAGAGACATCGAGGTCGTCGGCGAGACGCACGGTGACCGACATCGGCGGGAAGGCCTCGTCGACCTCTTGGTCGAAGATGTCGATACCCGCGATGGTCGAGGTCAAGCCGCTGGGCAGCACCATGACCTCGTCGCCCTTGCGCAGCACGCCGCCGGCCACCTGGCCTGCATACCCCCGGTAGTCGTGAAACGCGTCCGACTTCGGGCGCACCACGAACTGGACGGGCAGTCGGGTGTCGATGAGGTCTCGGTCCGAGGCGACATACACCGTCTCGAGGTGGTGCATCAGCGACGCCCCCTGATACCACGGCATGTTTTCCGAGCGGGTCACCACGTTGTCGCCGGCGAGCGCCGAGATCGGAATGACCTCGAGGTCCGGGACGGTGAGTTTGGAGGTGAAGGCGGTGAACTCGTCTTTGATCTTCTCGAAGGTGGCCTGGTCGTAGTCGACGAGGTCCATCTTGTTCACCGCAAGCACCATGTGCGGGACCCGCAGCAGCGACAGCAGCACCGCGTGGCGACGGGACTGCTCGGTCATGCCTTGACGAGCGTCGACCAGCACCAGGCCGAGGTCGGCGGTCGAAGCACCGGTCACCATGTTCCGGGTGTACTGAACGTGCCCCGGGGTGTCGGCGATGATGAACTTGCGCTTCGGGGTGGCGAAGTAGCGGTAGGCCACGTCGATCGTAATGCCCTGCTCACGCTCCGAACGCAGACCGTCGGTCAGCAGCGCTAGGTCGGTGTAGTCGTAGCCCTTGTCCTTGGAGGTCCGCTCGACCGACTCCAACTGGTCTTCGAAGATCGCCTTCGAATCGAGCAGCAGACGGCCAATCAACGTGGACTTGCCGTCGTCGACAGACCCCGCCGTGGCAAACCGCAATAGGTCCATCGCCATTAGAAATATCCTTCCTTCTTGCGGTCTTCCATCGCCGCTTCAGAGAACCTGTCGTCCCCACGGGTGGCACCACGCTCGGTCACGCGAGCGATAGCCACTTCTTCAATGATCTCTTGGACGGTGCTCGCAGTGCTTTCGACGCAGCCCGTCATCGTCAAGTCGCCCACGGTGCGGAATCGCACGGTGCGCTCGGCTGGGACTTCACCCTTACGACACGGATTGTGCTCACTTTCGGTGAGCAGCATCCCGTCCCTTTCGAAAACGCTGCGCTGGTGGGAGAAATAAATCTCGGGTATGTCGATCTCCTCCTGGCCGATGTAGGCCCAGATGTCGAGCTCGGTCCAGTTGGACAGCGGGAAGATCCGCATGTGCTCGCCCTCGTGGACCCGACCGTTATAGAGCGACCAGAGCTCGGGGCGCTGGTTCTTGGGATCCCACTGACCGAATTCGTCGCGGTGAGAGTAGACCCGCTCCTTGGCCCGCGCCTTTTCCTCATCGCGTCGCCCTCCCCCGAAGGCTGCGGTGAATCCGCCTTCTTCTAGCGCGTTGAGCAACGTACCGATCTGGTGGCGGTTGCGGCTGGTCTTCCCGTCGTCCACGACGATACCGTCGGCGATGGCCTGCTCGACGGAGGCCACGATCATGTTGACGCCGAGGCGTTCCACCCAGCGGTCGCGGGTGGCGAGCACCTCGGGGAAGTCGTAGCCGGTGTCGACCTGCAGGACAGGAAAGGGGACCTTCGCGGGATAGAACGCCTTCTCGGCCAAGCGCAGCATGACGATGGAGTCCTTGCCACCGGAAAACATGAGCACCGGCTTTTCGAACTCAGCCGCCACCTCACGAAAAATGTGGATGGACTCGGCTTCGAGATGGTCCAAGTGACTAAGCGTGTAATTGGCGTGAGCAGACACGCTACTGAACAGTACCGGGACCAGTCCCCGATTGCCCATTCCTTGACCACTCGGGCCCCGTCCGCGAACGAACGAGTT
>JBBQNO010000127.1:0-6425 GCA_038330045.1 Actinomycetales bacterium | reverse complement strand
AAAACTCTTCCACTGACCGAAGACAAATGCCACACTCTGGCCCGACCTCGTGCGCAATAAGCCGGGCAAGACAGTCCTTCACACCCCCTACGGACCTGATGTATGCAGTTTCCTCGAAGTCGTAGCGCCCATGGACAAACTCGCTCAAAGCTTGGTCCCCGTTGAGGTGAAGGAGTTGCTGGCCCGGGAGGAATCAGCGCAACAAGAGTGTCAGCGGCGCTGGTCGAAGAACTTCGACAACATCAGCGCGCAGTCGTGCTCTGCGATCCCCGCGACCACTTCCGGACGGTGCAGACTCCCCCGGTCTCGCGGTAAGTCCCAGATCGACCCGCAAGCTCCAGCCTTGGCATCGAAGGCTCCGAACACGACTCGGTCGACTCTGGCCGCGATCAACGCCCCCGCACACATGGCGCACGGCTCAAGTGTCACCACCAACGTGCACCCGATCAACCTCCAGGTATGCAGGCTCGCCCCGGCCTCGCGCAGCGCCACGATCTCCGCGTGCCCCGTCGGGTCGACGTCGGCTTCCCGGACGTTGTGCCCCCGGCCGATCACCACACCGAAGCCGTCCACCACCACGGCCCCTACCGGCACATCGTCAGCCGCCAACGAAGCCTCGGCTAGAGCTAGGTACATCCATGCGGCATACCGGCCGTCGGACCACCCGGGCAGCGAGCCCTCGCTCTGCCCGTCCCTGGCTGCAACCACGCCCTGATCGTAGGTCAGCGCACGGCTACATTGATCAGATGAGTCAGATCCCAGACCGTGCTGCGGCGCTCGACGGCCTCGCCGCGGATCTGCCGCCCGGGACCGTCTCCACCGACGTGACGGTTTGCGAAAACTACCGATGGGACTGGGCCCGCGACCCCGACGCCGGGACACCGGTGGCCGTCGTTAGGCCCACGAGCGCCGAGCAGGTGCAGACGGTGGTGCGCTGGGCAGCGGAGCACCGGGTGCCGGTGGTGCCGCGCGGCGCGGGAAGCGGGCTCTCCGGGGGCTCATCAGCTGTGGACGGCGGGATCGTCCTCAGCATGGAGCGGATGCGAGCGATCGAGATCGACACCGCGACCCGGGTGGCTGTGGTGGAGCCGGGTGCGTTCAACGCCGAGGTCAAGGCCGCGGCGGCGGCCAGCGGACTTTGGTATCCGCCGGACCCCTCATCGTTCGAGATCTGCTCGATCGGCGGCAACGTCGCCACCAACGCCGGCGGCTTGTGCTGCGTGAAATACGGCGTGACCACGGACTACGTGCTCGGCCTGGATGTCGTCCTCGCCGACGGCACCCTGGTCACTCTCGGTGGCAAACGGATCAAGGACGTCGCCGGGCTGTCCCTGGTCAAACTCTTCGTGGGCAGTGAGGGCACTCTCGGTGTGGTCACCCGCGCCATCCTTCGCCTGATCCCGGCCCAGACGCCGCGGTCAACCCTGGTCGCCACCTTTGCCACCGTCGAGGACGCTGCGGCCACGGTCGTCGCGGTGGGGCAGACCTTGCGTCCGTCGATGATGGAGTTGATGGACTCCGTGTCCATCAACGCCATCGAAGACCGGCGACCCATGGGCCTCGACCGCACCGCTGGCGCACTCCTGATCGCCCAATCCGATGCCCCGGGCGAGGCGCGGATCGCTGAGATCTCGGTCATCCAAGCGGCGTGCGTGGCCGCCGAGGCGACCGAGGTCTTCGTCACCGACGAAGAAGACGAGGGCGAACTCTTCGTCGCCGCTCGGCGCGCGGCCTTTCCCGCGATGGAAGCGCGCGGCTCCCTGCTGCTCGAGGATGTCGGCGTCCCGGTGCCGCTGCTCCCGGATCTGCTCAACGGCATCGCCGAACTGGCGTCGAGGCATCAGGTCGAGGTGGGCGTGGTGGCCCACGCCGGAGACGGCAATACGCACCCCATCATCGTCTTCGACGCAGGCGACAAGGCGGCCAAGGAACGTTCGCTGCGCGCGTTCGAGGAGATCATGGCGCTCGCCATTTCCCTGGGCGGGACGATCACCGGCGAGCACGGCGTCGGCCGCACCAAGAAGGCGGCCTTGCCCGATCAGCTCGGCCCGGACGTAATGGCGCTACAGCAGGCAATCAAGAACGCCCTCGACCCGCACAACATTATGAACCCGGGTGCCGTTCTCTAGCACCCCACGTATGCCGACAGGCCGGACAACAGGACCGCAGCACTTTGGCGGTAGTTTGCTCAGATGCGAGTCCACGTTGCCGACCACCCGTTGATCGCTCACAAACTCACCTACCTTCGCGACAAACGCACGGACACCCCGACCTTTCGCCGGCTCACCGACGAGCTCGTCACCCTGCTGGCGTATGAGGCCACTCGGGAAGTCCGCACCACCGCGTTCGAGATCGAGACCCCGGTGGCGCCGACGACGGGCATCCGCCTGGCCAGCCCCAAACCGTTGGTGGTGCCGATCCTGCGCGCCGGCCTCGGGATGCTCGACGGCATGATGCGCATGGTGCCCACGGCCGAGGTCGGATTCCTCGGGATGATCCGCAACGAGGAGACGCTGGAGGCCGAGACGTACGCCAACCGGTTGCCCAACGATCTCTCGGGGCGCCAGTGCTACCTGCTGGACCCGATGCTCGCGACCGGCGGCACCCTCGCCGCGGCCATCCACTACTTGGTCGACCTTGGCGCCGACGACATCACTGCCATCACCTTGCTCTCAGCCCCTGAAGGCATCAAAATCCTCAAAGGCAAGGTCGAGGGCATCGTGCCCCCGCTACGTCTGGTCACCGGTGCCATCGACGAGCGGCTCAACGACAAGGGCTACATCGTGCCGGGCCTCGGCGACGCGGGCGACCGCCTGTATGGCGTGGTCTGAGCGACCGCGTATCCAACAGGACCCATACATGTATCTAAGCCAGCGCAGTGCGATCGAGCCGTTCCACGTGATGGAGGTGCTCAAAGCCGCCCAAGCACGCCAGCGCACCCACGGCGACCTGTTGCTGATGTGCGTCGGTCAGCCCTCGACCCCTGCGCCGCGACCGGTGCGCGAAGCCGCCAAGGCCGCACTCGACTCGCACACCTTGGGCTATACCGACGCGACCGGCATACCCGAACTGCGTGAAGTCATCGCGGCGCACCACCGCGACTGGTACGACATCGAGGTCGACACTGACGACGTACTGGTGATGACCGGCTCGTCCGGCCTCTTCTCGACGCTGTTCCTCGCGGCCTTTGACGTCGGCGACACGGTGGCGATGGCGCGACCTGGCTACCCGGCATACCGCAACACGTTATCGGCGATGGGGTGTCTGGTGCTGGAGCTGGACTGCGGACCCGAGACCAACTACCAACCCACCCTCGCCATGCTCGAAGCGCTGCCGCAGGTCCCACGCGGGCTCATCGTGGCCAGCCCGTCCAATCCCACCGGCACCGTGATCGACGCAACCGAACTCGCCGCCATCGCTCGTTGGTGCGAGGAACACAAATGCCTGCTCATCAGTGACGAGATCTACCACGGCATCACCTACGACGGCCCGGCCGCGAGCGCATGGCAAACCTCCCGGGAGTCGGTCGTGGTGGGTTCAGTCAGCAAATATTTCTCGATGACGGGGTGGCGCCTGGGGTGGGCGCTGGTCCCTCGTCACTTGCGCCGACCGCTGGAGATCCTGAGCCAGAATCTCACGATCTGCCCGCCCGCTGTTTCTCAGCACGCCGCCATCGCCGCATTCAGCCCCGACTCGCGCACCGAACTCGACGGCCACGTCCGCCGGTATGCCGACAATCGCGACCTCCTTCGTGCGCGGCTGCCCGAAATCGGGCTGGGCTCAGCGACCACCCCCGCTGGGGCCTTCTACGTTTGGTGCGACATCGCCCACCTCACCGACGACAGCGTTCGATGGTGCCAAGACACGCTCGCCAACACCGGCGTGGCGCTGACTCCAGGCGTCGATTTCGACCTGGCGAGGGGCCATCAGACGATGCGGATGAGCTTCTCCGGGACCACCGCCGATGTGAGCGAGGCCGTGGACCGGCTGGCTGCGTCGGCGTGGCTATTGCCCAAGAGTGGATGACTGCTGCGATGATGTTGACCGTCCTGTGACACACCGAACTACTGAGGAGTCCTTTCATGCCAGGCAAGATTAAGTCGGTCTTGTGGTGGCTGCTGTTCGGATTCCTCGTCTACGCGATCATCACCAGCCCCGATCGGGCGGCGGACATCGTGGCCGCATTCTGGGACATCATCGAGCAGGGCTTTAAAAACATCGGCCAGTTCTTCGAAGCGCTCATGGGCGGCTAGCAATGCTCGGCTCCTCGGAGATCTCAGAGTCCGGCGTAAAAGTCAGCAGTCGGATTCTGAAGCGTTATGTCCTTCAACGGGAGCAAGTCGAGGTCGCCACTCGACAGCACTGGGCGGTCATGATCGAGCCCATCGCCTCTGTCCTCGGGGCCTTCTTCGTCGTTTCGTGGATCACGATTCAGCTCGACCAGATGTTCGGCACCGCTGGCGGCTATCTATGGGTGCTGTGGCTCCTGCTGGTGGCCCGGTTGCTCTGGCGCATGTTGGAGTGGCGCAACGAGTGGTTCGTGGCCACCGATAAACGGCTCATCGTTACCTACGGGTTGATCTCGCACAAGGTCGCGATGATGCCGCTAGGCAAGGTCACTGACATGACCTACGACCGTTCTATCCCCGGCCGCATCCTGCACTACGGGACCTTCTTGTTGGAGTCGGCCGGGCAAGACCAGGCATTGCAGCGCATCAAGTGGGTACCCCAACCCGATGAGACCTACCGCGAGATCTGCGAGATCATCTTCGACCCCCACGGGCACGACAGTGATGACTCGCTACCCGATGATTCGCATGATCGTGTTGACCCCGATGGTCACCGCTACGGCAGCGACCACCATCATCACGATGACGATGATGGCGCCGACCACGACGACTGGCTCGACGAAGACGACATGATGTTCGCCGCGCACGATCGCGATCGAAGTGACGATGACGATGTAGACAGTGACAGTGACAGTGACAGTGACTCCGACGACTGGAGTGGCGATCACTCGTCGCCTTCCCCTCCCGAGAACGCTGGCTGGCAGACGTCCCGCGAGGGCGCGTCGACATACCAACGCGTGATGCCGCACAAGCAGGCAAGCAGCAGCGATGGCGACGATGAAGACATGACCGGTCCGATCCCAGTGACCACGAAAGAGCCCTAGAGGCTGCCACACCTTAGACTCGGGCCGCCGTACTCAGATCAGATCAAGGAGCGACCGTGGCAGTCCGCGACATCACCATCACCGGCCACCGTGCCCTGCACCAGCCGACCAAGAAGGTCCGTGAGATCACCGATGAGATCCGCGAGTTGGTGCGAGACATGTTTGACACGATGGAAGCCGCTGAGGGGGTCGGGCTCGCCGCAAACCAGGTGGGCATCCGGCTGCGGCTCTTCGTCTACGACTGCCCCGGTCCCGACGAGGCCCGCTACCGCGGCGTCGTGGTCAATCCGGTCTTGGAGCGTCTCGGCACACCAGCGGGTCTGGACGAGGATCTCGACGGTGAAGGCTGCCTGTCCGTGCCCGGCGAGTACTTCCCGCTGGCCCGCCACCCCCGGGCTCGGGTCACGGGCATCGATCTCGATGGCAATGCGGTCGAACTCGTCGGCGAAGACCTCTTCGCCCGTTGCCTGCAGCACGAGACCGAGCATCTCGACGGCACGCTGTATGTCGACCGCCTCACCGGGCCGTGGAAGCGCGAGGCCCGCGAAGCGATGAAGGACCGCGGCTGGGTCAACGAAGGCACCACGAAATGGAACCCCTCGGCCATGAAGGCCGAAGACGTCTAGAGCGTGACTGTCGGGGTGATGATGGGGCGCGAGGTGCGCTCGGGGTCCGCCCACACGATGAAGTGAGCCGGGCCCGCGGGCAGAGCGGTGAACTCACATCGGCCTTGTGCGTCGGCCACCGCTGACCGCTCGTCGTCAGCGCCGAGGCCGATCGCGTGGACCTCGACGATCGCCCCGGGCACCGTCACCCAACAGTCGACGCGCACACCAGTGGGTTCGGTCGACAGGCTCACCATCAGGCTCATCGAACTCCCCGAGAAGCTGATGTTGTCGACGCGCTCCCCTACGTCCGAGCGCACCAGAGCCATCGGCATCGCGGTCAGCTCGGCCATTTCGGCCTCCAACATGCGCACCGTCATGGCGTACTTCACCCGCTCGGGAAACGTGAGCGGGACGGGGTCGACCTGGGAGTAGACCTCGCGGAGGTCGGTCAGGATTGTGCTGTCATCGGCATCAAGAGGTCCCGGGGTCGGATTGGTGCTGTTCATGATATTTCTCCCAACCACGAAGGGTCGTGCGCGAGCGTTTCGCGCAGTTGCGTGAGGCACCGGCCACGGGTTGGGCCGATGCTCCCGACGGGCATGTTGAGGCTGTCAGCAATCGTCGCGTAGTCGGGTCGATCCGCA
>JBBQNO010000126.1:0-6428 GCA_038330045.1 Actinomycetales bacterium | reverse complement strand
TGGGCATCCTCGGCGTGCACGATCAACAGGCCGCCAAAGGACGCGATCTCGCGCATCGCGGCGAGCAACTCCTCGGCGCTCACCGCGGGGAACTCGTCGACCCCTGAGTGCAACGTAAAGCACTTGAACCCGAAGACTCCGGCTTCGTGCATGGGGGCCAGTTGGTCAACGTTGCCGGGCACCACCCCACCCCAGAAGCCGACATCGATCCACGCCTGCGCTTCGGCAGTCTCGCGCTTGATCGCTAGCGCGTCGGTGGTGGTGGTCGGGGGAATACTGTTCAGCGGCATGTCGATGAGCGTGGTCACACCACCGGCAGCTGCGGCACGAGTGGCGCTGGTAAAGCCTTCCCACTCGGTGCGACCGGGGTCGTTCACGTGCACGTGCGCGTCGACCACGCCGGGCATGAGCACGACATCATTGCCCAACTCGATGACGCGATCGCTGTCTAGCGCTGCGTCATACGACTCAATCGCACTGATCTTGCCGTCGCGGACACCGATCGACATCGCTGCCTCACCCTGATCGGTCAGGACACGCTGGGCCTTAAACACCACGTCGTGCTGCGTCATGATCTGCTCCTTCGGATAGCCGGTGCCATACTGCGGTTGACTCCATGGTCATGGTAATGGTTTCCTGTATGTGGAAACAAATATCCACTAAATGGATATTTGTCGTCAATATTCACCTCGCCCAGCACAGGAGCTGAAATGGCATCGCAATCCCCCGACTCGTCGGCACCGTGGTACTACGCACCGCACGGGGGGCACCCTGCGCAAACGGAACTGACCACCAACCGAGCCGTCTTCACTGAGTCGTATGCCGTGCTCCCGCGCGGCACGATGCGAGACATCGTCATCAGCTACCTTCCCACGTGGGTCAACACCCGCCTATGGGTCATCGCCCGCCCGCTGTCCGGCTTCGCTGAGACCTTCTCGCACTACATCGTTGAGGTCTCGCCCGAGGGCGGCAGCGACACCCCTGAGGTTGACCCCGGTGCCGAGCACGTCCTCTTCCTCGCCGAAGGCACCCTGGAGCTCACGCTTGACGGCACCGAGCACACCCTGACCCCCGGCGGCTACGTCTTCCTCCCGCCCGCCTCGGACTGGGCGCTGCACAACGTATCGGACGCAACGGCCACTTTTCATTGGGTACGCAAGAAATACCAGAAGGTTGACGGTGTCGACTTCCCCGCGGCCTTTGTCACCAACGAGAACGATCTCGAAGGCGGTGCCATGCCCGGCACCGAAGGCCGCTGGATCACTCAGCGCTTCACCGAACAAAGCGACATGCGCCACGACATGCACGTCAACATCGTGTCCTTCGAGCCCGGTGCCACGATTCCCTTCCCCGAGACGCACGTCATGGAGCACGGCATCTACGTGCTCGAAGGCAAGGCCATGTACTTGCTGAACTCGGACTGGGTCGAGGTGCAAGAGGGCGACTTTATGTGGCTCCGCGCCTTCTGCCCCCAGGCGTGTTACGCCGGTGGGCCGGGTCGCTTCCGCTACCTGCTCTACAAGGACGTCAACCGGCACGCCACGCTCAGCCGCCAGTTCGTCTAAGGCACGCGCGCTTCGCCTAAGGCGCTCGCCCGGCATACTCAGCACACCTGCATCTCTTAGTCCCCTACGAGCTTGGAGCATCGATGACCGTTGGCCAGCACAACCCGCCCCCAGACCCGCAGATTGACCGCGAGGAGTTAGGCGAGTGGGCTGACTCCTTCGATCAGTTGGTCCGAGAACGCGGGACGGTCGGTGCCTCCAGTGTGCTGCGGATGCTGGGCGAGCGCGCTCACATGGCGGGCATCAGCGGTGCCGAGCCGGTCACGACTGACTACATCAACACCATCCCGGTCAGCGAAGAAGCACCCTTCCCCGGCGATGAAGACATCGAGCGCAGCTATCGACGGCTCCTCCGTTGGAACGCTGCCGTCATGGTGCACCGGGCGCAACACCCCGACATTGGCGTGGGCGGTCACATCTCGACGTATGCCGGTGCTGCCACCCTCTACGAAGTCGGCCTGAACCACTTCTTTCGCGGCCCGGATCACGCCGGCGGCGGTGACCAGGTCTTCTTCCAAGGCCACGCTTCTCCCGGTATGTACGCCCGCGGCTACCTCGAGGGTCGTCTCAGCGAAGCCGACCTGAACGGCTTCCGCCAGGAGCGCTCCAAGGCTCCGCATGCGCTTCCGTCCTACCCGCACCCGCGGATGATGCCGGACTTCTGGCAGTTCCCGACGGTGTCGATGGGTATCGGTCCGATGAACGCGATCTATCAGGCGCAGTTCAACCGTTATCTCCAAGGTCGCGGCATCAAGGACACCTCTGAGCAGCGGGTATGGGCGTTCCTAGGTGACGGCGAAATGGACGAGCCGGAGTCGCGTGGGCTGTTGCAGCTCGCCGCGAACGACGGTTTGGACAACCTGAACTTCGTCATCAACTGCAATCTGCAGCGCCTCGATGGTCCGGTGCGAGGCAACGGCAAGATCGTCCAGGAGCTCGAAGGATTCTTCCGCGGCGCCGGGTGGAACGTCATCAAGGTGCTGTGGGGCCGCGAGTGGGACGCCCTGCTGGAAGCCGACCACACCCGCGACCTGGTGCGCGTCATGAACACCACGCTGGACGGTGACTACCAAACCTATAAGGGCGAGTCCGGTGGCTACATCCGGGACAACTTCTTCGGTCGTACGCCAGAAACCAAGGCGCTCGTGGAGTCGCTGACTGACGACGAGATCTGGGGCTTGAAGCGCGGCGGGCACGACTACCGCAAGATGTATGCGGCCTATCACGCGGCCTCCGTCGGCAACACAACCGGTCAGCCGACCGTGATTCTCGCTAAGACCGTCAAGGGCTACGGCTTGGGCGCGAACTTCGAGGCCCGCAACGCCACACACCAGATGAAGAAACTCACCGCTTCGGATTTGAAGAGTTTCCGCGACCTGCTGCACATCCCGGTCACGGATAAGGCGATCGACGACGACCTCTATAACGTGCCGTACTACAAGCCGGCCGACGACTCCCAGGAGATCCAGTACCTGATGGACCGCAGGCGCGAGTTGGGCGGCTTCGTGCCGTCGCGGCGTAACTCGCCGAAGCCGCTGCCGATCCCGAAGGCCGACACCTATAAGACGACTCTCAAAGGCTCTGGTAAGCAGCAGGCCGCCACCACCATGGCGTTCGTGCGCATCTTGCGTGACCTGATGCGGGTCAAGGGTCTCGGCGAGCGCATCGTGCCGATCATTCCGGACGAGGCCCGCACCTTCGGCATGGACAGCTTCTTCCCGACGGCCAAGATCTACAACCCGCAGGGGCAAAACTACGAGCCCGTCGACCGCGCGCTTTTCTTGCCCTACAAGGAGTCCACGAAAGGCCAGATCCTGCATACCGGGATCAACGAGGCTGGGTCGTTCGCCGCGTTCACCGCGGTGGGCACGTCGTACGCCACCCACGGCGAGCCGATGATCCCGGTCTACGTCTTCTACTCGATGTTCGGATTCCAGCGCACTGGCGACGCGATGTGGGCCGCCATGGACCAGATGACCCGTGGGTTCATCATCGGTGCCACCGCCGGCCGCACGACCCTGACCGGCGAGGGGCTGCAGCACGCTGATGGCCACTCACCGATCTTGGCGGCGACCAACCCGGGGGTGAAGACGTACGACCCGGCGTTCGGTTACGAGATCGCGCATATCGTCTCGGCCGGCCTGGAGCAGATGTATGGCGAGAACAGCGAAAACCCGAACGTCATGTACTACATCACCGTCTACAACGAGCCGATGCAGCAGCCCGCGCAGCCCGAAGACGTCGACATCGACGGAATCGTGCGCGGACTGCACCAGATCTCTAGCTCCTCGGGGTCCGGACCACGCTGTCAGCTGATGGGCTCGGGGGTCTCCGTCCCGTGGGCCATCGAAGCGGCTCGGCTGCTCGCCGAAGATTGGGGGGTAGCGGCCGATGTGTGGTCGGTGACCTCCTGGACGGAGTTGCGCCGTGATGGTCTGGCTGCCGAAGAACACAATTTCCTGCACCCGGACGAGCCTGCGCGCACGGCATACGTCGCGGAGAAGATGAAGGACGCCCAGGGCCCCATCGTGGCCTCGACGGACTTCGTCTCCGAGGTGCCAGACCAGATCCGTCAGTTCGTGTCTAACTCTTTCGCCACGCTCGGTGCCGACGATCACGGCTTCTCCGACACTCGTCAGGCGGCCCGCCGCTGGTTCCACATTGACGTGCATTCGATGGTCGTCCGGGCGCTGCAGATGTTGGCTGACGACGGCTCGATTGACGCCTCTAAGGCTCGCGAGGCCGCAGAACGCTACAACCTGCTCGACGTCAACGCTGGCACCACCGGCAACGCGGGCGGCGAAGGCTAGAGAGTACGCCGAAAAATCACCCGGTCAGCTCATCAGCCGACCGGGTGATTTTTCGGCGTGGGGCGCTCAGTTGAGGGCAGAAATGGTAGTAGGCGCGTAGCCGCGGAACCGCTGGCGACCTGCGTCCAGTGAGCCGTGGTTGCAGCCAAGATGACTGCGGTCGCAACGGTGTGGTCGACCCCCCGGTGCTGGCGAACCCCGCCGCGAGTCAGGCTACGGAGTCCAGGCGAAGCAACGCGATGTCGCGCAGTTGGGCGACGGTCTCGCCGCGCTCGACGAGGGGATCATTGGCCAGGCGTCGGTTGAGCTCGTCGCGGATTTCGGTGGCTGACCGACCGGCTGCGCGGATCAAGAAGACGCGGTGGAACTTGGCTTCGTAGGCGTGGTTGCCGACCAGGATCTCGCGGAGCACCTCAGTGTCGCCCGGGTCCACATCACCCTGCTCTTTACGGCTCAATTCGGCGTCGTGGTCGGGGCTGCTCGCCTGCTCACCGATGCGCGGGTGGCCGGCGAGGGCGGAGTCGAGCTCGTCGTCCTCCAGGTATTTTGCCGCCGGGCCGGCGACGGCGGTCAACGCCGCCTCGTCTGCATACGGACGACTCGCCAAGACGGCGTCGACCCAGCGCGACACGTTGAGGCACTTCTGCAGGCTGGCGCGGGCCTCATCTTCGGGTAGTGCGTTGAAAGCTTCGACATTCATGACGATCACGTCCTGGACTCCTTAGGGGGCGAGCCGGTGATGCCACCATGTCGCCGAGTTGATTCAGGCCTGAGGAACGTCCACCGCGCTCAGCATTGAAACAACGAAGTCCTCATCGTAATAGATCCTTCCTATGAGTGGAAATGCAATTCCACCCAGTGGAAGTCTGACCAGCCATCGACCGACTCCGCGATGTGCGCATCCGGCGCCTGTTGGGGGGCCAAGTCGCCACCTACTTCAGATGATCGCGGGCGATCTGCGCACCAAGCGTTTCGAGCAGCCCAGCCGCTCCTGACATCGAGCGCTCCAAATTGGGCTCGAGATCAAACAGGGCGTATGCCGCATCGATCCCTGCCTCTTTGAGCCGCTGCGGACTAAGAGTGGTCCGGCCGCAGACAGCGACCACGGGAATCCCACGGGCCACCGCGGCCGAAGCCACTCCAGCGGGCGCCTTACCGTTCAGCGTCTGATCGTCCAGCGATCCCTCACCGGTGACGACGAAATCGGCCCTCTTAAGGTGCCCATCGAAACCGACCAGGTCAAAAACCAAGTCGATTCCGGGTCTCAGTTCTGCATTCAATAGCGCCAGCGCGGCGTAACCCACGCCGCCAGCAGCACCGGCACCAGGCGCATCGCGCACGTCACTGCCGGAGTACGCCGCGATGACGTCGGCCAAGTGACCGAGCGCATTATCCAACTGCGTGACCTGCTCAGGCGACGCGCCCTTTTGCGGCCCGTACACAGCGGCCGCACCACGAGGGCCGGTCAGTGGGTTATCCACATCACAGGCCACCGTCAACGAGACACCTTGCATGCGAGCGGTCAAAGCCGACACGTCCACCGAGGCCAGCGAGGCCAACGCCGCGCCACCTTCAGCCAACTCGACGCCGTCAACATCAAGGAAGCGAGCACCTAGGGCAGCCAGCACGCCGGCCCCACCATCAGTGCTGGCACTTCCTCCGATGCCCACCATGATCTGGGTGCATCCCGCATCGATCGCCGCCGCCATGACTTCGCCGGTGCCGCGACTGGTCGCGACCAACGGCTCGAGACGACCGTCGGGCAAATTGACTAGCCCGGACACATCGGCCATCTCGACCACGGCAACGTCGCCGAGGCGCGCGTAGTGCGTCGAGACCGGCTCGCCCGTCGGGCCGGCAGCGGTCACCGGCACCGCGACATACCCCGCCTCGACGGCGGCCGCGATGGTCCCGTCGCCACCATCGGCAACGGGACACACCGCGATGTCCACCGACACCTCGCTCAAGATGCCCCGACTGACTGCGGCGCATACGTCCGCAGCCGTCAGTGAGCCCTTGAACTTATCGGGGGCGATCAGCACGTGAGTGAGAG
>JBBQNO010000125.1:0-6517 GCA_038330045.1 Actinomycetales bacterium | reverse complement strand
CCGCCGGCTGACGGCCAACGCGATGGTCGGTTCGGCGTTCACCGCGCCGCACGTCACCGAGTTCATCACCGTTGACGTCAGCGCCACGATGGATCTGGTCGAGCGGCTCAAGGGTGACCGGGAGTTCCGTGATCTCAAGGTCAGCCCGCTGTTGATCCTGGCCAAGGCGCTGATCGTCGCGGTGCGCCGCAACCCTGGCGTCAACGCGGCCTGGGACGAGGCTGCGGGCGAGATTGTGCAGCGGCATTACCTGAATCTCGGGATCGCTGCGGCGACTCCGAGGGGGTTGATCGTGCCCAACATCAAAGACGCCGACCTGATGGACTTGGCCCAGCTTGCCGGTGCCCTGCAAAACCTCGTGGCCACCGCAAAAGCAGGTCGTGCCCAGCTGGCGCAAATGTCGGGCGGCACTATCACGATCACCAACGTCGGGGTCTTCGGCATCGACACCGGCACCCCGATCATCAACCCGGGTGAGTCCGCGATCGTCTGCTTCGGCGCGGTCCGGAGACAGCCGTGGGTGGTCACCGCGACGGACGGCAGCGAGACGATCGAACCGCGCTGGATCACTCAACTCGCGGTCTCCTTCGACCACCGACTGGTCGATGGCGAGCTTGGTTCGCGCTTCCTTGCCGACATTGCGGCTCTCATGCACGATCCGGGGCGCGCGCTCGTCTGGGGCTGAACGCGGCTGTCCTAGGGCTGGCGCAAAGTGAACGCGTTGGTGATTGCGCGTGCTAAATCATTCTCTTGGTGGTCGAAGAGGAAACCCACATGGCGCCCTAGCGACGACTTGCTGATGGTGATGATGTTGTCGCAGCACACGACGCTCGCCTGATCGAGGCCGTTGTCGGAGCCCACAGGAACTTCGGTGCTCAGGCCCTTAATATTCGACGTGATCGGGGCCACAGTCATCCTCGACATTGCGGCACGGACCGGTGCTCGCGTCAACACGAGAACGGGTCGGGACTTGTCGAGGCTGGCGACATGGATATCTCGCATCAATCGGCCATCTATGCGTGATCGATCAAGCCCGCGAAGTCGTCATAGTCACCGGATTCTTCGAGGATTCGAGCGTCGGCCTCACCCTGCAATTGCTGCGCGTAGAGGCGGAGTGCGCCCTCGACGACCTGCGCGCGGGATCGCGCGCCTTGCTCCACCAGGGTGTCGACATACGAAACGAGTTCGTCCGGAAGTCGAACTGCGATCTGAGTAGTCATCCCATATACCAGTGTGGGATTCTATTGCTACTGGGTTGATGCCAACCGTTAGGTAACGGGGCACGAGCCCGCGCGGCGCCCGTGGGTGCTGACGACCGGATAATCTGCGCATATGCCGTTGAAGCCTCGGGTGAAGGATCGCCTGTTCTCGTTGCTCTGCCTCGTCGCGGCGGCGGTGGTGCTCGTCGTCGGGTTCTCGCGCGGCAACCCCAGGGTGGCTCTCGGTGGGGCGGCGATCCTGATGGGGTATGCCGTGCTGCAGTCCGTGGCCCGGCGGCTCACCCCTGGGGCTCGGTTGCTCGTGGGGTCAGAGGCTGACGCTGCCGAACGGCTGGTGCAGTTTAAAGCCACTCGCTTGGCAGGACAGGCCGCCATCGGCATTGCCCTGGTGGGCGTTGCGCTGTCGATCTTCTGGGACTGGGACGTCGGCCTCTGGGTCGCGGGTGCCTGTGGCCTCGTGCTTGCCTCGTTCGTCGGAGCCCTGGTGTTCTACACCCGCGCCGTCAAAGCCGCCCGATCTGCCTGACAGCGCTGCCCAGACGGATGGGTAGGAGAAGGGATGGGCGCAGCCGCTACTCGGAGGCTTCGGCTCCGAAGCACTCTGCGGTGAACTCTTCCTGGGCGGCTTCGGAATCAGAAGCGTCGATGGCTTCGTAGGTCACCTCGCCGGTCTCCTCGTTTGAGCCACCATCTTGGGCTGCCTGCACCAACTCGATGAACGGCGCATTGATCCGCTCGATCAGCGGGGCCAACGTCTCGGAGGCTTCAGCGCCTATGGCGTCCATGCGACCCACCGCCACACCGATCTCTGCGTAGTCCAGGGCGCTCAGCGACGACTCGGCACCAGCGTTAAGCAGCTCGCGGGCGTCTGTGGCACGAGCGGCCAGCGGCGCCGCTCCTTCAAAGAACGCCTGACAGGACGCGTCCGACATGGCCGCAGGATCCGGCATACCGGAAGCCTCTGCATCGCCGGGCTCCCCGGTGCTTGCTGTCTCGTCAGTCTCGGGCTCGGCTTCACCGCCTTCGGCACTCTCGCCGCCTTCGGCACCCTCGCTTTCTTCAGCGACTTCCTCAGACGGGTCTAGCTCGTCGACCTCGGGAATTCCATTCTCCTCGTCGCCCTCCTCCGCTTCGACCAACCCGGCGACCGACCCGGGAGGGGTGTCGTCGGTGGTCGTGCAGGCAGCGAGGGAAAAGGTCACGGCGCACAGCGCGAATGCGGCGGTGGACTTCTTCATGGCGGTGAACTCCTTGGTCGAGGCGTCTGGAGAATGAGGCTAACGGGGGTGTCAGGGCGTGATGACGAGGGCGTCGAGAACGAGGCGGGCGATTTCTTCGTCGCCGACCACCTTGTATGACGAATCTTCCGTCGAGCGTCGACCTGCGGCTCGGCGGGTGAGGGCGTCGGTGGACATCGAGATCGACGTGGTGACGACCTCTTCGTCGGGGTGATCTACCTGATCGGCGGCGTCCTCAGCGGCAGTCTCTTGCGACCCGGTGAACAATGTGTGCCCGACGACCACGCCGTCGCCGCCATGCGCCATACGCACGCCGACACGTGCCGTGACGGGCCCGGAGCTCTCCAGGATCACCGTCTGACCGGCAGGCAGGTCGAGGCGCCGAGTCAAGATGCGAGGAAAGGCGTCCACGATGCGGGCCACGAAGGTCGACGCGGCGGGGCTGTCGAGGTTGCCGATGCGGCCGAGGGCTTCGCGGATGTCTTGCTCGTGCACCCAGATGTCAACGAGGCGACGCTGCAGCAGGTCGGCCAGCGTGATCTCGCGGTCCATCGGGCCGTGCACCATGGTCTCCACAGTGAGGTCTGGATTGCTGAGGGAAGCCAGCCGATTGAACGTCGCCGTCTCGAGCTCTTCGAGCAACTGCTCCATCGTGTGGTCCGTCCGGGCTCGTACCCCGTGCTCAAGCCAGGTGGTGAAGGTGCTCTTGAGGTGCTCGGTCTCCGGAAGTTCGACCTCGGGGTAGTCGCCACCGTCGAAGTACGCCTCCAACGAGGCGATGTGTGCGACGTGATCCTTCACACTCCACCCAGGGCATACGGTCTCCGCGTCGACCTTGGCGTCGGGGCACGAACGGGCTAGGTCGATGAAGGAACGCATCGCCTGCCGGTAGGCCTCGACCAGGTCGATCAGTTCTTCGGGAGCGGAGGGATGCAGCGGCATGTCAGCAACCCTACCTAGCATGGAGGTGTGTCGTCTGTGATGGAACGCCCGCCTCGGCCCGCAGAAGCCAGCCCGCCCGCTGATAGCCCGAACCGCACGGTGCGCTGGTTGCCCGTTGCCGCGGTGCTGGCCGTGGCCACTGTTGCCGTCATGCCGGCGGCTGCCCTGAGCGGTGCCACTGCTCCTTTGCTGTTGGCTGACCCGGGCTGGTTGGTGCGCTGGGGGCAGCTGGTTATTGGGGTCGTGCACAACGTCTCGGCGGCTGTGACGATCGGATTGTTGCTGGTCGGCGGCTTCTTCGTGCCCGAATCGAAGACCTCCGCTCGGCGCGCGACGGCGGCCTACTGCGCTGCCATCACCGGGGCTGTCTGGGCGATCAGCGCCTTGGCGTCGCTGCTGGTCGGGTACAGCGAAATTTCCGGAGTCCCCATGAGCCGAAGCGGCTTCATCGGCTCCCTCTTCGACAACATCATTGGCATCGAGCCGGTCCGGTTGTGGACGATGGAGTTCGTGCTGGCCGTGCTGGTGACGTTCGTCGCGGCGCTGGTGCGCACCCGGGCGGGGCTGGCGTGGGCGACGGTGTTGGGGTTTGCCGCGCTCGTCCCGGTCGCCTTCACCGGTCACTCCAGTGGCAACGAGGGTCACGAGACCGCGGTCACGGCCCTCGGCATACACCTGTTTGCGATCAGTGCCTGGGTTGGTGGGCTCATCGCGCTGGTGATGTTGCGGCCAGTGTTGGGGTCGGCGCTGACGGCGGTCACGCGGCGGTTTTCGACGATGGCGCTCTGGTGCTACATCGCGGTGGGCTTCTCGGGGGTGTTGTTTGCGCTGGAGACCATCGAGGGTGTCGGCGATCTGGTCAGTACCTATTGGTTGCTCATCTGGGGCAAGGTGTTGGTGCTGGGGGCGCTCGGGTTCTTCGGCTACGTCCACCGTCGCCGGTTGATTGATGGTGGGTTGGAGCGGGGTGGAGCGTTTGCGCGGCTGGCGTTTGTCGAGACGCTGGTGATGTCGGTGGCGCTGGGACTGTCTGTGGCGTTGTCGCGCACCCCGCCGCCGGAGGCCCGCGAGATTCCAGCTAGCTCGCAGGTCCAGTTGTTGACCGGTTATCCGGAGCCGCCGCCGTTGACGGCGAGTTCCTTCTTTACGGAGTGGCAGGTCAACTGGCTGATGTTGATCATCGCCGTGGTGGCGGTCGGTCTGTATGTCGCCGGGGTAGCGCGTCTGCGCGCTCGCGGCGACAAGTGGCCGGTGGGTCGCACGATCGCGTGGGTGCTGGGTTGGGCGCTGTTTGTCTACGCGACCAACGGTGCGCCTGGGGTGTACGGGCGGGTCATGTTCTCGATGCACATGGTCATGCACATGGCGGTGATGATGGCGATCCCGATCTTCTTGGTGCTCGGTGCGCCGATCACGTTGGCGCTGCGTTCGTTGAAGTCGCGTCGGGATAAGACGTTGGGGCCGCGTGAGGTGCTTTTGTCGCTCACACACTCGAAGTATGCCGCGTTCATGGCGAACCCGGTGGTGGCTGCGGTCGTGTTCTTTGGGAGTTTGGTCGGGTTCTATTGGAGTGGGGCGTTCGAGTTCGCCTTGACCACGCACACCGGGCACGTGTTGATGACGATGCACTTCTTGACGGCGGGCTACCTGTTTGTGTGGTCGCTGATCGGGATTGACCCGGGGCCGCCGAAGTGGTCGGCGCCGTTGCGGTTGCTGATTTTACTGGCCACGCTGGCGTCGCACGCGTTCTTTGGGTTGGCGTTGATGACGGGGACGTGGCTGTTGGCACCCGGGTTCTTTAAGGAGTTGGGTTTGTCGTGGGGCCCGGATCTGCTGACCGACCAGCAGCTCGGTGGCAGCATCGCGTGGGGGATCGGTGAGATGCCGACGTTGGCGTTGGCGATGCTGGTGACCTTGGATTGGCTGCGCCGCGATGAGCGTGACGCCCGCCGCAACGACCGCCAAGCTGACCGTGATGAGGATGCTGAGTTGTCGGCATACAACGAGCGGTTGGCGTCGATGTCGTCACCCCCGAAAGGCTGAGGCTTATGAAGATCGCGCTGATCCAGTTGGCGTATGGCGACTCCGAGACTCCCGCTGACCGGCTGGAGCGTGTGTGTGGCTTGGTGCGGGAGCAGCGTGGGCACGACCTGATCGTGCTTCCGGAGTTGTGGAGCGCGGGGGCGTTCGACTACCGGCGTTGGCCCGAGCGTGAGCAACAGGTCGACGGTGAGGTCACTGCTGCCTTGGGTGCAGTGGCCCGCGAGATCGGTGCCGTGGTGCATACGGGGTCGATCATCGAGCGGCCTCTGGATGAGGCTGGCCCCGAGGGCAAAGGGCTGTGGAACACCTCCGTCATCGTCAGCCCCGACGGTGGCGTGTGTGCGACCTACCGCAAGATCCACCGCTTCGGGTTTGGTTCCGGCGAGCCGAAGCTCATAGAGGCTGGGTCCGAGGTTGTGGTGGTGGACCTGCCCGCGCCTGCAGACACGCTGAAGGTCGGGATCTCGACCTGCTACGACCTGCGCTTCCCGGAGTTGTACCGGAGGCAACTTGATCTGGGGGCTGAGATGTTTGTACTGGCTTCAGCCTGGCCTGCCGCACGAATCGACGCCTGGCGGACCCTGCTAGAGGCTCGTGCCATCGAGAACCAGTGCTTCGTAGTCGCCTGCAACACCGCCGGAACTCACGCAAACACCGAAATGGGCGGCCGTAGCGCAATCATTGACCCATGGGGCAATGTCTTAGCGGAGGCGGGCATCAACGACGAAGCGCTCTCGGCCGAGATCGATCCGACACAGGTAGAGCAGTGGCGCGATAGGTTCCCGGTCTTAACCGATCGCCGACTTTAGATCGAGCCGCTGGCCTGGGCACCGAGTCGCCTTCGGCGGTGGCGGCTCGTGCATGCTGACCACTGTTGTGCATCGTAATCCGCGGCGCGACACGTAATACGGACCTTGCCGCGCAAATCTACGATGTACGCGTTACCTTGTCCTAAATCTAACTCTTGCCGATTGTCGGCAAGTTACGAAAGGAATTCGCTGTGGGTCTTGGCCTAGGAATCATCCTCATTGTTGTTGGGGCCATCCTCTCGTTCGCTGTGAAAGGTGACTTCGA
>JBBQNO010000124.1:0-6597 GCA_038330045.1 Actinomycetales bacterium | reverse complement strand
TACGTGGGGGCCGTGTTGTTCCTCAACGGGATGATGTTGCTGGGCTTCGTCGACCCGCGATCGGTCATCCCGCTCAATATCTTTGTCGGTCTGCTGCAGGTGGTGACCCCGACCTACCTCATCTTCACTGCCGCTGGCGATGGCTCGATCATTCTCAACGCTTCGGGGCTTTACCTGTTTGGGTTCACCTACCTCTACGTGGCCTTTAACCAGTGGATGGGGCTGGATGGCACTGGGTTGGGGTATTTCTCCCTCTTCGTGGCTATCTGCGCGCTGGCCTACTCCTTCCTGAACTTCGTCGAGCTCGGCGACCCTGCGTTCGGGGTCATCTGGTTGCACTGGGCGTTGTTGTGGACGCTGTTTTTCTTGTTGCTGGGTCGTGGCTGCGAAGATCTGGGCCGGTTCACAGGGGCAGTCGCCGCCACGCAGGGGTGGATTACCGGCGCAATTCCGGCTTTTCTGCTGCTCACGGGGCGCTGGGCCGATGTCAACACGGTCATGGCGGTGCTGCTCGCCATGGTGGGCCTGATCGGCTTCGGCCTGCTCTATCCGAGAATGACTCGCTCTGAGCGCGAGGAGGTGGTGGCACCCGTATGACGCTGGCTCGCCGCACGACATACCTGCACCTGATCCGCTGAGAAAGGAAGCTCCATGCCGAACAACCTCTTTCCGCTCGACTCGACCAAAAAGTTCACCGACCAGGAAAAGGTCGGGCACAACCGGTGGCACCCCGATATCCCTGCGGCGGTGACTGTCAAACCCGGCGAATCGCTGCGGATCGACTGCCGGGAATGGTTTGACGGTGCGATCAACAACGACGACTCGGCCGACGACATCCGGGACGCTCCGCTGGATACCGTGCACGTGCTGTCGGGGCCTTTCGCGGTCGAGGGTGCCCAACCCGGCGACCTCTTGATTGTCGACATCCTCGACGTGGGTCCGATCCCGCAGGAGGACTCTGGGCCACTGGCGGGTCAAGGCTGGGGCTACACCGGGATCTTCGCCAAGAAGAACGGCGGCTCCTTCTTGGTCGACCAGTTCCCCGACGCGTACAAGGCCATCTGGGACTTCTCCGGCCAAACCGCCACGTCGCGGCATGTGCCCGAGGTGTCCTTCACCGGGATCGTGCACCCCGGCCTGATGGGCACCGCACCGTCGGCTGAACTGCTGGCCCGGTGGAACAAGCGTGAGGGTGCGTTGATCGCGACCGATCCGGACCGGGTACCGCCGTTGGCCCTGACCCCCCTGCCAAAGGACGCCATCCTCGGTGGGCTGGACCCCGGTGACTTCGACCGCGTGGCCGGAGAGGCCGCTCGAACGGCGCCCGGCCGGGAGAACGGTGGCAACCAGGACATCAAAAACCTCACTAAGGGAAGCCGGATCTTCTACCCGGTGTTTGTGCCTGGCGGCAACCTTTCTCTGGGTGATCTGCACTTCTCCCAAGGTGATGGCGAGATCACGTTCTGCGGAGCCATCGAGATGGGCGGCTTTATCGACCTTCGCCTCGACGTGCTCAAAGGTGGGATGGAGACCTACGGCGTGGCCGAGAACTGCATCTTCATGCCCGGTCACACCGACCCGCAGCATTCGGAGTGGGTTGCCTTCTCCGGAGTGTCGGTCACGCTGGACGATGAGCAGAAGTATCTCGATTCGCAGTTGGCGTACCAGCGGGCCTGTTTGCACGCGATCGATTACCTAGTGAAGTTCGGTTATAGCCCGGAGCAGGCCTACCTGTTGTTGGGCGCGGCACCGATCGAAGGCCGGTTCTCGGGAGTGGTGGACATCCCGAACTCGTGCGCCACGGTGTATCTCCCGACGTCGATCTTCGACTTCGACATACGCCCCGGTCCCGGCGGGCCGCACCAGGTCAACCCCGGGATGGGAGCCCCTCACTCGGCCTTCTGACCCGTTGACCGTTGTGCGCGCTCGCTGCGGTTTCGCGCCGTGCACGGGCGCGCGCAACGGACATAAGGCCACCGATGCACTTGACGCGAGGGAAATCTTGGCGCATTCTTAACAGATGTCAGCCTCGCTCGTACTTATTGCACAGGACGCGTCCTGAGCTGATAAGCCCGAACGCGTCCTCCCCTCGTCAGCCTCACGGCGGAGGGGTTTTTTCATGCCCGACCCGATTGACCGACGAAAAGGATCTCCAGGATCATGAGCACGGTGACCCGCACTGACGCGAGCCAAACCGATCGTCCGACGCCGCTCACCGGCGCCGAAACGCTCGTCTCGATGCTGGAACGTGTTGGCGTGGAGCACATTTTTGGGCTCCCTGGTGGGTGCGTCCTCCCGCTCTACGACGCGCTCTACGGGTCTACGTCGTTGCGCCACATCTTGGTCCGTCACGAGCAGGGTGCCGGCCACGCCGCGCAGGGGTATGCCGCAGCAACCGGCCGAGTCGGCGTCTGCATGGCGACTAGTGGCCCGGGTGCGACCAACCTGGTCACCCCCCTGGCCGACGCCAACATGGATTCGGTGCCAATGGTGGCCATCACCGGCAACGTGCCCAGCGCCGCGATCGGCTCCGACGCTTTCCAAGAGGCCGACATCCGCAGCATCACGATGCCAGTGACCAAGCACTCTTTCTTGGTCACTAACCCCAACGAGATCGCCGCCACGGTCCGCAGCGCTTTCCACTTAGCCTCCACGGGCCGACCCGGCCCGGTGCTGGTCGACGTGTCCAAAGATGCACTGGCTGCATTGATCGACCCGGCCAATGCGGTGGACGTGCCGATGCGTGGCTACCACCCAATTACCGTCCCCCCTGCCGAAGCCATCCGCGACGCGGTCGAGCTGATGCTCTCGGCGCGTCAGCCCGTCCTCTATGTGGGCGGCGGCACGATCCGTGCCGAAGCGCACCGTGAGGTGGCTGAGTTCGCCGAGCTGACCGGCATACCTGTGGTCACGACGTTGATGGCCCGCGGTGTCTTCCCCGACAGTCACCCCCAACACCTGGGCATGCCGGGCATGCACGGCACCGTCGCGGCGGTGGCTTCGCTGCAGAAGTCGGACCTGTTGATCTGCTTGGGTGCTCGTTTTGATGACCGGGTGACCGGCGCTCGCGATTCGTTCGCCCCGCACGCCAAGGTCATCCACGCCGACATCGACGAGTCCGAGATCGGCAAGAATCGCAGCGTGGACGTCGGCCTGCACGGGGACGCCAAGATCACGATCGCCGCGCTGATCCACGAGTTCACCAACCGCATCGCCAAGGGCGCCGAGCCGGACTACCACGACTGGGTCGACAACTGTGTGCGCTGGAAGGCCAAGTACCCGGCCGGATACGACACCCCGCCCGACGGTTCGCTCGCTCCCCAGTACGTCATCGAGCGACTCGGCGAGATCGCCGGCCCGGACGCCATCTACGCCTCCGGCGTCGGTCAGCACCAGATGTGGGCCAGCCAGTACGTGAAGTACGAGCGCCCTCGCGCCTGGCTTAACTCCGGCGGTCTCGGCACGATGGGGTATGCGGTGCCAGCGGCCATGGGCGCCAAGATCGGCTGCCCTGACAGCACGGTGTGGGCCATCGACGGTGACGGCTGTTTTCAGATGACTAACCAGGAGTTGGCCACGTGTGCCGTCGAAGGTATTCCGATCAAGGTCGCGATCATCAACAACGCGGCGCTCGGGATGGTCCGTCAGTGGCAAACGCTGTTCTACTCCCAGCGGTACAGCGCCTCGCGGCTGGACCAAATGCAGGTGCCGGACTTCGTCAAGTTGGCCGAGGCTTACGGGTGTGTGGGCATGCGCTGCGACAACTCGGTCGACGTCGACGCCACGATCGAGAAGGCGATGGAGATCAACGATCAGCCTGTGGTCATTGACTTCCGAGTCCACCAAGACGCGATGGTCTGGCCGATGGTGCCCTCGGGCACCAGCAACGACGCCATCCAATATGCGCGCGACATCGCACCGAACTTTGACGACGAATGAGTGCCCCTACAGTCACCCAGGGCCGCGTCGTCACTGACGGCGATGTCGACCCTTTTCGCGAACTGCCAGTCCGCAGCAGGTATGCCGTTGACGCGGTCCCCGGCGTGGATCCAGTCGCTCACGACACAGTCACCACGAGAACTGTCACTAGTAAAACTGCAGAACACAACCGAAAGGTCAGCCCGATGAGCCGCCACGCATTGTCTGTCTTGGTCGAGAACAACCCAGGAGTCCTGGCTCGAGTTTCTGTGCTCTTTGCCCGGCGCAGCTTCAACATCGACCACCTCGTGGTCGGACCGACGGAAGACCCCAAGGTCTCCCGAATGACCATCGTGGTCAACGTCGGCGAAGAGCAACTGCACCGGGTGACGTCTCAGCTGGACAAGCTGATCGAAGTCATCCATATCGAGGAGCTCGACGACGCCGCAGCCATCCGCGAGAAGTTGTGGGAGATCAACGACAACGGTCCGCGCCCGGTTGGAGCGATGGCTGCCGCCTGGGGATGAGTTTCGGCATACCCTGTGCTCGACGCGCGCTGTGTTCGGCGCGCCTGCGACTCGATCGCACACCTACACACCCGGCATACAAGTTCAGACCCATTCAGTGACTTCAAGGAGCACCTCACACCATGGCCACGATGTACTACGACGACTCCGCCGACATGAGCCTGATCCAGGACCGCGCGGTTGCCGTGCTCGGGTATGGCAGCCAGGGCCACGCCCACGCTCTGTCCCTGCGCGACTCCGGGGTGGATGTCCGCGTCGGGCTCAAAGAAGGTAGCGCCTCGCGCGCCAAGGCTGAGGCGGAGGGCCTGCGCGTCGTCACCCCCGAGGTTGCGTGCCAAGAGGCTGACCTGATCATGCTGCTGGTGCCCGACCACGTCGCGCGCCACGTCTACAAGGAGGCTGTTGAGCCCAACCTCGAGGACGGCGACGCGCTGTTCTTCGGTCACGGCTTCAATATTCGTTTCGACTACATCGTGCCCCCGGCCAACGTGGACGTCTGCATGGTCGCCCCTAAGGGCCCTGGCCACTTGGTGCGCCGTGAGTATGTCGACGGGCGCGGGGTGCCGGTGCTGGTCGCGGTGGAGCAGGACTACACGGGTCACGCCTGGGAGTTGGCGCTCGCGTATGCCTCCGCCATCGGTGGTCTGCGTGCCGGCGGTATCAAGACCACGTTCACCGAAGAGACCGAGACCGACCTGTTCGGTGAGCAGGCCGTGCTCTGCGGTGGCCTCTCGGAGCTGATTATGAAGGGCTTCGAGACCCTGACCGAGGCTGGCTACCAGCCAGAGGTCGCCTACTTCGAGTGCCTCCACGAGGTCAAGCTCATCGTCGATCTGATGTACGAAGGTGGCATCGCCAAGCAGCGTTGGTCCGTCTCCGACACCGCCGAGTACGGCGACTACGTCTCCGGCCCGCGTGTCGTCGATGACCGCGTCAAGGAAAACATGAAGGCGGTGCTGGAGGACGTGCGCAACGGAACGTTTGCTCAGCGCTTCATCGACGACCAGGAGGCTGGCGCGCCCGAGTTCAAGGAGTTGCGCGCTAAAGGTGCGGCCCACCCGATCGAAGACACCGGCCGCGAACTGCGCGGCATGATGGCGTGGGTCAACTCCGGCGACGACGACTACACCGAGGGCTCCGCGGCCCGATGAGCCAACCGCAGTCCTCGACGCCCACCGATACCTCCGTTGGCAACTCTGCTGCTGACCACACCGTCTCTGACAACGCGGGTGCTGCCGCGCCCGGTGTGGACATTAAGCCCCGCAGTCGCGATGTCACCGACGGCCTGGAGCGCACCGCTGCGCGTGGCATGCTGCGCGCGGTCGGTATGGGCGACGAAGACTGGGTTAAGCCCCAGATTGGGGTGGGCTCGTCCTGGAACGAGATCACCCCCTGCAACCTGCCGCTGGACCGGTTGGCCCAGTCCGTGAAGGATGGGGTGCACGCGGCGGGTGGGTATCCGCTGGAATTCGGCACGATCTCGGTGTCTGACGGTATCTCGATGGGCCACGAGGGCATGCACTTCTCGCTGGTCTCCCGTGAGGTCATTGCTGATTCTGTCGAGACCGTCATGGGTGCTGAGCGTCTGGACGGCTCGGTGCTGCTGGCCGGTTGCGACAAGTCGCTGCCGGGCATGTTGATGGCTGCGGCACGCCTCGATCTTGCGTCCGTGTTTGTGTATGCCGGCTCGATCCTGCCCGGCCAGGCGAAGCTCTCCGATGGCTCCAGTCGCGAGGTCACGATCATCGACGCCTTCGAAGCAGTTGGTGCGTGCCGAGCGGGGCTGATGTCTCGTGAGGACGTGGACGCCATCGAGCGGGCGATCTGCCCCGGTGAAGGTGCTTGCGGCGGGATGTACACCGCGAACACGATGGCTGCCGCCGCTGAAGCCCTCGGGATGGCGCTGCCAGGATCTGCTGCTCCTCCTGCGACCGACCGTCGCCGCGATGGCATTGCTCGTCGCTCCGGCCAGGCTGTGGTTGGGATGCTTCGGGAGGGCCTGACCGCTCGGCAAATTTTGACCAAGCCTGCGTTTGAGAACGCGATTGCTGTCGTGATGGCCCTCGGAGGCTCGACGAACGCCGTGCTTCACCTCTTGGCGATCGCCAACGAAGCCGAGGTCGATCTGACCCTCGAGGACTTCGCTCGGGTC
>JBBQNO010000123.1:0-6650 GCA_038330045.1 Actinomycetales bacterium | reverse complement strand
CGGGCATTGACCAAGGTGGCTTGGCCGGGGGTATGGAGCAACTCGTGCTGCGGGCACCCGCGCCCAGATGAGTCCACGCCCGACGCGATCACCCGACGGGTTCGCGAAGAGCTCGGCATACAGGTGCGGGATATCGCCCTGGCTCTGCCCAACTTTAGATACCGCGCGGTGGACGCCAGCGGAGTGGTCGAGCACGAAATCTGCCCGGTCTACGTCGCGCGCAGCGACGACGGCCCCATGCCTGACCCCGACGAAGTGATGGATCACGCGTGGGTCCCGTGGGACGACGCCGTCCGATCCTTGACCAGCGCTCCGCAGGTGTTCAGCCCGTGGATGGTCTTGCAGACCCCGCAACTTCGCGACGCTTTGCTCCACGGCTCGCCAGGGTCAGAGAGCGGTTCTGCGCACGCCAGCCCCTCACTCGAAGGCACCTTGGCCACGGTGCGGCAGTTGCTCGTGGCCGAGGGGCAGTGGACGCAGGAGTTCTGGTCCTCCACCGGGCTGCAGCCCGAGGACGATCCCGTGTTGAAGCAAGACCTCCCTACCTGGTTAGCGGAGTTGGTTGACGGCAGTGGCAAGTTGATCCGACCGCGGATGTGTCACTGGGGCTTCGTTGCTGCGGGCGGCGCTGCTGCCACGTCCACCTACTCCGATGTATGCCGAGCCGCGGCTGCGCTCGAACTGCTGCACGTCTTCGCGTTGATCCACGACGACGTGATGGACGAGTCTGAGTGGCGGCGCGGCCGAGTTTCAGCTCACGCCCAAGCTCGCGACTGGCACACCGGTGCCCAGGCACTCGGCAGCGCATCTCGGTTTGGCGACAACATCGCCATCCTGCTCGGTGACTTGGCGCATATGCAGGCTGATCGGTTGGTTTCCGGGCTGCCGACCAACTTCCGCAATGCGTGGTACGAATTGTGCGCTGAGTTGATTGCCGGCCAGGGCGCCGACCTGACCGGGGCGGCCGCGCTGTCCCGGTCCTTCGAGCAGGCCGAACGCGTGGCCCGGCTCAAGTCAGGGGCCTACACCATCGAGCGCCCGTTGCTGCTGGGGGCGTTGGCTGCAGGGATCGACGAGCGAGGCCAAAAGGCGCTCCACTCTTACGGCCTCAAACTAGGGCGGGCCTTCGCCCTGCGCGACGACATTCTTGGCGTCTGGGGCGACCCGGCCGTGACCGGAAAACCCGGCGGTGATGACCTTCGCTCGCGCAAGCCCACCGTGCTGTGGATGGCGGCAGAAGAAGGGCTGAGCGGCGCTGGCCTCGAGGCCCTCCATCGGGTAGGCACGCCCCGAGAAGCGCCGGACGACGTCTCGACCGTGCAGCGAGCCATGATCGATGCCGGCATGCGCGACGAGGCCGAGACCCACGTCAGTCAGTGGGTCGAATCGGCGCTCGCAGACCTTGTCTGCGACAGCCTGTCGGCTGAGGGCGTTGAGGGGCTTACCGCGATGGCTCACCGGGTGGCCTGGCGTGAAGCGTAGAGCCGTGGCGCGGACTCCTGGACAGGTACGAACGCGGGGTCGCGCTCTGCTCACGGGCTTCGACCAGTTGGTGCGGTTGAATTTGCGCGGGGTGTGGGTGCGCGGGCAGATCCCGAGCGAGGCGGTCGTGTGGGCGATGAACCATCACCACTGGTGGGACGCGTTCGCCTCCAGTGCGGTGTTGCGCACGGTCGGTCAGCGGCCAACGGTGCTGATCTCGGACAAGAACCTCGAGTCGTTCACCCTTTTCAAGTGGATCGACGCCATTCCGGCGTCTCATCCGGAGCGCGCGCTGGCGCCGCTTCGCGCGGGCCGGACCATGGTGATCATGCCCGAGGGCCGGATGCTGGGAGCCGGGCCGCTTGGGCCCCTGCGCGGTGGCGCTGCCCGTATTGCCGCCGAAGCGGGCGTGCCGCTGGTGCCCGTGGCTGTGCGCGTGGTGATGCGCGGATCTCAGTATGCCGAGGCGTACCTCGACATCGGCGAACCCGTTACCGCCCCCGACTTGGCACCGGTGCTGGGCCAGGCCCTAGCCGACTTGGACGCGCTGCTGACCACAACCGAGGCCACGAAGATGCCTGATGGCTATCGGCGGGTTGTGGCTGGCCGCGGCTCAGTCGACGGAATGGTCTCAGTCTTGACCCCGTGGCGTCGATGAGCGCGGTGCGCACCGGCGTGCAGGCGTTCCTCGGGGTCAAACTGCTGGTGTTGGCGATCAACGTCGTCACCTTCCCGGTGCTCAAGCGCAGTGTCACCGACCTGCGTGGCACCACGGATTGTTCTGACGTCTCGGTGCTGATCCCCGCGCGCAATGAAGCGGGCAGGTTGCCCGCGACGCTGCCCGCAATGTTGGCTGAGCACCACGCGGAGGTGTTGATCCTCGACGACAACTCCACCGACGGGACCGCCGCGATCGCTCAAGACATCATCGACGCGTCAGGTCACCCCCGGGCTCGCGTGCTGACCGGCAAGGCGCTGCCCCAAGGGTGGACCGGCAAGACATGGGCGTGCGAGCAGTTGGCGGCCGCGGCCCAAGGCGACACCTTCGTGTTCTTAGACTCCGACGTCACCGTGGAACCTGGGGCGCTCGCGGCGGTCGTCGCAGAGAAGCGCCGCGTGGGCGCCGACGTTTTCTCGGTCTTTCCCCGGCAAGACACGGGCTCGATGGGTGAGCACTTGGTGGTGCCGACCATCGACGCAGTGTTGCTATCCCTTCTGCCCCATGCCCTGCTGAGATTGCCGATACCCGCGGCGGCCACGGCCCACGGGGCGTGCCTGGTTTTCGACCGCGCCAGTTTTGCGAGGGTCGGCGGTTTTGCTGCCGTGCGGCATCGGATCGTCGAGGACGTGGCGATGGCACGGCATACCCGCTCGTTAGGGTTGCGGCTCGGTCTGGCGCTCGGCGGCGACCTGCTGCACGTGCGGATGTACACCTCCTACCCGGACGTGGTCCGTGGATTGTCGCGTGGCCTGATGCCCATGGCCGGTGGGTCCAAAGCGGTCCTGGTGCTGGGCTGGGCGGCTCACGCGGCGGCATACACGATGCCGTTGGTGTGGGTGGCCCGCGACCGGCGATGGTCCGTGCCGCTGCTGATGGGCATGGCCGAGCGCGGGATCGTGGAGGTCAAGACCCGCCGGTATGCGGTGGTGCAGGCGGGCCTGAGCCCTGCGATTGCCCCGGCGATGGTCCCGTTGGTGCTGCGCGCGTTGCGAGGGCGCCCGACCTGGCGGGGCAGGACCTACGAATGAGAGCGACACATCCTTGCGCACCCAGCCTTCCTTCACCGCCGACGTCACGGCTGGTCGGCCACCTCGGTCAGTGGGGGATCAACCCGCTCGGAGTCCTGGAGCAGGGCGCGTGCGCTGCGCAAGCGCAGGGGGTTTCGACCTTCGAGCTGAAGCTGTGGCGGCGTGCCCTGGTGGGATATTCGCCCGAGTGGAACCGGGGGGTGCTCGGCGACCTCGAGACCTTCCGCAGCCGCGGCGGCCTGAGCGAACTGTCGCCATACCTCAACGCCGGCATCGTCCAGACGGATGCCCCCGAGCATCGCCCGCAGCGCAAAGTGCTCAATCCCGGTTTCACTAGAAGCGCGATGAGCGACCTGAAGACCGGGATGCAGAGCGCTATTGGGCGCCACCTCCCGAGCGGCGACTTCGACAGCATCGAGTGGGCCTCCACGGCGGTGCGGGCCGTGCTGTCGAAGACCTTTCTTGGCACCGATGTGATTGACCCGGTGCTGAACCGCTGGCTGGGGCCTATGGAGGCGCCGCTGCCGATCCCGTTCGTGCCGAGGCCCCTCCGCTTTCGAGCGATGAACGCCCGTCTCGAAGCGGCGCTCGCCGACCCGCCCCAAGGCTCCCTGGCGCAGACCTTCGCCGCTCACGGCGGCCTACCCGAGATGCGGGTGGCGCTCGCGGCCGGCTACGACACGACCGCCCACACGCTGGCGTGGCTGCTTGCTCACGCGGCCCAGGACCCCAGCCTGCTGGACCCGGCGAGGCACGACTCCGCAATCAAGGAGACCCTGCGGCTGTATCCGGCCGGGTGGACCGGGAGTCGACGGGCCAATAAGGACGTGAGCGTCGACGGGGTCGATATCCCCAAGGACGTGCTGGTGCTCTACAGCCCGTACCTGACCCACCGCGACCCGCACCTCTGGAGCCGGGCAACCGAGTTCCGGCCGCAGCGCTTCGCCGACGAACCGGTGCCGCCGTGGGGCTATATTCCGTTTGCCGCCGGGGAGCGGACCTGCCTGGGCCGCCACTACGCCCACCTGTTGATGGCCACCGCGCTGGAGGCTCTGCAGGGACAGACCCTGTGCTTCGTCGATGGCGACCTCAGCCCCCGAGCGGGAGTCACGTTAAGACCGGCCGGCCCGTTGCGCCTGCATCTAAGCCACCCTCACAGCAGCCACCCTCACCGCAGTGCCCCCCATCACGACGCAGCAGAGCGCTCCGTACGCTTAAGAGCCACCCCCGAAGGAGCTTCATGAGCAAGATTGTCATCATCGGTGCCGGGCTCTCCGGTCTGTCCGCAGCGTGCCACCTCAGCCGCACCGGCCACGAGGTCACCGTCGTCGAATCGCGCTCCCAGGTGGGTGGACTCGCAGGCGAGGCACACCAGGAAGGTCACACGTTCGACCTCGGGCCGACCGTGCTGACGATGCCCGACTTGATCGAGTCGACCCTCGCTGCGGCCGGCGGCAGCATGGACCTGCTGCCGATGACCCAGCTCGACCCGGCATACCGTGCGTTCTTTGCCGACGGCTCCCAGATGGACATCTGGACCGACCTGGCCACGATGCGTGACCAGATCGCGCGGATGTGCGGTCCCGAGGACGCGAAGGCGTTCGACGAGTTCGTGCCGTGGCTCAAGGGCCTCTACGACGTGGAGATGCCCAACTTCATTGATCGCAACTTCGACTCGCCGCTGGGGCTGGTAACTCGCCCCAAGCCGGCGGCCGGCCTGGTGAAGATGGGAGCCTTCGGCAGCCTCGGCAAGCTGGTGGCGAAACGTTTCAAGGACGAGCGGCTGCACCGTCTGTTCACTTTCCAGGCGCTGTATGCCGGGCTGGCTCCGGCCGAGGCGCGCGGCATCTACGCGGTCATTTCCTATATGGACGCGATCAACGGGGTGTTCTTCCCCGACGAGGGCATGCACGCCCTGCCCCGTGCGTTGGCCAAGGCCGCCGAGAATGCCGGGGTCACCATTCGTCTGGACACCCCCGTGACGGTGCTGCCCCGGGATAGCTCCGGGCGGGTGACCGGCGTGGTACTCGGGGACGAATACGTGGCCGCTGACGCGGTGATCTGTACGACGGACATCACGACGGCATACCAAACGCTGCTGGCCGACGTGCCCAAGCCACTGTCGCTGCGTCGACCGCGCTACTCACCCTCAGCGGTGGTGTGGCACGTCGGGACACGCGATGGGTCGGCCGGGAACCTCCTGCACCACAACATTCACTTCGGCCACGACTGGGATCGCAGCTTTGACCAGTTGATCGGTGATCAGACGCTGATGAGTGACCCGTCGCGGTTGGTCACGCTGCCAACGGTGACCGACCCCAGCCGTGCACCCGAGGGCGGCAGCACGATGTTTGTGCTCGAGCCGGTGCCCGATCTCAGCGGGAAGATCGACTGGAAAGAGCAGCGCGATCCCATGCGTGAGCGTCTGCTGGAGTTCTTGGAGAAGAACGGGTACCCGACGGATATCCGCACCGAACAGTTGGTCACTCCCGAGGACTGGGCCAATCAGGGGCTTGCATCGGGCACACCGTTCTCGCTGTCGCACCTGTTCCGCCAGACCGGTCCCTTCCGCCCCCGCAACGCACCGCGCAACATCCCCGGTCTGTTTTTCGCGGGCACGGGCACCACGCCCGGGGTTGGCGTCCCGATGGTGCTCATCAGCGGTAACCTGGCCGCCCAACGTGTGGTGTCGTACTTGGACGCCAAAGCAGCATGAAAGACCGCGCGCCCACCCCCGACCACGCCATCTGTCGGCAGATCACGAGGGAGCACGGCACGACGTACTACTGGGGTGCCGCGATCCTGCCGCGCGAGAACCGCTATGACGTGTATGCCGTGTACGCGTTGTGCCGGATGGCCGACGACATTGTCGACGCCCCTGGCGCGACCAGTGGCGATGCGCGGACGGTGGCGCAAACTCAAGCCGAGTTGGCGGCGTTTGCGGATCAGTTCTCTGCCGCTATGTCCGGCGAGAGGGTGGACGAACCCGTGGTGCGCGCCGCGGCCGAGACGGCGCTTCGGCGCAAGATCGACCCGGAGTGCTTCGATAGATTCTTCTCCGCGATGACCCAAGACCTCACGGTCACCAGTTATCCGACGTATGCCGACCTGCTGGGGTATATGGACGGCTCGGCGGCAGTGATCGGCGAGATGATGCTGCCGGTGCTGCGCCCAACTTCTGCGCGTGCGCTTGCCGGGGCTCGGGACTTGGGCTTGGCCTTTCAGCTGACCAACTTCCTCCGGGACTTCGCCGAGGACCGCGACCTGGGCCGCACCTACGTGCCGTTGGAGGACCTGAACCGCTTCGGTGTGGACCGCAAGATCGACCGTGTCAGCGACGAGTGGCGGGCGCTGATGTCGTTCGAGATCGGCCGCAATCGGGAGTTGTACCGCAGCGCCGAAGACGGACTGCCGTACCT
>JBBQNO010000122.1:0-6678 GCA_038330045.1 Actinomycetales bacterium | reverse complement strand
CGAAGGCAAGCCGACGACCACGTCGTCGTTCCACTGCAACCCCATCGACCCAGGCGCGGCACTGGAGAGCAATGGATCATCGAGACCGTCGGCGTTCGGGTGGAAGGCCGTGAGCCCTCGAGCCTTGCCCAGTGGGTTGGGCGCACTCGTGCCACCAACGGCGGTGGCGATGAGTTGGTGCCCGAGGCATACCCCCAGCAGTGGCTTCTCGACGGCCAAGGTGGTGGATATGAGGTCCTTCGTCGGTTTCAGCCAGGGGCTGGTGGCATCATCATTCGCGCCCATGCCACCCCCCAGCACCATCAGCCCATCGTGCAGCGACACGTCAGCAGGGATGGCGTCACCCGAGTCGCCTGAGCGCACGTCGATCTCGATCCCGTGCTCGACAAGCCATTTCCCAAGGAGGCCGGGAGGGCATGTGCCGGTGTGCTGAATGACCAGGAGGCGCGCAGGCATGCGCCTACTCTGCCTCGGTAACCGATTGCGCACCAAAGAGACTGTCGGCGTCGTGATCGTGATCGGTCGCTGACGGGTCGGTGGCCCCGGCGGTGACGGTGTGGGGCTGTAGCTCACCACTGGCGATCTGCTCGGCCCAGTGACACGCGACGCGGTGGTCTTTGCTCGCGCCTTCGACCTGAATGGCCCGCAGTTCGGGACGCGTCTCGTCACACTTGGTGTCTTGTTTCCACGGGCAACGGGTGTGGAAGCGACATCCCGTGGGCGGGTTTGACGGGCTCGGTAGGTCACCGGCGAGGAGCAACTGTTGGCGTGAGTCTTCCACCACCGGGTCCGGCACCGGCACCGCCGACATGAGAGCCCGCGTGTAGGGGTGCAGGGGAGTGTCGTACAACTCGTCGGCGCTGCTCTCCTCGACGAGAGCCCCGAGATACATCACCCCGATGCGGTCGCTGATGTGGCGCACCACGGCCAGGTCGTGGGCGATGACCAGGTAAGTCAGCCCGAACTCCTTCTGCAGGTCCTGCAGGAGGTTGATGACCTGCGCCTGCACGGAGACGTCGAGGGCGCTGACGGGTTCGTCGGCGACGATCAGCTGAGGGTCGACGGCCAGCGCCCGAGCGATCCCAATGCGCTGACGTTGACCGCCGGAGAACTCATGAGGGTATTTCGACAAGGCGTTTTGAGGGAGACCAACCGCCTTGAGTAGGCCGACGAGGCGTTCGTGAGCGTCTTGAGTTTTCGTCAGACCGTGCGCCTTCATGCCCTCCAGCAACAACTGCTCTACGGTCTGCCGTGGGTCCAGTGAACCAAGGGGATCTTGAAACACCATCTGCATGTGACGACGTTGCGTCCGCAGGTTTTCGCCCGAGAGGCTGGACAAGTCGGTCCCATCGAAGTGCACTTCGCCGGAGGTCACCTCTTCGAGTTGCAGCAGCGCCCGGCCAAAGGTCGACTTGCCACAACCCGACTCGCCGACGAGACCGTAGGTTTCCCCGCGCTCGATCTGCAGGTCGATCCCGTCCACGGCATACACGTAGCCGATGGTCCTATCGAAGATGACGCCGGCCTTGATCGGGAAGTGCACCTTCAGGTCGCGCACGTCGACCAGCAGATCGGGCTCACTCATGAGGTCTCCTGCATCGTGGTGGATCCCGTGCTGGGTTCGCTGGTCAGGGGGTTGTGGCAACGCAGCAAACGGTCGTCCTCGACCTGGTCGTCGGCTACCAACTCGGGCGCGGTATGCCGACAGGCGTCGACCTCGCTGGAGCACCGGGGGGCGAAGGCGCAGCCTCCTTCCCAAGGAATGTTGTCGGCCACCGAGCCCGGCACCGGAGTCAACCGGGAGCCGCGCGGCTCGTTGAGCCGGGGAATCGAAGCCAGCAGACCGCCCGTATACGGATGGCGGGGGACTTTAAAGAGGTCGTGGCGCAGAGCTCGCTCCACAATCCGACCGCCGTACAACACGTTGACCTCATCGCACAGCCCCGCCACCACGCCGAGGTCGTGCGTAATCATGACGAGTGCGGTGTCGGATTCTTCCACCAACTCCTTGAGCAGAGCCAAGATCTGCGCTTGGATGGTCACATCGAGCGCAGTGGTGGGCTCGTCGGCGATCAGCAGGCGTGGCTCGCACGCCAAAGCCATCGCGATGAGGGCCCGTTGCCGCATCCCGCCAGAGAGCTGGTGTGGATATTCCTTGAGACGGCGGTTCGGGTCCGGTATGCCGACCTTGCCCAGCAGCTCGACGGCGCGGTTGTTGGCGGCGGGCTTCTTCAAGCCCTTGTGCCGTTGCAGCACCTCGGCCACTTGAACCCCGAGGGGGATCACGGGGTTCAGCGAACTCAGCGGGTCCTGAAAGATCATCGCCAGTTCGGCACCGCGCTTATTGCGCATCTCCGCATCCGAAATGGTCAGCAATTCGTTACCCTCGAAGCGGACGCTGCCGGTCACCGTATTGCCGCGTTTGGCCAGCAGTCGCATGATCGCCAACGATGTGACCGACTTGCCGCACCCGGATTCGCCCACGAGGCCAACGGTCTGACCGGGCGCGACAGAGAAGCTCACCCCATCGACGGCCGTGAACGCTTTGTCGCCTTTGCCGAATGTGACCCGTAGGTCTTCGACCTCCAGGAGCGGCTTAACGTCCGTGGTCCGCGCACCCCCGCGTCCAGAAGTTGTCACTGTTGCTTCGCTCATGTGCGCCCGCTCCTTAACGTCGTGACTTGGGGTCGAGCGCCTCGCGCATGGACTCGCCCATCAGCGTGAATCCGAGGGCCACGATGATGATGCAAATCGCCGGGTAGAACGCGAGGTGGGGATAGGTATTGAAGTAGGTCTGAGAGTTGCCCAACATCGACCCCCACTCCGGAATGCTGTCGTCTGGATTGCCTAGACCCAGGAAGGACAAGGCCGCCGCGTCGATGATCGAGGTGGCCAACACCAGCGTCGACTGGACGATGACGGGGCTCAGCGAATTGGGCAACATGTGCCGGAATATGATCGGAGTGGGCTTCACCCCCAGTGATTTGGCCGCTAGCACGTGATCGCTGTGCCGTTGCGCCAACATCGACCCACGCAGTAGTCGAGCGAAGATCGGTATCTGGATAATCGCGATGGCGAAGATCACGGTCCACTGGGAAGGGTTCGCAAAGAGAGCCGCGATCGAGAAGGCCATCAGCAGCGACGGGATCGAGAGCATCACGTCGACGATGCGCATCACGGTGGCGTCGACCCAACCGCCGAGACCTCCCGCCAGCGTTCCCAGGATGAGTCCTCCGATGAGACCACCCACGGTGGCCATCACACCCACAATCAGCGTTTGCCGGGAGCCGACAATGAGCCGCGATAAGAGATCGCGACCCTTATCGTCGGCGCCGAGAGGGAAACCCTCCTGAGGCGGCGGCACCGGGTTGGACTGCTTGCTCAGCACATCGCGCAGCAGTTGGTCGGTGGGGTCTTTGGGAGCGAGCCAGGGCGCAATGATGGCCAGAATGACAAAGATGAGAATAATGACGGCCCCGATGAGGAACACCGGGTTGACCCGCAGCCGTAGCCACGCGCTCTTCCACAGGCTGACCCCCTCGTCGGCCGAAACGCTCCCGGACTCGGCCAGGGTGTCGATCTTGCTCTTCTTCTTGTCTCCAAAGGACTGGGTGGAGTTTCCGCTCATCGTCGCTTCCTCACCGGGTCCGCACGCGTGGGTCGATGACCGCGTAGGCAATATCGACGAGGAGGTTAACCACGATGTAGATCAGCGCGGCCATCATGATGAGGACTTGCAGCACCGCATAGTCCTTCAAGGTCAAGGCGATGGACAGGGCTTGACCGATCCCCTGGAAGGCGAAGACGGTCTCTGTCAAGACGGCTCCCGCTAGCAAGGCACCGATCTGCAGACCGATAATGGTCACCACTGGGATCAGTGCGTTGCGCATGATGTGCCGAGTGCGGATGACCGATGAGTTGAGGCCTTTGGCCCGGGCGGTGCGCACGTAGTCCTCGTCCATCACCTCCAGCACCGAAGCCCGTGTGATGCGGAAGATGACGGCAAAGGGGATGGTAGCGAGCGTGATCGAAGGCAAGATCAGGTGCTTGAAGGCATCCCAGGCGGCGTCCCATTCGCGCGTCATCAGACCGTCGAGCACGAAGAATCCGGTGATCCGGGTGGCGTCCAAGCCGACGCCTTGGCGGCCCGAGGGAGGCATGACGCCCCAGCGGACGGCGAAGATGTACTTCAACACGAAAGCCAAGAAGAACACGGGCACCGCGACGCCGATCAACGACCCGATGATGGACCCCGTGTCGAGCACGCTTCCGCGGCGGGTCGCGGCGATATAGCCCAGGGGGATAGCGAGCACGATCGCGATGATCATCGCGATCACGCTGAGTTCGACGGTGGCCGGGAGGCGGTCGAGGAAGACCTCCATGGCCGGGGTGCCAGGTCGGACCCCGTTAGAGATGCCGAAGTCCCCCTGCAAAGCGCGCTTCAAAAACGACCAGTACTGCACCCAAATGGGCCGGTCCATACCTAGTTGGGCCTCAAGGCGTACTCGAGATTCCGGCGTACCGCGCTCGCCGAGCAGAGCGCTGACCGGCCCGCCTGGCAGCGATCGAAGCCAACCAAAGAGCAACAGGCTCAAGGCAAAGATGGACAGGACTGTTTGCAGCATTCGACGAACGATGAACCTGAGCACCGCAACTCCTTGAGAGGTCTAGGGACGTGCCGATCGGGGTCGGGAGGGGCAACCCTGTGGGGTTAGCCCCTCCCGACCGCGTGTCGGACGGGTCGAACTATTCGTCGAGCGTGACCGTAGAGAAGTCCTCGTTGGTCAGCGGGCTGGGCGTCAAACCCTTCACGTTCGGGCCCACCACGAGCGCGGGCGGCGAATGCGAGATCGGGAAGCCCGGCAGCCATTCCATGATGTCGGCGTTCAACTCCTGGTAGAGCTCGGTGCGCTTGGCCTCGTCGGCTTCTGCGTCGGCGGCTCGCAAGCCATCCTGGAGGTCTTGCGCCCAGGGGTACTCGCCGGTACCGAACTCGTTTCCGTCGCCAGCGAAGAAGGCTCCCAGGAAGTTGTCGGCTCCGTTGTAGTCGCCGGTCCACCCCAACAGGTATGCCGGAGCGTTACCGTTCTGAACGCCGTCCAGATAGCCACCGTTCCAAGGCTTGGCTACGCCGTTGACCGTCACACCGATGGCTTCCCAGTCGGTCTTGATCGAGTTGTAGATAGCCTGCGGGTCCGGCATGTAGGGCCGGGAGACCTCGGTCGGGTACCAGAAATCGATGGTCAGATCCGATTTGCCAGCTTCAGCCAACAACTTCTCGGCACCTTCCTTGTCGTACGCCACCGCATTCAGGCCCTCGTTGTAGCCGTCGATCGTCGGCGGGACGAACTGCGTAGCGACCTCGGCTCCTTCGGGCAGTTGACTGCTCACCAGGACGTCGCGGTTGATCGCCATATAGAGCGCCATCCGAACGTCGTCGTCGACCAGTTGGCCGTCCGCGACCGGGTTGACGCCCAGATACAAGATGTTGAACGGATCACGGATCAATACCTGGTTGCCGCTCTCCTCTAGGCCTGCCCAATCCACGGGATTAGGCAGGTCGTAGCCGTCGATGGTGCCGGCGTCCAACTCCTGGCGCCGCGAGGTCTCGTCCGCGATGATCTTGAAAATCAAGGTCGCGACGCCGGCCTTTTCACCCCAGTAATCATCAAAACGATTGAGGGTGATGGTGCCGTTCTGTGAGTCGTACTCGCCGAAGGTAAACGGCCCCGTGCCGGTGGGGTGGCTGGTGGCGTACTCGGGGAAGACGAAGCCTTCACCCTCGGTCTGGACGTCGTTGGCGTTGTACTTCTCCATCGCCGTGGGGCTCTGGATGGCGTACGAAGACTGGCTGAGCACGATCGGGAACTTGCCGGTGGATCGGGTCACCTTCACCTCGGCCGTCATGTCGCCGGTCGCTGTGCACGAATCGTAGAGACTCTCGTCGCCACCCTTGAATCCGCCGAAGTCACTGACCCAGTAGGCCGTGACCGCGTCGTTCTGGCCGGTCTCGTTCTGGTCGTACCAGCGCTCGAAGTTGGCACAGACCGCTGCGGCGTCGAAGGGCGTGCCATCGTGGAAGGTGACACCGTCTTGGAGTTCGAAGGTCCAGGTCAGGCCGTCTTCGCTGCCCTCCCAGGACTTCGCGAGCTCGGGGACGGGCTCGGAGCCGCCCTCTTCGATGCCGATCAGATTCTCGAAAATCTGCCGGGTGACCCGGAAGGTCTCGCCATCGCTGGCGTAGAAAGGATCGAAGGTTGCGGGTGCTCCGGCTGCACCAAACACGAACTGGGCATCGCTGAGTTCTCCGGACCCGCCAGAAGCGCCACCTGAGTCGCTGTCTTCGCGATCAGACGAGGCGCATGAGGACAGGGCCAGGGCTAGACAGGCTGAGCCGGCTAATGCGGCCACCTTGCGGTTGATCATTCGTGCCTCCTGAGAAGTAGCTTCACGTCTTGGCTGTTGGCCGAGAGGCGGCAGACCCGTACCCTCGACCTTGGAAACATACATACCTGATGCCCCGCTGGGAATAGATGCCTGGCAATGCGTCGCAACCTTGACCAACCTGCAACCTTTGTGAAACTGATCCACGAAGAAGGTGTGATGAAGTTCGGGAGTGACGACTGGAGGAGTTCTCGTGGCGGCGGCGGCGATCGTTGACGATCTGGCGAAGCCGCG
>JBBQNO010000121.1:0-6688 GCA_038330045.1 Actinomycetales bacterium | reverse complement strand
AGGGTCGGGCCCCAGCGCGATGCTCACCGTGGTGCGCAGACCGGTGGGTCGCAGGCGAGTGGCGATGCCGACAAGGTCGCTATCCGAGCTCTCGCCCTCTTGCCTAAGCCGCACGCTGTGTCGATGCACCAGGAGCGTCGCCGGACCGCTGGCAAGGTCGTGTTGATCGCGCAGATGAACCACCCCGGCGCTGCTGCGGTGCAGACCGTCGTTCACTTCCCCGGGGATCTCACTGAAGCCGCCCAGGAGTCGGGCGACGTGCACACTGGCTGGCCGGGAGTGCAGCTGGGCGACGGTGTCCAACTGAGCTACTCCGCCGTTTCCGAGCACCGCCACGCGGTCGGCGAGCGCGGCCTCGGTGAGGTCGTGGGTGACCAACACGATCGTGGGGTCGAGCATCGCGCGCACCTCTTCGAGCAAGTCGTACATCGATGCGCGCACGGACGTGTCCAACGCGCCAAACGGCTCATCTAGCAGTAACACCGCTGGGTTCGCCGCCAGAGCCCGCGCCAGCGACACCCGTTGCTCCTGACCTCCGGAGAGTTGGCGTGACCTGCGCTCGGCCACGTGGCCGAGGTGAACCAGGTCAAGGAAGCGCGCGGCGTTGGCTCGTGCGTCTCTACGCGATAGCCCGGCGATCCGATCGGCGAAGGCCACGTTGTCGATGACAGACAGGTGCGGGAAGAGCAGCGGCCTCTGGAACATCATCGTCATGCCGCGCTTTTGGGGGGCTACCCCGAGCACACTCGTCCCGTCGATGAGCACGTCGCCGCCGCTGGGGGTTTCGAGCCCGGCTGCCAGGCGCAGGACCGTGGATTTGCCCGAACCGGAGGAGCCCAGCAGCGCGACCATCTGCCCGGCGGGCACGTCGAGGGAGAAGTTCCTGACGGCATACTCGTTGGATGGGTCGTGCCGGAACGACACGTCGCCTAGTTCGAGGTCAGCCGACATGAGCATGCTCCCGGGAAGGCGTGAGATTCGGGCTGGCGTCGCGGCGGCGAGTGATGGCCCCGGCGAACAGCAACGTCGCGAGCGGCAGGGCAAGGGAAAGCAGCGACAACGCAGCGAGCAGCGATTCGTTGCCGGTGCGCGAGGCCGCGGACCCGATCAGCAGGGGAAGCGTAGTGAATTGCCCGCCACTGATCACGACCGTGACCACGTAGTCACTCCAACCGATCAGGAACGCTAAGAAGGCCGCCGCGGCCACGGCCGGAGCGAGCGCCGGCAGGGTGACGCGCAGGAAGGCCTGCCTGGGGGTCGCGCCGAGCAGCCGGGCCTGCTCCTCCAGGCCTCGATCCAACGCGGTGTACGCCGCGCGCAACGTGTAGGTCGTATAGGGCAACGCGAACACGGTGAGCAACGCCACGAGGGCCACCACCGACGGCACGCGCAGGCGCAGCAAGAGCACGTCGAGGCCCATCGCGAGGGCGAAGGGCGGCAGGGCCACCGGCGCGAGCAACGCCAACGCCAGCACCGAGTTCCACTTCGACGGGGCCCAGGCCAGTGCCCGACCGGCCGCCGCTCCCAAGGCCACGGCCAACGCCGCAACGATCGCACCGAGCACGGTCGAGCGCCCCAACGCCCCCAGCACCCCGGCATCGCCCGCATCGCGCCAGCCGCGCAGTCCCCACTCGCTCGGCAGCACGGCAGGGAAAGACCACTGGTCGGCAAAAGCCCAGAGCAGCACCGGGGCGAGCGGCACCGCAAACCAGAGCATCAACAATCCCACCGCCGCGACGGCGAGGGCGCGCGAGTTCATCGAGCCGTCCCCAGACGCCGCAGCAAAGGCACCGTGGCGGCTGCTGCCACGAGGGCAAGGAGCACCGTGATCAGGGCCACGGCAGCGGCTTGCGGCCGGGCTTGCAGATCAACGGAGGTGAAGAGCCGGTAGGCGGTCACTGGCAGTGGCTCGGGGTAGGCCTGCCCCAACAGCCAGACCACTTCGTAGGAGCCCAGGGTGAAGAGGAACACGATGATGGTGGAGCCCAGCAGCGCAGGGGTGGCAAGGGGGATGACGACGCGGCGTATGCGGTCCAGCGGGCCCGCGCCGAGCATCGAGGCTACTTCTGAGTAGTTGCGCACCGCTGGCCCGAGGGAGGCCGTGACCACCAGGGCCACGAAGGCCGATTCCTTCCACGCAAAGGCCGCGACCGAGGCCACCGGCCAAGGGCCAGCTACCAACGCGGGCCACGAAGAGGTCGACACGCCGCTAAGGCGGTTGAACAATCCAGCATCGGAGAGCAGCAGCGCGAACGAGGCGGCCCCGACGATGTGAGCGATGGGGATCGGTGCCGCCGCGAGCCCCGAGAGCACCCGTGCCCCGGGGGCGGTGCCTACCACCACCAGGGCGACGGCCATCCCGATGACGGCGGCCACGATCGACGAAGCCCCGGCAATGATCAGGGACTGTCGGGTGGCTACCAACAAATCCGGAGCAACAGCGACGAAGGCGTCGGCTCGTAGCCCCGGTGGACCCACCAGTGGCATCAAGCCGACAGCGCTCAGCGCCAGGGTGACCACAGCGCTGGCGACGACGACCGCACTGAAGGCACCGGCGACCAGCGCCAGCACGGAGCCGAGGCCCAGACGAGTGCTCACTATTCGGCGAGCACCGACCGTCGCCAGCCCTCATCGAGCACCGGCACCCAAGCGGAGGACAGCTCGGGGTTAGCGTTGGCGGACAACTCTTCGTAAGGCGGCACGACGGGGGAGGCAGGCAGGTCGGTAAAGGCCTTTTGCTCATCGCCGCTCAACAGTGACTGATCCAGCACCGTGAACTGGCCCCATACCTCGGGGTTGGCTTTGATGGCCTGTTGTTCCGGGGACATCGCGATGTTGGCTACGACCTTTGCCCCCTCGGAGCTGCCCGAGGTGGACGGGATGGCCAAGAAGCTGGCGTTGCCGACGGTGCCCTCGTCGAGAGTCAACACGGTGGTGGTCTCGGGGAACGTGCCGTCCGCGACGAGGTCGGTCAACGTCGCCGGCCCGTAGGTCATGGTGAAGTCGACCTGGCCGTCGGCGTACAACTTATCGAGGGCGGCGGAGTCGCGTGGGTAGGTCTCGCCTTCGCGCCATAGGTCCGGCGCAATCTCGTTGAGGCGCGCAAAAAGCGCGGGGGACAACTCGTCGTAGGCGCCTTGGTCGAACGTCAGCGGCACGTTGTCGACGCCCCCGGAGACAGCCGACAACGCCTGGCGGATAAAGACCGAGCCGGTGAAGTCGGGGGGAGCGGGGTAGGTGAAGCGGCCCGGGTGATCTTGGGCCCACTGCATTAGCCCGTCCATCGAGGTCGGCGGGTTGTCGACCCGCGCCGCGTCGTAGACGAAACTGAACTGCGCCTTGTGCCACGGTGCTTCACACCCGGCAACGTCGACGCCGAAGTCGCTGCTCACCAGGGGGTCTTCCGGGTCGAGGAACTGCGCGTTCGGCAAACTCGACACCCAGTCGCATTGCCACCCGCCGGCCTGCTGGACGGTCGAGAAGTTGTCGCCGTTGACCCAGATCAGGTCTACCTCGCCGTCATCGACCCCGGCTTGGACCTCGGTCAACACCCGGTTGATTGCGTCCTTCGTGTCGGCCACAGGCACCCGCCGCAGGTTGACGCCCACGTCTTTGGCCGCAGGGATGAGCTCGTCGTCGATGTAGGCATTGCCCGCCGGGTCGCCGCCGTACATCCACAACGCGACATCCTGGCCGTCGGCCTCGCTGGTGATGTCATCCCAGGACTGCTGTGGTGCGTCCGTCGTGTTGGCCTGTGGTGGCGCGCAGGCACTGAGGGTCAACCCAGCCATGAGCAAGGTCGCGAACCCGCGAGGTGTAAGGCGCATCAACACACTTCTTTCCGAAAGGGAACGTCATCGTGACTTCGGGAACACGGGCCGCGCCCCACTGTCTTCCCGTGGTGAAAGAACATTGTCTGCGAACCAGCGACAATAAGACGCATTCGCTTCAGGAAGGCACATGGATGACCAAGCAGGTCAGCACCAAGCAATGGATTGTCCGGGCGGTGACGGTGGTCATCGCCCTGGCCTTGGTGTGGATTGCCTACGATCAAGGATTCTTGGAGCCATCGGCCGTGCGAGAGCGCGTGGCTGCCGCAGGCTGGTGGGGCCCGGTGATCTTTATTTTCGTGTATGCTGTGCTGGCGCTCCTGCCTGTGCCGCTGGGGTTGTTCACCGTTTTGGCAGGCGCGGTCTTTGGTGGGATCTGGGGTGTGGTGATCATCTGGGTAGGAGCCATGCTCGGGGCGTTGGCGGGGTTCTTCCTCGCGCGCAGCACTATCCGGCCCGCGATTGAGCCCATCATCAAGAAGCACAGGGGCAAGGTGTGGCAATACCTCGAAGGCAGTGGCGTCTTTCCCGTGCTGGCGATCCGGTTGATGCCCGTGGCCCCGTTTGTGGCGGTCAACTATGTCGCGGGAGCGACCGGCATACCGCTGACCTCGTACACGATTGGGACTGCGCTGGGGATTTTGCCCGCGGTCGCTTTGTATGTGCAGGTCGGCGCCGCTGGGCTCGAAGATCCATCCGGTTTATTGTGGTCGCTCGCCGGGATCGTGGTGTTGATCGTGATCGGCTACGTGTTGCTACAGCGGGGACGCGCTCGATCCGGTGACCCGGCGGTCTCCTCGGCCGTTCCCGCTGACGACGTGCAGGCGTAGGGGTTGTCGTGCTAGACGCGTCGATGCGCTCGCTCCTTGATCGTCCGCTGCAACAGGCTGCCGCTGGTCTCGACCAGTCGTGGATCACGCCCAATCGGATCAGCCTCCTGGGGCTTGCCTTGGGCCTAGGCAGTGCGGTGGGCGCCGGGATGCAACTGTGGGCGCTGGCCCTGGCACTGTGGTTGACGTCGCGGCTGTGCGACGGGCTCGACGGACCGTTGGCCCGGTTGCGATCCCACCGATCGGGCATGGGGCCGGGCGGGACGGAGGGCGGGGGATTCCTCGACATCACAGCCGACTTCTTGGTCTACGGCAGCACGGTGTTGGGCGTCGCCATCGGCGTGACCGCCGGTGCCGCCAGCGGTGGGTATGACGCGTCGTGGGTACCGTTTGCGCTGGTCTTAGTGACGTACTACGTCAACGGCACCGCGTTCTTGGCGTTCTCGTCGATCGCCGAACGCACCGGCCACCGGCTCGACGATGGACGCTCGTTCAGCTTCTTGGGTGGCCTGGCTGAGGGCACGGAAACAATTGCGGTGCATAGCCTGTGGTTGCTGCTGCCGTTCTACGCGGAGCAGATCGCATGGGTCTGGGCTAGCGTGGTGGCCATCAGCGCCGCCCAGCGCATGATCGGTGGTTACCGCACTCTGAGCCGCCCGCCGCGCTGACGTGTCGACGCCTGTGGACCGTCGAGTGGCGGACAGGGCCGACATGTCGTGGCGTTTGAGCACATGTCACGTGGCACCACACACCACATGTGCTCAAACGGAGTGACTGGTGGAGATGGCCGAGATTGTGGCCGCTAGGGGCGGCGCTTCAGCCACTGTTGACGCACGGTCGAAAGCACGCCGATCGCCCTGTCGGCCAACGGTGAGTCCAACCGGTTACTGACGTCTTCGAGCGCGGCCTTCCAGGGGCCGTCGTTATACGTCGGGTAGGGGTGAATGACGCCAGCGAGGTCACGGGTTTTGAGGCCCTTGGTGACGGCCAGGGTCAGCTCACCGAGGCTCTCACCCGCCCTGGGCCCCACGACCGTCGCGCCAAGGATCGTGCCGCCCTTGTCGAAGACGATCGAGGTGTAGCCCGACGTTTGGCCCTCGGCCACGGCCCGGTCAATGTCTTCGTGCTCGATAATGACGCGCTTCAATCCCGCGGGAACATCCTGCGTCGACACGCCCACCCCAGCGATCTCCGGGTCGGTGAACGTCACTCGGGGAACTACAGATGAGACCTTGCGTCGCGTGCCGAGGACAGCATTCGATGCCGCCGCGCTGCCGTGGTTGCCCGCGATGTGGGTGAACTGCGGGTGGCCGGTCAGATCCCCGGCGGCCCAAATGCGGGGATTGGTGGAGCGCAGCAGATCGTCCACGGTGACCATGCCGCGTTCGCCGACCTCAACTCCGGCGACGTCCAAGCCGATATCTTTGGTGCGGGGGCTGCGGCCAACGGCTACTAACAGTTGGTCGAAATCGACAGCAGAGTCGTCATCTAGGAACAAACTTCCGCCAGCGTCCCCGGGCGCCGAAACCCGGGTGACTTTGGCACCGGTCCGCACGGTCACCCCATCGGCCTCCAGAGAGGCGGTCAGAATGCCGGACGCCTTCTCATCTTCGGAGGGGATCAGTCGTGATTCGCCTTCGACGATGGTCACGTCGGCTCCGAGCCGAGCGAAGGCCTGGCCGAGCTCGCAGCCGATGGTGCCGCCGCCCAAGATCGCCAGGCGTCCGGGCAATTCGGTCAAGTCCCATACGGACTCGCTGGTTAGCGGGCTCGCGTCGGCCAACCCATCAATGGGCGGCATTGCCGGACCTGCTCCGGTGCTTAGCAGTAACTGTGAGAATTCGATGTCATGGATCACCGGTGTCGCCGAACCGTCGCCCGGCTCGCTGACCTGGAGCGAGGTCGGGCCGGTGAGAACGCCATACCCGGCGAGAACCTCGACACCTTCGTCCCTCAGCGTCTGCGGGGAGTCGACCGGTTCGATGTGTGTGATCGCAGCGCGCACATGCGCCATCACCGCGACGAAGT